>NZ_CP013002.1:930000-1256022 GCF_001414055.1 Caulobacter henricii | reverse complement strand
TGAATCCATCATGTCGCGTCGCCTCCTCCACTGAGGAGGAGGCTATACCCGTGACAGATCCTGCGCCAGTCGGGACAGGTTTTGCGTCAGGCCGTGGCGCGGCTGCGTTGGTCGTCCCGCGCGGTTTTCAGCTTCTCGGCGACCAGGAAGGCCAGTTCGAGCGCCTGTTCGCCATTCAGGCGCGGATCACAGTGGGTGTGGTAGCGGTCGGCGAGATCGCCCTCCCCCACCGCCCGCGCGCCGCCAAGGCACTCGGTAACGTTCTGACCGGTCATCTCCAGGTGAACGCCACCGGGGTGGACGCCCTCGGCATTGGCGATCTCGACGAACGACTTCACCTCCGAAAGGATACGGTCGAACGGCCGGGTCTTGTAGCCCGTCGAGGCTTTCAGCGTGTTGCCGTGCATCGGATCGGTGGCCCAGACCACCGAACGGCCCGCAGCCTTGGTCGCCTTCATCAGACGCGGCAGCCGGTCGGCGATCTTGTCCGATCCGAAGCGGCCGTACAGCGTCAGGCGGCCCGGCTCGTTGTGCGGGTTCAGCACGTCGATCAGACGCAGAAGATCATCGCCTTCCATGGTCGGGCCGCACTTGAGGCCAATCGGGTTCTTGACGCCGCGCATGAACTCGATGTGCGCGCCGTCGAGCTGACGGGTGCGTTCGCCGATCCACAGCAGGTGCGCGCTGGTGTCGTACCAATCGCCCGAGGTGGAATCGACGCGGGTCATGGCTTCCTCGAAGCCCAGCAGCAGGGCCTCATGGCTGGTGAAGAACTCGACCTGATGCAGTCCGGGATGGCTTTCCGGCGTCACGCCGATGGCGGCCATGAAGGCCAGGCTCTCGCTGATCTTCTCGCTCAGCTCGCGATAGCGCGCGCCCTGAGGACTGTCGCCGACAAAGCCCAGGGTCCAGCGGTGGATATTGTGCAGGTCGGCATAGCCGCCATTGGCGAAGGCGCGCAGCAGGTTCAGGGTCGAGGCCGATTGGCCATAGGCCTTCAGCAAACGATCGGGATCGGGCGCGCGTTCTTCGGCCGTGAAGTCCATGCCGTTGATGTTGTCGCCGCGATAGGACGGCAGGGTTACGTCGCCGATGGTCTCGATTGGCTCTGAGCGCGGCTTGGCAAACTGGCCCGCGATCCGTCCCACCTTCACCACCGGCTTGCCGCCCGCGAAGGTCAGGACCACCGCCATCTGCAGGATCAGGCGGAAGGTGTCGCGGATGTTGTCGGCGTGGAACTCCTTGAAGCTCTCGGCGCAGTCACCGCCTTGCAGCAAAAAGGCTCGCCCCTCGGCCACGTCGCCCAGCAGGCTCTTCAGGCGGCGCGCCTCTCCCGCAAAGACCAGCGGCGGCATCTGGCGAAGCGTCTGCTCGACCCGTTCCACTGCGCCCGCATCCGGATAGTCGGACGGGATGTGCTTGGCGGGTTTTGCTCTCCAGGTGGCGGGGGTCCAACGCGAGGTCATGACTGGCTCTATAACTTCAAAGGGAGCGGCTTTTACCGCAGCTGCAGGGAAAAGGCAAAATCATGCGGCAGATCGGCGCTTTTTGACGAGAGGGAGGAAAGTTCATCCTGACCTCTGGCGCGACAGCTTCAATCCTTGCGCGAGATATCGAAAGCGATGACCGTCAATGCCCCGAGCGCCAGCCACCACTCCTGCCAGACACCGAAACTCAGGCCGCCGATGGTCAGATAGGTGACCAGAGCGCCGGCGGCGATCGCCCCATCCTCGCGTGACTCTTCGGTCAGGCCGACAATGCGATAGGCAACCCAGCTGAAGAAAATCCCGCCGAGGGCCGCGCCGATTGCGCCGAGCTCAAGCCAGAGCTGCATGGAAGCATTGTGGGTATGCAACGGAATGGCGGCGCCGAAGGTCCGGCTTGCGTCAAGTCCCCATCCCCGAATGGCGTGGGTCTGAACATGATCGGCCGTGAAGGCCCAGATATCCAGCCGGGCGTCCCAGGATCTTGGCACATGGCGATGCAGCCAGTTCACCAGTCCGGAATGCACGCCCCACAACAGCATCACCGGTCCGAGCACGAATGGCGCGGCGACGGCGGGGACCAGCAGTCTAGCGGCCATCTTGCCGTAAAGCTTGACCGCGCCGAAGGCTACGAAACCAAAGACCAGAGCCGCCCAGCTGGCATCTGCACTCAGCGCCAGTGACCCGATGATCACAGCGCCCAGGAGAACAAAGGCTGCGGGTGTCCAGCCCCGACCGCTCATGATCCGGGCCGTCGGCCAGAACAGCAATGCCAGGGCATAGGTGGCGATCGACACCTTCACCACAGCCAGGTCAGGGCGGATCGGATCGTGGATGACCGTCCTCAGCCACTGGTAGAAGGACGCGCCACTAATTCCGTCCAGGGCGACCAACAGGGCCAGGGCCAGAACGCCAATGGCCAGAACGGTTGCGACGCGACGCGCGGACGGTTCGGATAGTCCGCGCAAGGCCGCGATGGCCGATCCGTAGAGCGCCAGCTGAAACAGCAGCTTCAAACCCGTGACGGACTCAAGGGCGTCACCGTCCTTCAGATCGCCCGGATTCGGTGCCCCCGGACTCCAGGCCAGGCTGACAAGCGCCCAGATTACCAGAACCAATAGCGCCATGGCCGGAGGCGAAGCCGGCCGGGGACGCGCCAGACCCGGTATGGCCAGCAGTCCACACAGGGCCAGGAGAGGGGCAAAGCCCAGCGGCGCGAGATAACCGACGAGCGGAACCAGCGCGATGGTGAACACCGCGACAGCGCAAAGCCAGGTCGTTTTTCGCTCCGCGCCGGCGACAGGCCTCATCCCGCGCCAACATCCACAGGAGCGTACTTTTCCTTCAGGGTGACCAACTCCTCCGCCAGGGTCGGATGCACCGCACAGGTGGAATCCCACTGAGCCTTGGTAACCCCCATCTTCACGGCAATGGCAGCCATCTGGATGATCTCGGGCGAGTCGGGCCCCACAACGTGTACGCCGACCACCTTCTGGTCATCCTGCTTGACCACCAACTTGATCAGGCAGCGCTCCTGGCCGCCATAAAAGGTCACCTTCATGGCCCGGAAAACGGATCGATAGATGTCGACCTTGCCGAAGGCGTGACGCGCTTCGGCCTCGCTCATCCCGACCACCCCGACCGGCGGCTGTGAGAAGACCGCCGAGGCGACGAGCTCGTGATCGAAACTGGTCGGGTTGTCATAGAACTCGGTCTGGGCGAAGGCCGCGCCCTCGCGGATTGCGACCGGCGTCAGATTGATCCGGTCCGTGACGTCACCAACCGCCCAGATGCTGTCGACACTGGTCTTGGAGTGCCGGTCCACAGCGATCGCGCCCTTGTCGTTCAGCGCCACGCCCGCCTTGTCCAGACCCAGGCCGTCCACATAGGGCTCACGGCCTGTCGCGAACATCACGGCATCGGTCTCGAAACGCAGATCATTGCTGAGCGTGCTGACCAGACCGGACTCGGTCTGCTCGATCCGCGCATGCGAACACCCCAGAACCACCTTGATGCCGCGCTTCTCGAGCTCCTCGGCCAGATGCGACCGCACGTCGTCATCGAAGCCGCGCAGGATATTGGCCCCGCGGTAGAGCAGCGTGGTCTCAACGCCCAGGCCGTTAAAGATGCCCGCGAACTCGACGGCAATATAGCCGCCACCGACGACCAGCACCCGCTTGGGCAGGGTGGGCAGGTGAAAAGCCTCATCCGAGGTGATGCCGAGCTCCGCCCCCGGAAAATCGGGCTTCACCGGACGACCACCGGTCGCAATCAGGATTTTCGCTGCCGTGTAGCGCCCTGCGTCAGGGCTGCCCTCCTTGGGAAGAACTTCAACGGTATGGGCATCGATCAGCCGCGCCTTGCCGTGCAGAAGATGCGCGCCGGCCTTCTGCAGATTGCTGACATAGATACCCGACAGGCGGGCAATCTCGACGTCCTTGGCCTGAAGGAAGGTCGGCCAGTCAAAGACGTGGTCGCCGATCGTCCAGCCATAGCCTTGGGCGGTCTTCAGCTGGGTCGAGACCTCGCTGGCATAGACCATGAACTTCTTGGGCACGCAGCCGCGGATCACACAGGTGCCGCCGACCCGGTACTCCTCGGCCACTGCGACCTTGGCACCCGAGAGCGAGGCCAGGCGAGCCGCACGGACGCCACCGGAACCGGCACCGATGACGAACAGGTCGAAGTCATAATCCGCCATCGCTGGCTCCTGAGAAACGGGAAAACAAGGCGCTCTATCTAGGCGCTCAGGGCGTCAGGCGCACCACGCCCGCATCGGTTCCCAGAAGGGCTTCGTCCGCGAGGTCGAGAAACAGCCCATGATCAACGACGCCGGTGACGGCCTTCAGGGCTGCCGCCAGGCCCGCCGGCTCATCGATCCGTCCGGAGGCCATGTCGTAGATCAGATTTCCGCCGTCGGTAACGACCACCCCGCGATCAGCCATGCGCAGCCGCGGCGGCGGGAGCTCGAACTCCGCCGCGATATCGGCCAGCCTCTGCCCCGTATGGACATGGCCAAAGCGAACCACCTCGATCGGAAGGGGAAACTTGCCCAGCACGGTCACATGCTTGGCCGCGTCAGCAATGACCACGCAACGCCTGGAGGCTTCCCAGACCAGCTTCTCGCGCAGCAGGGCCGCGCCGCCGCCCTTGATCAGGGAAAGGCCAGGACCGATCTCGTCTGCACCGTCGACGGTCAGATCGACCGCCTTCACGTCATCGAGCGCGGCCAGGGAGATGCCCAGTTCGCGCGCCAGATTGGCCGTGGCGTCCGAAGTCGGAACGCCGCGAATGTGGAGCTTGCGGACCGCCAGGGCCTTGACGAACCAGGCTGCTGTCGAGCCCGTGCCAAGGCCGACGACCATGCCACTTTCAACCAGTTCGGCGGCGGCCTCGCCCGCCTGGCGCTTTTGATCGTCCGCGCTCATTTGCTGTCCTTTTTGGCGGCCTTGGCTTTTTTGGCCAGCTTCACGGCCCGGAAGTCCGTTGCCCAATCGTTCTTGGTCTTCTGATCACTCCGGGCGATGGCCAGGGCCCCCATGGGCACATCCTTGGTGATCACCGATCCGGACCCCGTCATCGCCCCATCGCCGATGCGTACCGGTGCCACAAGCGCGCTGTTGGAGCCGATAAAGGCCCCGGCACCCACATGGGTCTCGAACTTGTCGAAGCCGTCATAGTTACAGAAGATCGTCCCGGCCCCGATATTGGCCTTCTCGCCCACCGTGCCGTCACCCAGATAGCTGAGGTGGTTGGCCTTGGCTCCGGCACCGACCTTGACCTTCTTGACCTCAACGAAGTTGCCGATGTGGGCCTCGGCCCCGATTTCAGCCCCAGGCCGCAGGCGGGCATAGGGACCGATCAGGGCCCCTTCGCCCACGGTCGCGCCCTCAAGATGACTGAAGGCCTTGATCACCGCACCGGTGGCAACGCTGACGCCAGGACCGAAGACGACGAAAGGCTCCACCGTGACGCCCGGGGAGATCTGCGTGTCCCACGCCAGATGCACGGTGTCCGGAGCCGGCAGGGTGACCCCTTCAACCATGAGGGCCAGGCGACGACGCTTCTGCCAGACGGCCTCCGCAGCCGCCAGCTCGGCCTGGGAATTGACGCCCTGCACTGAAGCCTCGGCCGCAAAGGCCGCACGGGTCGACAGTTCGCGCCCATGCGCAATGCCGACGACGTCGGTCAGATAGTATTCCTTGTTGGCATTGTCGTTGCCGACCTGACCCAGAATATCGAACAGCAGGGCCCGGTCTGCGGCGAGAACGCCCGAATTGCAGTGCTTGACCTGACGGACACTGTCGTCCGCGTCCTTGGCCTCGACGATGCGCAGCAGCACATGGCCCGGGGCCAGGATCAGTCGGCCATAGGCTCCAGGATCTGCTGCCTCGAAGCCCAGGACAGCCACATCGGCCCCTGACGCCCTGAGGTCGAACAGGGGCGAGATCACCGGCGCGGTGACCAGTGGACAGTCGGCGAAGGTCACCACGACATCGCCGTCAAAATCGGCCAGGGCGTCCTTGGCCGCCAGGACGGCGTGGCCGGTCCCCATCGGCGGATCCTGGATGACCACCGCCGCCTCGCCCAGGCGCTTGCGGGCATGGACCCCCACGGCAGGGCTATGGGCCCCGACCACGACGACGATCCGTGCGCAGCCCAGGGATTCAGCGGCATCGATGGCGTGATCCAGCAGGGTCCGCCCCGCAACCTTGTGCAGGACCTTGGGAATGGGGGATTTCATCCGGGTTCCCTGGCCAGCGGCAAGGATCACGGAAGCCCGCGGGCGACTCGGAACGGATATGGTCATGGTCCTGGCGACTCTCTAGGAACGAACCAAAGTTGCATTAGGCGGCCGTTTAGCCGAAAGGCCAGATCAATGCATGACCTTCAAGCCCTGAACGGCACCACGATCGCCTTCGACCTCGACGGAACGCTCGTCGATACCGCACCGGATCTGGTCGGCGCGCTCAACACGATTCTGGCCGAAGAGGGCCTGCCGCCCCTGCCCTTCGATGCCGTGCGGCTGATGGTCGGTCGCGGGGCCAGGGCCCTGCTCGAGCGCGGCTTCGCCGCCGCAGGCCAGCCGCTCGACGCTGAGTCAGCGCCGAAACTCGTCCAACGCTTCATCGCCGTCTATCTGGACCGCATCGCCCTGGAGAGCGCGCCCTTCCCCGGCGTGGTAGAGGTTCTCGGCCAACTGCGCGGCGCCGGTGCGCGACTGGTGGTCTGCACCAACAAGCTGACCAAGCTCTCGATCGCCCTGCTGGACGCCTTGGACCTGACATCCGCCTTTGACGCGGTGATCGGCGCTGACCTGTCGCCTGCGGCCAAGCCCGACCCGATCCATGTCCTGACGGCCATCAAGGCCGTGGGCGGCGATCCCCGCCGCGCGGTGATGGTCGGGGACAGCATCAATGACGCCCTGGCCGCCGATCGGGCGCAGGTTCCCGCCCTGCTGGTCAGTTTCGGCTATACGGAAGAGCCTGTTGAGACCCTGGGCGGCGACCGGATCATCCACAGCTTTTTCGATGTGCCCCAGGCCTGTATCGCACTTCTGGCCTCTTGCCCCCGGCCGAACGCCGGGCTATAGGCCCGTCCCTCTCGCGGATCGGTCTTCCGGCCCGGCGAGAACGGTTCTTCAGAACCGCCCGAAACGGTTAGGTCGCGTAGCTCAGCGGGAGAGCGCCTGCTTCACACGCAGGATGTCACAGGTTCAATCCCTGTCGCGACCACCATTTTTCGGCCGCACCCGACCTTCCGGCCCGAACTTCCGCTCGCAGCCTCTTCCCTGAACGCGATTTCGCGGCGACAGTCCCGGCCTGTTTCCAGCCATCGCGAGGATAGGCCATGTGCGACGATGATATCCATCAGGGCCTGACCCACGACCCCACCGTCTCCCGCCGGGCCTTCGGTCTGATGACCGTTCTGGCCGCCGGGCTTGGCAGCGCGGCCCATGCGGGCGCGCCGGTCGTGGAAAAGGACGTCGAGATCAAGACCCCCGACGGCGTGGCCGATGCCGCGCTTTACTATCCAGAGGGCAAGGGCTCGTGGCCGGCTGTGGTCGTATGGCCTGACGTCGTCAGCCTGAGGCCCGCTTTCCGGGAGATGGGACGCCGCCTGGCGTCCGAAGGCTATGTGGTGCTGGTTCCCAACCTCTATTACCGGGTCAAGAAGGCCCCGGTGGTCGAGAGCGGGTTCAACTTCTCCAATCCCGACGACCGCGCAAAGATCATGCCGATGCGGGCGACCGTGACTCCGGAAGGCACCGATCGCGACGCGACCGCCTATATCGCCTTCCTCGACGCCCTGCCCCAGACCAACAAGAAGAAGAAGGTCGGGACCCAGGGCTATTGCATGGGCGGTCCCCTGGCCTTCCGCACCGCCGGCATTTCGCCGACCCGGGTCGCGGCTGTGGCCAGCTTCCACGGCGGTGGCCTGGTCACCGAGGCTCCGACCAGCCCGCACCTGACCCTGCCCATCAGCAAGGCCGAATATCTGATCGCGGTCGCAGACAATGACGACAAGCGCGATCCGGCCGACAAGGAAAAGCTGAAGGCCGCGCTCGACGCCGCCAAGCGGCCCAGCAAGGTCGAGGTCTATGCCGGGGCGGCGCACGGTTGGACCGTCAGGGGCAGCCAGGTCTATGACGAGCCTGCGGCGGAAAAGGCCTGGGCAGAGCTACTGGCGCTCTACAAGCGCACCCTGGGCTGAGATTCGGGCCGCGCCGGCACTGGCGCGGCCCTTTTCCACAGCGAAAATAGTGGCACGTCAGGTGACAACAACCCTCGTCACGACCTAGAACGGCGGCCATGACCAAAGCGCGTCTCGATGGCATGGTCGCCCTGGCCGGCGGTGTATTCCAGATGGGCTCGAATGAGCACTATCCGGAGGAGGCCCCGGCCCATGCCGTGGCGGTCGACCCGTTCTGGATCGACCAAACCCCCGTGACCAATGCCCAGTTCGCCCGGTTCGTCTCCGAGACCGGCCATGTGACCCTGGCTGAAATCCCTCCGGACCCACGGCTCTATCCGGGCATGGACCCGGCCTTTGCCCAACCGGCCTCAGCTGTCTTTGTCAAACCAGACCGCCTGATCGATCCTCGCCTGGGTGGTGGGGAATGGTGGCAACTGATCCTTCAGGCCCGCTGGAACCAGCCGTTCGGCTCGGGCAGCTCGATCGCGGGGCTCGAAGACCATCCGGTGGTGCACGTCAGCTTTGATGATGCGGCTGCCTATGCGGCCTGGGCCGGAAAGTCCCTGCCCACAGAGGCCGAATGGGAGTTCGCCGCCCGAGGCAGCTTGGACGGTGCGGCCTATGCCTGGGGTGACCAACTGGCACCGGGCGGGACCATGCTGGCCAATTACTGGCAAGGGACCTTTCCCGGCGAGAACCTCATGACCGACGGCTATGAGCGGACCTCGCCAGTGCGAACCTTCCCCCCCAATGGCCATGGGCTCTTCGACATGATCGGCAATGTCTGGGAATGGACCACGGACTGGTGGGCCGACCGGCATGCCGATAGCCCGACCAAGCCCTGCTGCGCGCCGCGCAATCCGCGCGGCCCCGCCCGCAGTGGCAGTCACGATCGCCATCAGCCTGGTCCCGCCATCCCCCGCCGGGTGCTGAAGGGCGGATCGCACCTCTGCGCCGAGAACTATTGCCGGCGCTATCGCCCGGCCGCGCGCCATCCCCAGCCGATCGATACCACGACCAGCCATATCGGCTTCCGCTGCGTGGTCCGGACCGCCTGAGGCGTCTCGCTAAGGCCCCACCCTGCTGCCATCATGCTGTCAGCAGACCTCAGCCAGGGTGGGCCCATGAGACGCGCCGAACGCCTGTTCCAGATCATCCAGATCCTGCGGCGGAGCCATGCCCCCGTTACGGCTGACGCGATCGCTACCGAGCTCGAGACCTCCAAGCGCAGCGTTTATCGCGACATCGCCGCCCTGGTCGGCCAGAGGGCGCCGATCCGTGGCGAGGCCGGGGTAGGCTATGTCCTTGAGGCCGGTTTCGACATGCCGCCCCTGATGCTCACGCCCGATGAAATTGAGGCCGCCGTATTGGGAGCCCAATGGGTGGCCGGGCGTGGCGATCCCGTGCTGGCCAAGGCCGCCCGCGACCTGATCAGCAAGATCGCCGCGGCGGTGCCCGAACGCTTGCGACCCTATGTCCTTGAGCCCGCAACCGGTGCCGCGCCGGCCTGGAACGCCGCGCCGGATGGGCTGGACATCGCCCAGACCCGCGCCTGGATCCATGCCGGCCGCAAGATCCGACTGAGCTATCGCGATGAAGGGGGCGCCGTCAGCGAGCGGATCATCTGGCCCGTCTCCGTGGCCTACCGCGAAACCGTCCGCATGCTGATTGGATGGTGCGAGCTTCGCAAGGACTTCCGAACCTTTCGCACCGATCGGGTGGTCAATGCGACCTTCCTCGAGGATCGGCACGGCCAGCGTCCCGGCCGCTTGCGGGGGCTTTGGCAAAAGCATCTTGAGACCCAACACGCCGCCTGGGCTCGCAAGGGTCTCGACTAAAGTCCGTGCTGGCGGGCGAAACCTGTAAACAGGTCCGGCCAGGCGGCAACGGGCTTGCCGGCGATGAAGCGCAGCCCAAAGCCGTGTCCGCCTTCGTTGAAAACATGCATCTCGGTTGGAATGCTCCTGGCCTTCAGGCTCGCAAACATCAGCAGGGTATTCTCGACCGGGACCGACTTGTCATCGACGGCATGGAGCAGAAAGACCGGCGGCGCGTCGGCACCAACCTGCCGGTCAGGCGAATAGAGCTGGATCTGCTCGGGTGTCGGGTTCGCCCCCAGGAGTTGCTTGCGCGAGCCGGCGTGCACCGAAGGTGCCGCCATGGTGATGACGGGATAGATCAGGGCTGACAGATCCGGTCGAGCCGACAGATCGTCCACCGCATCGATCCGGTCATAGACCCTGGCTGAGAACCGGGTGGTCAGGCTGGCGGCCACATGGCCGCCGGCGGAAAAGCCCATGATCGCGATGCGGTTTGCGCTGAAGCCCAGGGCGGCGGCACGGGAGCGCACAAGCCGCAGGCCCCGCTGGGCATCCTGCAAGGGCACATCGGGACCCGCGCTCCAGCCATCACCGGGCAGACGATAGAACAGGACAAAACAGGTGTAGCCGCGATCTGCCAGCCAGCGGGCGGTCTCATAGCCCTCCTTGTCCATGACGACCCGTTCGTACCCGCCGCCCGGTATCAGCATCACTGCCGCACCGTTGGGTGTCTTCGGGCGGAACACGGCCAGGGCCGGCTTGCGGATATGGGTCAGGGCCCTGTCGCGAAGCCCTTTGGGATCACCCCGCTCAAGGACGGTCTCAACCGCCGTGACCGCTTCCGCACCCGGCGGACCGGCAGGCCAGAGTTCGATAGTCTCGGCGGGATCAGCCATGGGCACAGCCTCTGCTCTCGCTCCCGGCCCCAGTCCGAGCGCCAGCAGGCTGACAGCGACGGTGGCCAGGGCACCACGACGATGGAACATGGAGAGAGCCTTCCGGCGAACTGAAGGTCATTCGATCCTCAAGCTTAGGGCCGCAATTCCGATTCAGGAAACCGGTTTCCTACGGCTGGGCGAAGCGAAGATGGTGCAGGACGATCCCGCTCGTGGTCGCCACATTGAGGGAATCGAAGCCGCCCGCCATCGGAATGCCGATCGGCCGTGCCCGCGCGATGAGTTCAGCCGAGAGACCAGGGCCCTCCGCGCCGAGCAGAACCGCCGAGCGCAAGGGCGGCCTTAGCCGCGCCAGGATCTCGGGCGCGGCAGGTGACAGGGCCAGGGCCTCGAAACCATGGCGTTCGAGGAGTCCGGCGACATCCTCATCCTGGGCCAGCCAGGCCGTGGGAACACTCAGCGTGGCCCCAACCGAGACCCGTATGGCCTTGCGATACAGCGGATCGCAGCACGCGCTGTCGAGAATCACGCCGCCGACGCCGAAGGCGGCAGCATTGCGGAAAATGCCGCCGATATTGTCGTGATTGGCGATGCCACACAGCACCAGCACTACAGTCGCCCCCGGCAGTCCGGCCAACAGGTGATCCGCAGAGACCGGTTCCGGCTTCTGGCCGACCGCCAGCACGCCGCGATGCAGATGGAAGCCTGCGACCCGGTCGAGCACAGCCTGCTCGACCAGATAGACCGGCACCTCGTCCGGCAAGGCCGCAAAGACCTCGGCCAGTTTGTCCTGTCGCTTGGGATCGACCAGCAGCGACTGCACCCGCCCTGGCGCATCCCGGACAAAGGCCCTCAGGACCGTCTCGCCCTCGGCGATGAACAGGCCCTGCCGTCCCACCAGGTCCCGTTCGCGGATGTCACGATAGGCCGCGACGCGGGGATCATCAGGATCAGCGACGGTGATGAACTGGGGCACGGGGCGAACTTCCGGAAGGCTTACCGAACGCCTCGTATCGGCAGGATCGCCAGGCCGCCAGCCATGGCAAGCAGGGCTGCGACGATAAAGAAGGCCCGGAAGTCCATATGGCTGGGGCCCAATGCAACAACGGCCAGCATGGGGGCCAGAGCCTGGGGCAAGGTATTGGCCAGGTTCAATACCCCCAGATCCTTGCCGGCGTCTCGCTGCGACGGCAGCACCTGGGTGACCAGGGCAATATCCACCGCGTAGAAGCAGCCTGCGCCGCAACCCAACAGGACATAGGCTGCCAGCATGACGGGCCAGCTGGGTGTCAGCGAGAAGATCAGCATCGCCAGACCGATGGTCAGGGCGGCACCGGCGGCAAACAGTTTTCGCCGCTTCAGGCGATCCGACAAGATCCCGCCCAGCAGGGCAAAAGTGACATTGGAGACCGTTGAGACCGTAGTGAGAATCGCTAGACCTTCCTCGGCCCGATGGCCCGGAAACAGGCGCGAATAGCCCAGCGCGTCCTGCAGAAAATAGAGCATGTAGCCCTGCACGAGGCTGAGGGCGACCAGCACGAGGAACCGGCCCAGCCATGCAAAGGCAAAGTCTGGATGCCGTCGCGGATCAACCCAGAGGGCGGCGATAAAGGCTCCCAACCGGAATGGTGGCCGGGCGTCCGCTGCCAATGGTTTGTCGTCCAGGGCCAACACGAAGGGGGCCAGGGTCAGCAGCAGTACCAGGGCGATAGCGATATAGCGCGTCAGTTCGGTGACCAGCAGCCCGCCGATCAGGACCGCACCGGCCATGGTCCCAATCGGATTGCCCAGACTGAGAAAAGCGGCCACCCGTCCCTTCTGGGCATCCGGCACCCGATCCGGCAAAACGGCGACCAGCGCCGAGAACATCAGGTTGAAGGTCAACTGAAAGAGAAGGACGCCTCCGATCAGGGCCAGGGGCGTCCTGGCCGACATGATCAGCAGATAGGCCCCGGCCGCGCCCACGGCTCCAACCACCATCCAGGGCTTGCGGCGGCCAAATCGGGAGGTCGTGCGATCGCTGATCGCACCGGCCAGAAGATTGGCAATACTGGCCACCAGAGCACCGTAAAAGGCCACTTGGCTTAGCAGCAAGGCCTTGTTCGCCGGATCGATGGCCTCCGCCTTCAGGGGCAGCAGCACCTGCAACAAAGGCATGAAACTGACAAAGGCGCCGATCTGCGCCAGGGTATAGGCGGCAATGAAACCGGGCCTGACCGGTGTGGCCGGCCGGGCGTCGTCGCTTGGCGACATAGACATCCTCCCCCGCGCGGTCTGCGCCGCGTCAGGGTCTAGACTGGCCTTCCCGCCCCGATGACACAAGGCCGCCGGGACGCCCCCCTCCAATGATCAGATGCCCCGGGGATTTTTCTCACGGCGGGCATCGCTCCATCGACGAGAAATGCACTAGGCTGGCCGCATGGATTTGAGACTCATTCAGCAAGGCAAGGCGGGTCCATGGCGTCGGTGACGATCTATGACGTCGCCGCGCGCGCCGGCGTCTCCATCAAGACCGTCTCCCGGGTCATGAACAAGGAGCCCAATGTCCGGCCGGCGATGCGCGATCGTGTCCTGGAGGCGGCCAGCGCTCTGGATTACAGCCCCAACCTGTCGGCACGCAGCCTGGCGGGTTCGCGTTCGTTCGTGATCGCCGTATTCGTTGATGCGGCCCTGACGATCGACCACTGGCGCAGCGAGCGGGGCGCTGACTATCTCAGCCGAATCCAGCTGGGGGCCACGCTACAGTGCCGCGACGCCGGATATCACCTACTGATCGAGCTGATTGATCATGACGCGCCGCGAGTTCGCCAGGAAGTCGCCGCCCTGCTGGCGGCCCTGAAGCCCGACGGGGTCATCCTGACCCCGCCCAGTTCCGACAACGAGACTGTTCTCGAGCTGCTCGACAAGGCCGGTACACCCTATGTGCGCCTCGGGCCTGAACGCCCGGATGGTGTCGGCCCCCGCGTGCACATGGATGATTTCGCCGCCGCGAGCGAGATGACGCTTCACCTGGCGAGGCTGGGCCATCGCCGGATCGGCTTCATCATCGGCGAGCCGCGTTATGGGGCCAGCCAGGCCCGACACAACGGCTATCGCGACGCCATGATGCAACTGGCCCTGCCGGTCGCCGACAGCTGGGTTCGGCAGGGCGATTTCACCTTCCAGTCGGGACTGGACCAGGCCAAGGCTCTGCTAAGCCTGCCGGATCGACCGACTGCGATCTTCGCCAGCAACGATGACATGGCTCTGGGCTGTCTGGCCGCAGCGGCAGAACTTGGCCTTATGGTGCCCGGCGAGGTTTCAGTGGCGGGCTTCGACGACAGTCCCAGTGCTCGCTTCAGCCGGCCGCAGTTGACCACCGTGCGTCAGCCGGTCGTGGAGATGGCCGCCTTGGCCACACGGCTTCTGATTTCAGGCGAGATAAAAGGCGCGGCCTCCAAGCGCGAGCCGGTGGACGAACTGCTGCCCTTTGAACTGATCCATCGCGCCTCAACGGCTCCGCCGCCTGCGCCGTAGAACGTTTTTCAATGGGTCTGAAACGGTTACCGGAAAGCGCTCTAAGCTTATGAATTAGAACTTTTTTTGGCCCGACCACTCTGGAGTCATAAGGTCGGAAAGGGCTCCAGGCGCAGGGCGACAGCTTGGCTCAGCGCCCGGGTCGGGCGAAGGCCGCGACCCGGGCCCGAGCGGCGTGCACCGGATTGTCACTGACCACCGGCTCAGCCTGGAACGCGCCTCCGGTTCGGAACGCGCCGACTCGGTTGGCCAGATCTGCGGCCTCAATGCGCAGGGTCTGAGTCGACTGGCTGGACTGGTGGACCATGGCAGCATTGCGCTGGGTGACCTGATCCAGCTGGTTTACCGCCGTATTGACCTGAGTCAGGGCCGAGGCCTGTTCGTTGGCCGAGGCCGCGATCTGGTTGATCAGGCTGTCAATCCCCCCGACCTTGTCGACAATGCCGCGCAGGGCCGCTCCGGTCTGGCCGACCAGGTCGACGCCTTCGCCAACCTGGCGGCTGGACTCGGCGATCAGCGACTTGATTTCCTTGGCGGCGTCAGCCGAGCGCTGGGCCAGGGCCCGCACTTCCTGGGCGACCACGGCAAAGCCGCGACCGGCGTCACCCGCCCGGGCCGCCTCGACCCCGGCATTGAGCGCCAGAAGATTGGTCTGGAAGGCGATCTCATCGATCACGCCGAGGATCTGCGAGACCTGATTGGAGGAGCTCTCGATCTTGGTCATCGCCTCGGCAGCCCGCGTCACCACGGCACCGGAACGTTCGGCCTCCGCGCTGGCCTCGCCGACCCGAACCGACACTTCCCGGGCGCTTTGTGCGGTCTTGCTGACCGTGGCGGTCAGTTGATCCACCGCAGCGGCCGTCTGTTCCAGGGTCGCGGCCTGATGCTCGGTCCGCTTGGCCAGGTCATCCGCATCCCGGGCGATGTCATCAGCGCCCGCCCGGATGCCCGAGGTCGCGCGCTCAACCGCCTTCATGGCCTCGCCGAGGGCGCTGGCGGCATGGTCGAAATCGCTCTTCAGGGTCTGGAATTCGGGCGACAGAACGCCGTCCACCCTGGCGGAAAGATCACCGGCGGCCAGGCGCGCCAGAGCGTCGCCAATGGCCTTCACGGCCTGGGCCTGCGTCTTGGCCGCCAAGTCGCGCTCTGCCTCAAGTGCCGCGCGTTCCTCATCGATCGCCGCGAGATAGCTGGAAATCGCCAGCTCCATGTCCAGGAAGACAGCCTTGTTCAGGGCCACCAGACTGTCAGCCAGTTCCGCATCAGACTTGGCGCTGGCGAACAGGGCCTTGGCCCGCTTGGTGACGATGGCGCGAACCAGCTCCTCGGACACCACGGCATAGCCGCCCATGTACCAGCGCGGCTCCAGACCTGCGCCGACATGGGCCCGCCCGATCCGCTCGACGTCGTGAACATAGTCGGGTCCGTAGTCCGCCGTGGCCAGGCGACGCCAATGGTTGGCCTGAGCGCGTTCAGCGCCGGCAATATGGCCTTCATCGCGAAACTTGCTGCGGGTTTCGGGAAAGGCCCGCACCTGATTGTAGAACTTTCCCAGCGCGCCGGAGATCTCAGACTCGATTAACGGTCGCAGCGCCCGCAAGGCCGCCCGGTCTCGCTCGTCGAAACGCATGAACGACATGCGCTGGTCTAGCTTGGGGTTCGCGCTCATGCCGTTAGCTCCGACTCGAAAGTTACGCTCCCAGAGGTGCCCGCAATTTGTTAACCATGATTGAAGCCTGACGCGAATGTCCTACTTGTCGCACCATCAGGCTGGTTGCAGGCGCTTTGCTGGAAACCTCCTCACGATTGCAACGAGCTGAACCGTGCCGCGTTTGGGGCTATTCGGGTCCTTTGCTAGGCTTGAGTTATCGACAAGGGATCTGATCGACTGCATGGCAGTTCCAGCGGAATTCACCTTTGACGAGGCGGGCGGCAAGCGCACCGTCGTGCTGTCAGGGGACTGGACGGCCCGGGGCCTGTTTGACGCCGCCGGCCGACTGGCGAACGCCCTGCACGGCTCCGATGGAGTCTGCCTCGACCTGAGCCAGATCAATCGCTGCGATACAGCCGGTGCCTATGCGATCATTCGGGCCGCAGACGGCCGCAGATCGGCGGGCATCATCACGGCCCGCAAGGAAACCCTGCGACTGCTCGAGCTGGTCGGCAATGCGGTGCAGGTCGAAGCCGAGGTGACGCGCCGCCCGCCCGGCATTGTGGCCCTGCTTGAACGCATCGGCCGCGGCATGTTCGGTCTGGCGGCCGATGGTTACGGCACGCTGGTCTTTTTGGGCCATTTACTGACGGCCATCGGCCGCTCCGTCGTCAATCCGCGCCGAATCCGCTGGGCACCGATCATTTCCCTGGCGGAGCGTGCAGGCCTGGACGCCATCCCCATTGTTGCGACGACGACCTTTTTCATCGGGGCCGTGGTGGCCCTGCTGGGCGCGAACATGCTCATCGACTTCGGGGCCCAGGTCTATTCCGTCGAACTGATCGGCATTTCGGTGCTGCGGGAGTTCAACATCCTGATCACCGCCATCCTGCTGGCCGGACGCTCGGCATCCAGTTTTGCCGCCGAGATCGGGTCGATGAAGATGAACCAGGAAATCGACGCCATGCAGGTTATGGGCGTAGATCCCTACGAGGCCCTGGTCCTGCCGCGCTTTGCCGCCCTTTTGCTGACCATCCCCTTGCTGACCTTCATCGCCACCCTGGCGGGTCTGGCGGGCGGGATGCTGGTCGTCTGGATGGTGCTCGACATTTCGCCAAGCTTCTTTCTGCAGCGCATTGTCGACTATGTGGGCCCCACCCATTTCTGGATCGGCATGTCCAAGGCGCCGGTGATGGCCATGGTTATCGCGGCCATCGGTTGCCGCCAGGGCATGGAGGTCGGCAACGACGTCGAATCCCTGGGAAGGCGGGTGACGTCCGCCGTGGTTCACGCCATCTTCGCCATCATCCTGATCGATGCGGTCTTCGCCCTGCTCTACATGAAACTGGACATATGACCTTCGAGCGCCCTCAGGAGATCGCCGTCCGGCCGGAGGTCGATGACGAACAGAATCCGATCCGGATTCAGGGCCTGGTGTCCCGGTTTGGCGACACTGTGGTTCATGACGGTCTGAACCTGACGGTGAAGCGCGGCGAGATCCTGGGCGTGGTCGGCGGATCCGGGTCCGGAAAGTCGGTACTGCTGAACAGCATTATCGGCCTGAAAGTGCCCGACGGCGGCACGGTCAAGCTGTTCGGTCACGACATGCTCACGGCCAACCGACGCCGCTGGAGTTCGGTCGAGCGGCGCTGGGGCGTTCTGTTTCAGCAAGGCGCACTGTTCTCGAACCTGACCGTGCGGGAGAATGTCGCCGCCCCGTTGTTGGAGCACACGGAACTGCCCAGGCGCGAGATCGAGGAACTGGCCGATCTGAAGATCGCGCTCTCGGGCCTCCCGGCCCGCGCCGCAGACCTGAAGCCGGCTGAACTCTCGGGCGGCATGCGCAAGCGCGCCGGCCTGGCTCGCGCCCTGGCGCTGGATCCGGAACTGCTCTTCCTCGACGAGCCCACAGCGGGCCTCGACCCGATCGGCGCAGCGGCCTTCGATGACCTGCTCAAGGACCTGTCCGACAGCCTCGACCTGACCGTCTTCATGATTACCCACGACCTCGACACCCTCTATGCGATCACGGATCGCGTAGCGGTCATCGCCGACAAAACGGTCGTGGCGGTGGCCCCGGTACGAGAGCTCGAGCATTCGGACCATCCGTGGATCAAGGAATACTTCCTAGGACCACGAGGACGCGCAGCCGCCGGCATGGCAGGCTCGGCCCAGACCACTCCGACAAGGACCAGCTGATGGAAAGAAATGCCAACTACGCCCTGGTCGGCGCGGTGACCCTTCTGCTCTTCATGGGGCTGGTGGTTTTTGTCGTCTGGCTGGCCAAGCTCAGCTTCAACCAGGAATACGACGAGTACGACATTCTGTTCGTCGGCCCAGTGCGCGGCCTCTCGGAAGGCGGCGAGGTGCATTTCAACGGCATCAAGGTCGGCGAGGTCGCCAAGATCGCCCTCGACAAGAGCGATCCCAACCGCGTCATCGCCCGCGCGCGGGTCACCTCTGACGTGCCGATCAAGACCGACAGCTATGCGACGCTTGAGCCGCAGGGGATCACGGGCGTCAACTATGTCCAGATCACCGCAGGAACGCCGGACAAGAAGCTGCTGAAAGACACCGTGGAGAACGGCAAGGTTCCCGTGATCCGCAGCCAGCGCAGCGCCTTGTCCGACCTGCTGGAGGGCGGTGGCACCGTGCTGACCCGCACCATTGAGGCGCTGGACCGGGTCAATCGCGTCCTGTCGGATGACAACATCAAGACCTTCACCGCTGCGCTTGATGACGTTCAGGCCGTCACCGCCGAGGTCCGCGAACGCAAGGCCATAATCGCTGACGCCCAGAAGGCGCTGCAGAGCATTGATGCGACGGCCCAGTCGATCACGGAACTCTCCAAATCCACGGAGAGCGTCGTCAATGGCGATGCCAAGCGTTCGCTGGCCGAACTCGCGTCTGCGGCAGCCGAGCTGAAAAGTGCCACCAAGGACGCGCGCAGCATGATCTCCAAGCTGGAGGGGCCAACCAGCGACTTCGCCAGCACGGGTCTGCCTCAGTTGTCGGCGGCCATTGTCACCCTGCAATCGGCAGCCGAGTCACTCGACCGGCTGGTGGGCGACGTCGAACAAAACCCACGCGGCCTTGTCGGCAAGGCACCCGCCAAGGAACTGGAGGTCAAGCCTTGAACCCGATCCGCTCCCTCTCGCGCGCCGTCGCCCTCGCGGCGGCCGCCGTGGCCCTGACAGGATGCATCACCCTGCTGCCCGAGGCCGATCCTGTTGGGCTGTATCGCTTCGGTGTTACGCCGGCTCCCGCCTCCAAGGGAGAGCCCTCCACCCTGTTTGGTGTCTTCAAGACGCCGACGGTCTTCACCCGCGCTGCCGCTGGCGACCGCATCTTGACCATCACCCAGGGCGAGGCGGCCTATATCGCCGGGGCACGTTGGGTGTCACCGGCCAGTATCCTGTTCGATGAAGCCGTCGCCCGCGCCTTTGAGGCCGACGCAGGCCGTGCGCGACTGATCGGCAGGGGCGAGGTCGCCAAGGCGGATCTCGTCCTCAGACTGGAAGTGCTTTCGTTCGAGGCCGTCTATGTCAACGGTCCGAAGGCGGCGCCTGAAGTGCTCGTCCAGGTCCGCAGTGTGCTCAGTCGTAACAGTGACCGGACCCTGGTCGGGGATCAGGTCTTCGAGGCCCGCGTCAAGGCTTCAAGCAATCGCGTCAGCACCATTGTCGAGGCCTATGACAGCGCCACGGCCAAGGTGCTGAACGAGCTTACCGACTGGGTCAGCGCATCCGGCGCATCCGTGAAGTAGGCCGCGCCGGAGGCCGCCGGGGCTTTGCCCCGGCGCTGGATGGCTCCTAGAGCGCGGAAAGCGGTTCGATCACGTCGCCATAGCCGGCATGGGCCGGAATACGGAGCCCCTGCCCGTCTACCCAGGGCTCGACCGTGACCAGTGGCCGGTCCCGGGAGCGTGCAATGGCCTCGCCCGGGCTTGCACTCTCGGCCAGCAACTTCAGGTTCATGCGGGTCGGAAAGATAACCTTGCGTGTTCCGGCAGCGGCCATCTCCAGCGCTTGGGCCGGGGCGATCCATTCCGCATCGACCGCCTCGTGACCGTCACAGATCGCCTGCTGGGCCCCGGGCGCATGCGCCGCATAGAACCAGGTATCAAATCGCTTGGGCATCAGCTTGGGCGTGATCCAGCGGGCGAAGATGGTCAGGGCCGCCAGATCCAGCTTCAGACCCAGGTCCGCCACCACCTCAATGAAGGGCAACCGATCCTCGGCCACAGCCGCCCGCACCTCCACGGCCGCCTCGCCCTCGTAGAAGGCACCGTCGCCGTCGCGGGCCAACAGCACGCCGGCCTCTTCATAGGCTTCGCGGATGGCGGCGATTCGCAGGGCCGAACCGTCCTCGCCGACGGCCTCCCAGCCTGTGGCCAGGTCACGCCAGCGCGGATCCTCATCACCGCCGTGGCTCTTGCCGCCCGGAAAGACGAGCGCGCCGGCCGCGAAATCGATCTGATGATGGCGCTTGACCATCAATACCTCGAAGTCGGGGGCGTCTCGAAGCAGCAGTACGGTGGCCGCCGGGCGGATCAATTCAGGCGAAGACTCTGACATCGCATGAGATTGGCGCGGTTAGGGCCGCTTGCCCAGACAAGTTTGGAACAAGCGTTTGGTTTTCTCAGCCGAGGGCTCAGCCCGTGGCAGCATGCTGCTGCCGTGCGAAGCGATCCATGCGCTCCAGGAGGTAATCCGAATCCTCCCGCGCAATGGTCTGCGGCGACGTCAGGAAGCGCTGGATCATGTGTTCCTGGAAACGTTCGCGGTCCTGGCTCCGCCCGTCGAACTCCATGGCGTGGAAGGCGTCGACCCCGGCGCGGTAGGCGGCGTACAGGCGCGACGGCAGACCGGCCCGCTCACAGATGGCTTTCAGGCCCAGCTGGCCGGCATCATGGATCATCAGCCAGGTGCGGTGATGCGGCACCCCTGCCAGTTCGGCGACAGCCCACTCAAAGAAGGTCATGTGGCCATGGGCCAGGGCGCGCAGCAGTAGCGACGGAGTGAGACGCTCAACGCGGTTCAGGTGCTGGACGAAGGCCTTGGGATCGGCGGCGCGTCCGGCCTGGTCGACCAGATCGATCGTCGCCCGCTCCTTGGCCCCCACGACCAGTTCCAGAACCCGCTCGGGCGACAGGGCATGATGGCTGAGAATGTGGTCGCGAAGCTGGTCCCCGACCATGTCGATCAGGCGCTCGCTGACCGCCAGCGGCAGGGTCGAACGGTAGGCGACGGCCTGCAGCACCTGCTCGGACTTGGAAAACCGGTCCAGGGCCTTCTGCAGCGCGAGGTCCGAAAACCGCGCATTGTCATTGGCGCAGACCACGGCGACGGCTTCTTCGGTACCGGACTCGATCAGGACCGACGTGACCCGAGTCGAGAGCTTCGGACGCTTGGCCACCGCCATCTGGCGCGCGGCTCCGCCCATCCGAACGATCTCGGCGAGGTCGCTGTCCGAGAAGACGGGTGAAAAGGTGATGATCGGCAGGGCGATACTTTCGACATCGCGCGCCAGGCGGATGGCGACGTCCGGCGGCAGGGCCGGCGAATTCTTCAGCGTGACCGCCATGGCGCGGCGGACAAGTTCAGCGGCGTCGGTGGCCATCACCCGCAGAATGTCATGCGCGACCTGCCGCTCATCGTCAGCCAGGTCGGCGCGATCGATCGTCCTGCACAGCTTGTGCGCCGCAAGCGCGCGCTCGTCAGCCGTCGCGCCCTTCACGAGCATGCGGATATCGTTGTTGGTCAGTGCCGCGCGGGTGGTGGCCATGGGAGGTTCGCCGAACCAGAGGAATGCAAGTGACCCCTAGCATGGCGCGTTAGGCTTAATGATTGTTTGAACCTTGAAGCTGTGGATTAACGATACCCCGTAACCTAGCGCAAACCGTGATCCCCTAGGCTCCGCTCTCAACAGCCGAGGAATGCGATCCTTGTTCGCCGAGCGCCGCACCACTGAGCCCCCGATGCGCGGCGTGAACCTCGCCATGGCGCTGGACGCCCAGACGGCGCTTCTTCCGTATGCACTTGGCGTTTTCGCCATAAGCCTGCCCATCTTTGTCTGGGTCGGCTCCTTTGCCGACGACGCCCTCTGGATGGCCGCCACCCTGGTGATATTCGCCATCAACTGGGGGGCCTTTTACGCGGCGGTGAGCTGGCTGCGCGGCGAAGGGTCGCAAGATCTTAAGCGACGGGCCCGCGTTCAGTTGCTGGGCGGACTGCTTTGGGCGGTCAGCGTTGCCCAGATCTCCGCCTTTGCCCATGCCGCTGGTCCGGTGCGTGAGACCCTGTTGCTGCTCGCAACGGCGGCAGCCGTCATGTGCATCTTCTTCTCCGCGACATCCCTTTCAGCCCTTCTGGTGACCGCGCCAATCGCCGCTGCAGGCCCCTTGATCGCGCTGTTCTCAGTTCCTGAAAGTCGCCATGCCGGCGTCATGGCCTGGGGTGCGATCGCCCTGACCCTGGCCCTGACCCTGGTGCTCAATCGGATGATCCGTCGCCAGCACGCCCTGGCCGAGGTGCACGAACAGCTGATCGAGGAACGCCTGGCCGTTCTCGACGCGGCCGAACGGACAGCGCGCTCGAAGTCCGACATCGTCGCCACGCTGAGCCATGAAATTCGCAACGGCCTGACCGGCGTCACCCACGTCCTGGCTGCTGCAGCCGGCAAGGGTGGCCGGGCCGCCCCGTCACGCGAGCAGCTCAACGCCGCTCTCGACGCGGCCCAGGACCTGATCGCCGTCCTGAATGCGACCCTCGACTCGGAGACGGCAGAGTCCGGTCGCCTGGCCGTGGAAACCCTGCCGTTCGAGCCGGTGAAGCTGCTGCGCGATGTCGTGTTGCTGGAACGCCCCCATGCCCTGCTCAAGGGTCTGGAACTGGCTATCCATGTGGATCCCCTGCTCGAAAGCCGTACCCATGGTGCCGTGCTGGCCGACGCGATGCGTACCCGACAGATCATGGCCAACCTGTTGGGCAATGCCATCAAGTACACCGTTCGCGGTCGCATCGAGGTCCGCATCGAGCGCCGCGGTGACCTTGTGGCCATTGAGGTGGCCGACACCGGTCCAGGTCTGACCGCGGAAGAACTGGACTATGCCTTTGAACCGTTCCGACGGGTGGAGCGCACTGGTGCCGGGATCAACGGGGCCGGACTGGGTCTGTCTCTGGCACGCCAGCTCGCGCGGCTGATGGGCGGTGCCCTTGACGCCCGGAGCGCGGTCGGGGTCGGCAGCTGCTTCACCTTGACCCTGCCCTTCGACGAAACCCAGCCCAGTCTGCTGGATGCATCCGAAGAGGCCGCCCCGGCAGCCGATGCGCCAGGCACGCCGCGCAGCCTGCGGATTCTGATCGCCGAGGACGACGCCCTGAATGCTGCCATGCTGCGCGCCATTCTCGAGCAATTGGGCCATCAGGTCGTCCATGCCCAGAACGGACAGCGCGCCGCTGACCTGGCCCGAATTGCCGAGTTCGATCTGCTTATGCTCGACGGCCACATGCCGATCCTGGACGGTCCCGGGGCTACAGCGGCGGTGCGCGCTATGGACGGACGCAATCGCGACATTCCCATCATTGCCGTGATCGATGGCGACGCCGACGAAGCTCGCGCCTGTACGGAGGCCGGCGCAGATCTTGTCCTGCGCAAGCCTGTCGCTGTAGCCGGCGTGGCCCGGGCAGTGGCCGACGCGTCGACCCTTCCTCGCCTGACGCTCTCCGGCAGAGCCGCCGCCTAGACCTTCTGGTCCCGACTGCCGCTGGGTAAGCCTTCCAACAACCCGTTCCCTCGCCCACAGTGCCCGCAACGAGAAGAAAAGCGGGAGGAAGCGATGCTGGAAGGACTCCGGGTCGTCGAGTTGGCTACCTATATCGCCGCGCCGGGCGCAGCGGGGATTATGGCCGACTGGGGCGCCGATGTGATCAAGGTGGAGTCGCCCGAGGGCGACCCGATGCGGCGCTTCTTCGACACCATCGCCTCGCAACAGGATGCGAATCCGGTCTTTGAGCTCGACAATCGCGGCAAGCGGGCGGTTGTGCTCGACATCCGGGCCGATGCCGGGCGGGAAGCCATGAAGGCCCTGGTGGCCACGGCGGATGTCTTTCTGACCAACGTCCGGCCCGGGGCCCTCTCGCGGGCCGGCCTGGACCATGAGACTCTGAGGTCGCTCAATCCTCGGCTGATCTATTGCAGCCTGACCGGCTACGGCCTCGAAGGACCGGACGCAGACAAGGCCGGTATGGACGTGGCTGCCTTCTGGTCGCGGGCGGGGGTCGGATCAATCACAGCCCCAAAGGGCGCAGAGCCCTTTCCCATTCGCACCGGGATGGGCGACCATGTCACCTCTCTGGCAACCGTCTCGGCCATCCTGGCCGCCGTATTCGAGCGGCAGACCACAGGCGTGGGACGGCTGGTCGAGACCTCGCTGCTGCGTTCCGGCGTCTATGCCATTGGATCGGACATGGCGATCCAGCTGCGCTTTGGAAAACTGGCCTCGACCCGGGGTCGTCGCGAGGCCATTCAGCCCCTGGCCAACTTTTTCAAGACGCGGGACGATCGGTGGATCTGCCTGCTGCCGCGCCAGGGGGCGACGGACTGGGCGCGAATTGCCGAGGCTGCTGGCAGGCCCGAACTGGTGGACGACCCTCGCTTTGCCTCTGCCAGGTCACGACGTGAAAACACGGCCGCCCTGGTCGATCTGCTGGATGCAGCCTTTGGGGCCATGGACTATGTGGACGTCGCGGCCGCGCTCGATGCCGGTGACCTGACCTGGGCTCCCTATCAGACGCCGCGGGAACTGGTGGGCGACCCGCAGGCTGAAGCGGCCGGCTGCTTTGTCGACACGCCTGACGGTTCCGGCGGGACCTTCCGGGCTCCTGCCGGACCGGCGCGTTTTCCTGGAGCCGAGGATGGTCCGCGCGGTCCAGCCCCAAAGCTTGGAGCGGACACAACGGCTGTCTTCCGGGAACTGGGCTGGAGCGAGGACCGCATTGCGGCCCTGACCGGACCTACCGATTAAGTCGACTGTTGTCCCGGGCCTCGGCCAGGACGCGCAGCATCTCGCTGGAGAACATCGAACTGGCCAGGCGCTGACCCGAGCCCTTGCCTGATCCGTTTCCAAGGCTGCCGAAGGTGCTGTCAGCATCCTGCGGACCGCGCAGGATCAGTTCGACCACGGCCTCCTGCTGGTGCAGCCGCTCGAGGCGACGCCCGCTGGCGTACTGGACAAAGCCCTGGTCGACGTCCGAATCCCTGGAGGGAACGACAGCACGGCTGAGGCCGCCCGTCTTGGTGAGATTGGCATAGACTTCGCCCACCGTAGCAGCACGGCCGTCGCGATAAAAGATCGACCGATTGGCCTGGGCCGCATCCGGGAACATCGAGGCTGCGCTCGCGCCGGGCGTCTTGTTGACCGCCTCAATCAGGCGCGCCGAGCCCTGGGGGCCCAGGAAGTGGGCTGCATAGAGTTCGCCCGCCGTCGGCGTGCGCCCAACCCGGCCGCGCAGATAGGACGCATGATCGGAGGCCAGTTCGCCCGCCATGAGCGAAGCCGCGTGGGGATCCATCTTCAGGGCCAGAACTGCTTTGCGAGCCTCATCCCCGGCCACCCGGAACCGGCCATCAGGCCCCTGGGAGATCAGATCCGCATAGCGGGCATAGCCATACTTTGAGCCATGCTTTTTCAGCGTGCCAAGCCAGGTCTGGTCAACAAACTGGAAGAGGCCCGAGGCTGACGAGGTGCTCGCGCGGGCGGACGGATTGTAACCGCTTTCGCGCTTGGCGGTGCCCATCAGGAAGGTGAAATCGACCCCTGTCGCGCTGGACGCGCGCTGGATCGCCGACTCGACGACGCTGCGGATGGATTGGACAGCCATAGGACCATGCCTGAACGATCATGGTTAATCGGCGATTAACCTCGTTGGCCTGACGCGCCCGCCGCACAAACTGCCGCACCCCGGACATCAGCAAAATTACAGACGTACAAATTATCGGCGATAGATTACGATTGTCAATTTACAGCCCATACAAGCCGTGATGATCTGAACTTACAGTCGTAATGTTCATAAGGGAGATCAACATGGCCATCGCGCTCAATTCCCATGACTCCGGCTTTACAGGACCAGCACGAGGTCCTCGCAAGCCCTCGAGGGTGCTGGTCCTTGCTCTCGGCGCATCCGCTGTCGTGCATCTCGGACTGATCGCCTACCTGGCCTACCAAAGGTCCGTGATCCCTCTGCGGGAGGCGGTCGAAGATCCCATCATCGCCCTACAGCCCCCGTGGATCGAACCGCCACCGCCGCCACCCCAGACGGTCGAGCCCGCGCCTTCAAACCCGATTCCCCTGCACCTGCCCGTGCAAACGCCTTTCACGCCACCGGTGACCCTTCCCATCGCGCCGCCGGACATCCTGTCGCCCCCTGGCCCTGCAGGCCCACCGACCCTCACCGCCGATCCACCCCAGGAGGCACAGCCCCTCCCGCCTCGGCCCAGGGTAATCACAGGAGCGTCCTGGCTACGCAAACCCTCGGCCGGGGATCTGGCGCGCTACTATCCCGACAGCGCGGCCCGTCGCGAAATCTCGGGCAGCGCGACGCTGAGCTGCGCGGTCTCTGCCAACGGCTCGGTTCGCAACTGCATGATCATTTCGGAGACGCCGGTCGGTGAAGGCTTTGGCGACGCGGCTCTGAAACTGTCGCGCTTTTTCCGCATGAGCCCGCAAACCGAGGACGGCCAGACCATCGACGGTGCCACGGTGCGCATTCCCATCCGCTTCAGCCTGTAACTTGACCCTGCACGGGACCCAGGCGGCGGTAACGGCCGGACCATCCCTGATGGTCCGGCCGATGACCTGTCAGTAGCTCTTGGGCAGGCCCAGAACGCGCTCTGCGATGAAGTTGAGGATCATCTCGCGGCTGATCGGGGCAATCCGGGCGATCATGGCCTCGCGGAAGTATCGCTCGACGTCATACTCCTTGGCGTAACCCATGCCGCCATGGGCGAGGACGGCGTTCTCGCAGGCCGTGAAGCCGGCCTCGGCCCCGAGATACTTCGAAGCATTGGCCTCGGCTCCACAGTCCTTGCCGAGGTCGTAGAGCGCCGCGGCCTTGAAGGCGAGGAGATTGGCGGCTTCCAGCTCGGCCCAGGACCGGGCCAGCGGGTGGGCGACGCCCTGGTTCTGGCCGATGGGCCGACCGAACACGACCCGCTCCTTGGCATAGGTCGTGGCCTTGGCAAGGGCCGCGCGGCCCAGCCCGATGGCCTCGACGGCAAACAGGACGCGTTCAGGGTTCAGGCCATGCAGGAGGTAGGCGAAGCCCTTGCCCTCCTCGCCCACCAGGTCCTCGTCCGGCACGAACAGGTCCTCTATGAAGAGCATGTTACACTCGACCGCCTTGCGCCCCATCTTCGGGATCGGCTTGGCCTCGATCTTCTCGCGATCCGTGTAGAACAGGCTGAGCCCCTGGGTCGGCTTCGCGCACTGATCCTTGGGGGTTGTACGGGCGATGATCAGGATCTTGTTGGCGCGCTGGGCACCCGTGGTCCAGATCTTACGGCCATTCAGCCTGTAGCCACCGTCAACCTTCTCGGCCCGGGTTTCCAGGCTCGAGGTGTCGAGGCCCGAATTGGGTTCAGTGACGGCAAAGCACATCTTGTCCTGACCCGAGATCAGGCGTGGCAGGTGCCGGGCGCGCTGCTCATCCGTGCCGAACTTCACGATCGGCATTGGGCCGAAGATGTTGAGGTGGATCGCCGATGCGCCCGAGAAGCCGGCACCCGACTCGGTTACGGCCTGCATCATGATCGAGGCTTCGGTCAGGCCCAGTCCGGCACCGCCGACGCTTTCGGGCATGGCCACGCCCAGCCAGCCGCCTTCGGCGATCGCCGCGACAAACTCTTCCGGAAACTGACCCGTTTCGTCGGTACGCCGCCAATAGTCGTCGTCAAAGCCCGCGCAAAGTTTCGCAACTCCATCGCGGATCGCTTCCTGCTCGTCGGTCAGCCAAAATCCGGACATCTGTTCCCCTGCTTGCCTATGCCTCGGGCTCTCGATTGAAACGGCGCGCATCGAGCATTGCCGCTTCCGGTCCCGGGTCCTTGCCTGTCAGATACGCTGCGACCAGATCCGCCACAAGCGGTGCCAGCAGCCAGCCGTTGCGCCTGGCCCCGACCGCCAGCATGACGCCCGCAGTGACGCTCCAGCCCACCAGAGGCAAGCCGTCGGGCGTCGAGGCCCGCACGCCGACCCGGGTAATCACGGAGGCCGAAGCCAGCTCGGGGCGCAGGGCCGTGGCGGCCTTGAGCAAAGGGGCTGTGACCACCGGATCAGGACAGGGATCGTCCCGTCCATGCTCCATGGTCGCGCCGACGATCATTGATGCGCCGGGGCAAAGATAGACGCCCGCCCCCCGGATGACAGCCCCGGCCCCGGGGCCCTTGTCCAGGTTCAGGATCTGACCCTTGATCGGCTTCAGCACAGCGGTCTCGGGTGCCAGGCTGCCATCCCGGAGCGATGCACCTGTCGCCAGGACAAGCGTCTCAAAGGGCTGCGAGCGCCCGTCCGAGAGGTTCAGAACGCCTTTCTTGTAGCCGGAGACCGAGACCGACTCGAACCGGACGCCCAGGCCGATTGCGGCAGCCCTCAGCGCCGCCAAGGCCGCCGGGGCGTCCAGTCGCCAGTCTTCGGCCAGAACCAGCGCACCGTCCGCGGCCAGATCGCCGGGCAAGCCCAGGGCCTTGCGCCTTGCTTCAATCCCGGAGAGCCAGGCCGGGTCGCCTTCAATACGAACACCGTGACGGCTGATCTCAAGGTCCAGGCCGCCGGCGAAATCCGGCCAATGGTCACGTGCCCTCTGCAGCAAGGCCAGGTGCGGCGATGAGGCCTCATCAAACAGCGCTTCACTGGCCGGTGCGAGCATACCCGCAGCAACGCCCGATGCAGTTTCGCCCGGCGATGTCGGGTCAAAGACCGAGACGGCAAATCCCGCGCGCGCAAGGACCAGGGCTGTCGCCGACCCAAAGGCCCCGGCGCCGGCCACCGCGATCCGCGCGACTGACAAAGCTCCCATGCGGCGCAATCACCTCCCGGGCTTCCAAAGGTCAAGCCCTTGCCGGCAGAAGTTTCGTCCAACCCGATCCGCTGGTGCCACCCTGACGCGCATTGACGCAGCCCTGCTGCGCAGACGTGACTATGACAGTGATGTGAGGTTATCCTCAGGTCTCCGGTGGCGTCGCTCTCCCGCAGGAAGCTTTGGTCCGCGCCGCCGGAAGGAATGAATTGGCATGAACGGAAAGCCCCCCGCCGACCTGGCACATCCCGTCGACCTCTACGTCGGCTCCCGCCTCAGGATTCGGCGCAAGGTCATGGGGCTCAGTCAGACGCAGGTCGCCGTTGCCCTGGGCATTACATTTCAGCAGATCCAAAAGTATGAGCGCGGCTCCAACCGCATTAGCGCCTCAAAGCTTTTTGACGCCGCCCGTCTGCTTCAGGCACCCGTTTCCTATTTCTTCGAGGGCCTTGAGGAAACTGACGACGGCCCGGACGACGGCCTTGCCCGACGCATGACAGAGTTCGTTTCCACCCCAGAAGGCCTGGAACTGGCCGCCCTGTTCCCGAAGCTGGATGACCGGCGTTTGCGGCGGCGGGTGGTCGACCTGGTCCGCGCCATGGTCGAAGAGACACATTAATTCCCAACCCAAAGCCCCTGACTTGCCGGATTTCACCATCTGGCAGGCTGGAGTGTCTTGCGGCAGCAGTCACGAGTTGACCGCCGTTCGCTTGCGCCAAGGCGCGAATTCCGGGACAAGGATCAATATCCTACTTTTTTTGTAGAATTTAACATGCCCCCTCCCCCTCGCGTCGCTGTCATTGGCAGTGGCTTCAGTGGCCTGATGACGGCCCTGCATCTGTTGCGAGCGGGTACCGTGCGCGTGCGTCTGATCGAAAAGACGGCGAACTTCGGCCGGGGCCTCGCCTACGGGACTGCCAATCCCGACCATCTGCTCAATGTGCGGGCTGGCAACATGAGCGCCTGGCCCGATGAGCCGGACCATTTTGCGCGCTGGCTGGCCCGGCACCGACCGGAGGCAGGGGCCTTTGCCCGCAGGAGCGAATACGGCCTCTATCTGCAAGGCCTGCTGAAAGAGGCCACAGAGGCCGATGACCGACTGTCACTGGCGGCTGGGGAAGCCATAGGACTGCGCCCAGACGGCAGCGGCTGGCGGCTGGACTATGCCCATGGACCGTCAGAGGCTGTGGACGCGGTGGTCCTGGCTCCGGGCAATCCGCCCCCGGCAAGACCAGATGGAATCGACGACCCTGTGGCCAGGAGCCAGATCTACCACCCAGATCCCTGGGCGCTTGAGCCGGAGGACTCCGCCACGAATGCGTTGCCGATTCTGCTGATCGGTTCTGGTCTGACCATGGTCGATGTCGCCCTCAGCCAGTCCCAGGCCGCTCCTGACAGGCCCTTGATCGCCTTGTCACGCCGCGGCCTGGCACCACTGGCCCACGCCGCGACCACGCCCGTCGAATCGCAAACACCGCCTGTTGGCGCGCCGCTGACGACCCTTCTCGTCTGGCTGAAATCCGAAGCCCGCCGTCTGGGTTGGCGAGAAGCCATTGACGCTCTACGCCCCTATACCCCAGCGATCTGGGGTGCCTGGGACCCCACTCAGCGGCGCCGCTTCCTGCGCCATGCCCGGCCCTATTGGGATGCCCACCGCCATCGACTGGCCCCAGACGTCGCTCAGCGCATCCAGACGCTCTTGGACACCGGCACCCTCACCCATTTGACCGGCCGGATTGAGAGTCTGACCTTGGGGGCCACAGGGCTACAACTGCGCTGGCGGCCGCGCGGGCGTCGGGACATTCAGACCCTGGCAATCGGTCGTGCCATCAACTGTACAGGCCCGGCGGCCACCATCATGACCCACAAGGACCAACTGCTGGCCTCTCTGTGCACAAACGGTCTGGCGCGCGGCGACGCCCTGGGGCTTGGCCTGGACGTCGATCAGGAGGGGCGGCTCATCAAAGGTGATGGGACGTCGCACCGGAACCTGTTCGCAGTTGGGCCGGTGACCCGCGGTGCCTTCTGGGAAGTCACGGCCGTCCCGGATATCCGCGTGCAGGCGGCTCACACGGCCAGGGCCGTGATCCAGGCCCAGGAAACCAAGGGCTAATCCAGAACCACCCTCAGCCCCAGGCGGACCATACGCGGCGCGGTTAGGCCCTCCACGCCGTCCGCTGTCCGTGAGGTTGCCATCGACTCATCCAGCAGGTTGTCGGCGGCCAGATAGGCCAGGACGGAGCGGGAAAGTCGCCAGTCCGCACGGGCATCAAGCCTGAGCCCCGCGCCAAGGACACGGCTGTTCAGGTCATCTTCGAAGCGCTTGCCCTCCCAGACCAGGTCGGCAGCAAGGCTGAGGGGCTGAGAAACACGCCATGTCAGGCCTGTAGTCCCGCTCCAGATCGGGGCCTGGGCGGGCCGCTTGCCGGTGAGCTGCGGAGCCGCCGCGCCGCCGGCGACCCGGGCGTCCGTGATCGACAGGGCTGCCCGCACTGCGATGGCCTCACCCAGTTTGCCGGTGGCGCGCGCCTCAAGCCCGATCGCCGAGATCGCGCCTGTATTGCGCCGTTCACGCAGCACACCGCCCGCCGGTACGAAACCGGCGCGCGGGAAAGTCGCCGGACCCGCGCCCAGCGTGACATTGGCAATGGGATCCTCGATCCGGTTCCAGAAGGCTGTCGCCTCCAGCAGGCTCCACTGCTCCTGACGGGACACTCCGGCCTCGACCCCAAACAGCCGCTCAGGCTGCAGGGCAGGATTGGCCTCGGTGAGGTCATTGCCGACCCGGAACGGGCGGTGCAGTTCGTTCAGGGTGGGGGGGCGAAAGCCGCTATAGCCCGCGAACCTGAGCGCCCGTCCCTCGCCCAGATGACGTAAAAAGCCCATGCGGGCCGAGATGACCTGCCCGTCGCGATCCGCCGACCGCTCGGAGAGGACTACTGCGCCGGAGGCCGCATCGGACTCAATCCGAAGGCCCCCACTGGAGGTCCAGCGATCCAGGCGCAGACCGCCGGCCAGCAGCCACCGATCATTCGTCCAGCTGCCCTCAGCATAGAGTCCGGCGACCGCCGTTTCGCCGCCAGCCCGGCGCACGCGGGTGAAGGCGCCGTTCAGATAGCGAAAGCGTTCATTCACCTCGCCTTCGGCCTGGCGCGCGTCCAGCCCGATTTCGCCCTCGAACGCGTCGGCGGCCCACCGCAGGGCCGCATTGACCCCCTGGCCCGTCGCCGGCGTGGCATACTGGTCATTGGCAGGCGTCGTCATGGCGCGATTGGCCGAGACGGAGACTGAGCTGTTGGCCAGATCGCTCTCACGCCGCCAGGCCTGTAGCCGCCAGCCCAAGCCGGTCGGTGCCGGATCCTGCACCAGGGTCGCACTGAACGAATCGCCTGAGGCCCTCGAGCGGGCACCGGCCAGACCTGCCCCTCGATCTTCGTAGAAATGGCCCAGGCGCACGGACAATTTTGTCTCCCCCAGAGGGGCGTCGAGCCGAAGGGCCGCACTGCGGGCATCAAGATCAGCGAGACGGTCTGCCGCGCCCCGTGCCGGGCCACGCACGGGTCTGTAGCCGTCACTTCGGTCCAGCGCCCCGCTGGCGAACACCTGGACCCTGCCGACCCGACCCGTGCCGACCGCTGACACCCGGTTCGATCCGAAACGTCCCGTTGCAAGGTCCACCGCCGTGCCGGTGTCACGCTCCCGCAGGGCGATGACGCCGGTCAATGCCCCAGCGCCGTAGGGACCGGCCCCCGCGCCGCGGATGATGTCGATGCCGGACAGGGCCTCCGGCGCCAGCTGTGACCAGATCACCCAGCCCCCAAAGGGGTCGTTCAGGGGAACGCCGTCGAGCAGAACCAGGGTTCGGCCCGCCCCAGAAGGGGCCATCGCCCTCAGGCTGATCCCCTGGGTCGTGGGATTGGCCGCCAGGCTGGACGCGCGCCGAAAGAGCGAAACGCCCGGTGTCCGGCTGAGCGCCTCATCGACCCGCGTGGCAGAGGCCAAGTCTGCCTCACTGATCCGCAGCCCGGAAAAGGCGGAATCGCCCAGACGCGGTGGGAAACGCGCTGCCGTCACGACGACAGGAGCCAGGGCTGGCGGCGGCAGATCAACAGGCACGAACAACTCCTCCCTCTAGCCGACTCGAGCATCGAATGGCGGTGCCAATGGCCGAATCCGCCCTCACCTGCCGTCACCGCCCAATCTGCATGGTCTCGATGCGCGCGTCCCGGGGCATTCGAAGGAAACTCCGGCATCGCCGGACGGAACCAAGGCAGCATGGCCGCCAGAATACAGCGAAGGACTTGCAGCCAGCCTTCTTGAGTCCTGACCTGGCATGGCCCTGCCCCCGGGAGGCGCAAGTTTGCGCTGGACTGCCCCAAGGGCGCCGCCCGTTTCATTCTGCCGCCGCACCGCCTCGACGCGTTTAGCGGCCCAAAGATCAGGAGGAGGCCGCATGCCCGAAGCACTCATCATTGACGCCTGCCGCACGCCCCGCGGCATCGGCAAGGTCGGCAAGGGGGCCCTCGCAGACTTTCATCCCCAGCATCTGGCGGCCACCGTCCTGAGGGCACTGGCGGACCGCAACGGTCTCAATACCGCCGAGGTCGACGACATCATCTGGGGCACCAGCACCCAGCGTGGCAAGCAGGGAGGGGATCTGGGTCGCATGGCTGCGCTTGACGCCGGCTATGACGTCAGGGCCAGCGGCATGACCCTCGACCGCTTCTGCGGATCGGGTATCACCACGGTCAATCTTGCCGCGGCCTCGATCATGTCCGGCATGGAGGATCTGGTGATCGCCGGCGGAACCGAGATGATGTCCTACACGGCCGCGACAGCGGACCGGACTTCGCCGGGTTTGCTGGACTCGGGCAATCTACGCCTCCGCGCCCGGCACCCGCAGAGCCACCAGGGCGTCTGCGCCGACGCCATCGCCACTCTTGAAGGCATTTCCCGGCAGGCTCTCGACGAACTGGCCGTTGTCAGTCAGCAGCGGGCCGACCAGGCCATCCGCGAAGGACGCTTCGACCGCGCCCTGGTGCCGGTGTTGCATGAGGACGGCAGCGTCGCCCTCGATCGGGAAGAGTTTCCCCGCCCCCAGACGACCCTCGAGAGCCTGTCCCAGCTGAAGGCCTCGTTCGAAATGATGGCCGGCGTGCCGATCGATGAGGCGGGCACGACCCTGGGCGGTTTGATCCACCAGGTCTATCCAGATCTGAAAATCACCCACGTGCACCACGCCGGCAATTCGTCGGGCGTCGTCGATGGTGCCGCAGCGGTGCTGCTGGCCTCCCCCGCCTATGCCGCTGCCCATGGCCTGAAACCCCGGGCGCGGGTTGTGGCCATGGCCAACATCGGCGACAGCCCGACCCTGATGCTCAATGCCCCGGTCCCGGCCGCCCGCAAGGTCCTGGCCAAGGCGGGACTGACAGTCGACGACATCGATCTCTGGGAAATCAATGAGGCCTTTGCCGTCGTGGCTGAGAAGTTCATCCGCGACCTGAACCTCGACCGGGACAAGGTCAATGTGAATGGCGGGGCCATGGCTCTCGGCCATCCCATCGGGGCGACCGGCTCGATCCTGATCGGGACGATCCTCGACGAGCTGGAACGCCGGGACCTCAAGCGCGGCCTGGTGACCATGTGCGCGGCCGGCGGCATGGCTCCGGCCATCATCATCGAGCGCCTCTGACACCCGACGCGTTCGATCCCGACAAACGAAAAGGCCCCGGCTTCCGCCGGGGCCTTTTTTGTCGCTGGCGATGGTACCGCCTCTCAGGCTTGAACTGAGGACCTCCGGTTCCACAAACCGGCGCTCTAACCAACTGAGCTAAGGCGGCGCATCGCGAGGGAGTGTCTTTAGTCGGAGGCGCGAGCCGGATCAAGCACCGAAACGGCCCACGCAAAAGGAAAACGCCCCGGAGCCGAAACTCCGGGGCGTTCCCATCTTTGCCGGTCAGTCCTGGCCCTATTGCGGGACCTGGAAGACGATCGGAACCGTGATGGCACCACCGTCGACGGGTGCACCGTCGACGGTCTTCGGCTTCATCCGGAAGAGGCGCGACAGTCGCAGCGCCGCTTCACCGAAGCCGTAGTCGGCGGGGTTCTCGGAGACCACAGAGCAGCCTTCCAGAGTTCCCTTGGCCGTCACGGTGCACGAGATCGTCGCGCGGCCGTTGACTTCCATCCGTTGGGCACGGTCCGGGTAGTACCGGGCCATGTCATCACCGCTGGGCTTGCGGGCCCAGTCCGGACGCGTGATCACCGAAGCGCGCGGCGGCGGCGTAGCCACCGGCGGAGCTGCCGAGATCACCGGCGGCGCTGTCTGTTCCACCCGCTTTTCAACAGGAGGGATCGGCAGCGGCGGCGGCGGCGTGATGTCCGGCGGCGGCGCTATCGGAGGACGCGGCTGGACCACCGCCGGCGGAGGCGGGGGCTCATTGGTCGGGGGCGGCGGCGGAGGCGGCGGAGGCGGCGGCGGGGGCGGGGGCGGAAGCTCCACGTCCACGGCGTCGTCCGAGTACTCCTTGAAGACCGACTCGAACTTCTGCTTCGCCAGATAGGCAAACAAAGCAGCGTGCAAGCCGACCACGACTAGGGTCGCGATACCAAAGGCACCAAGACCCTTCTTCCGTCGAGGCCCGTCCGAGGTGAGCGGATCGTAGCGGCGATGCTCGGGCGTTTGTTGTTCAGCCATGCACCACCCCTAGTTATCTTCCCGGCCGATGAGCGCCACGCTGTAGAAGCCGTTATCCTGGAGGGTGTTCATCACCTCCATGAAAGCTCCATAGCGAGTCTTCTCGTCAGCACGGATGTAGATACGCTCCTTAGTCGGATCGCGTCTGCCGATGTTCTTCGCGAGGTCCTGCCCCATCGTATCAACAGTCGTTTCAAAGTCGCCGATATAGACTTTGCCCGACTCCTGGATGGAGATGTAGACCGGCTTCGGCGGGGTCTCCGACTGTTTCGCAACCGCCGGCGGCAGGTTTACTTCGACCGTCACGGAGGCGAGCGGAGCCGCCACCATGAAGATGATCAGGAGAACCAGCATAACGTCCACGAAGGGCGTAACGTTGATCTCGCTGTTCTGTTCGACGTTAAACCTGTCGCCCCCACCGCCTGAGAGTTTGGCGGCCATCGGAGTTACGCCCCTTTGTCGAGTTGGCGCGAAATGGCGTTCATCAGTTCAGCAACGAAGCCTTCCGAGCGCGTGCCGTAGGCCGAGATGCGGGTCTGGAAGTAGTTGTAGAAGATAACGGCCGGAATAGCGGCGAACAGACCGATACCCGTGGCGAGCAGCGCTTCGGCGATACCGGGAGCGACGACGGCCAGGTTGGTCGTGTTGGTGTTCGCAATGCCGATGAACGAGGTCATGATCCCGTAAACCGTACCGAACAGACCAATGAACGGACCACCCGAGCCGACCGAGGCCAGGAACACCATGCCACCCGACAGGCGCTTGGCGAGCGAGGCTTGCACGGCGTTGATGGCGTAGCTTGCACGAGCGATGGTCGAGTCACGGTGCTCGCCGCCGACCGCCAGGCCAGCTTGACGCGACAGTTCGACTTCTTGACCAGCCGCAGCGGCCATGTCGGCCATCGGGTTGCCTTCGAATTCTTCCGACGAACCGATGCGCGCGATGTCAGCGATCGAACGGGCGCCGCGGAAGGCTTCGAGGAACTTGTCGGACTGCTTATTGAGAGCGCCGAACTCGAACATCTTCGTGATCAGCAGAACCCACGAGAACACCGAGGCGAGGATCAGGCCGATCATCACGACCTTAACGACCACGCCAGCCGCCATGAACATGCCGACCGGGGTCAGCGAGTGGCTTTCCTTCTTGGCTTCTTCGGCAGCAGGCTCTTCAGCAGGAGCCGGGGCCGGGGCAACGGCGGCATCAGCGGCCGGTGCGGCGGTGCTTTCGGCGGCGGCCGGGGCGGTAGCCGCGGCGTCCTGAGCGAAAGCGGGAGCGCTTACCATCAGCGCCATGGCGCCAACGAGAGCGATGAGGGGGGTCTTCCGTTTAATGTCGAGCATCTGTCGCCAGTTCCTGATTGGTCTAGCACGTTTGGACCGAGGGTCGTCGCGCGAGAGCGTTTCTACCCTAACTCTGAATAGTCCCCTAAGGCGGTCGATTTCTCTTCCAACCTCAGCGGACCCGCTTCGCTGCGCTCGACCCGTTACGCCCCTCACGAGGACTAGGCCCTCCAGAAGGATCGTTTCGAAGCGCGGATGACCAAAGCCCCCGAAGAGGCTTTGACCTTACCCCAATGTTAGAATTGCGGCAGGGGTCCTTTGGCAACCCCTTTTCGTACCGTCAAGAGGTTCTTCTGGGCATAAAATCGTCGTCGCGCCGATGCCCGGGCACCCCTTGCTGCAGCGCACAAATGCGAAATCAGGATTTAAGGGCGGTTTTTCCCTATCAACGGGAAAGTTCATGCTGCAATGCAGCAAAACCACAAAACGACGGTTGATGAGGCACGGGCAACGATGACATTGCGCCTGCCAAATATCGAACCCCTTGGCCCAGGCCGCATAACCGTGCCGAAATTCGATATCGCCCGACGATTCCCGCCGATCCCAAAGCCAAAGATGCGACCAAAGCGCGCAAGTCGATGCGGATCGACGGCATAAGCGTCCAAGGCCCGCTCGCGACCGTTTCCAAACACTTGAAAAGATAGTGGTGCCTGGAGCCGGATTCGAACCAGCGACACGCGGATTTTCAATCCGCTGCTCTACCAACTGAGCTATCCAGGCCCTTGGGCCAAGCGGTCCAAAAACCGCTTCAGCGCCCGCCTCACAGCGGGGAGCCGCGTCTATAGGCGAGGCCGATTTGGTTGTCCAGCGCCCTAATCGTCATTCCTGTAGATGTCGCCCGAGCCGGGATTCACTCCCTCATCGTCCGTCGCCGGGACCACGTAACGTTCCGAAAGCCAGCGCTGCAGATCCACGTCAGAGCAACGCTTGGAGCAAAAGGGACGGAACGCCGGATCGACGGGCTTGCTGCAGATGGGGCAGGCATTGCTCATCTTACGCACACCTCCAGGCGCTCAACCGACCAGCCAGCGACGGGCTCAATGACGAATCGGCGACCCAGACGGTCCGCGACTCCGCTATCCAGCTCGGCAAAGGCGTCAGCGACGATCGGGGCGCAGCGGGCAAGAAGGCGGCCGCCGGGATCGGCCCTCCCCTCGCGCTCCAGGGCCCGCGCAACCCGACGCGCCATGGCGGCAGGCCGCGGCTGGCCGTCGACCTCCAGCAAACGGTCGAGAATCGATCGACTGCGACGCGGCAGGGTCATTTCCAGCGTGCCAAACCGGCTGATCGCGCCGATCGCTACGCCGGGATTGTCGACGGAAAAGGCATTGCGGGCCGCCGTTGACAGGGCCTGGCCGTCATGACCCCGGCCCACGAGGTCAAAGACGACGATCCCGCCCAGGCCCTTGAGCCGCAGGATGCGCGCCGCGACGCCAAGGGCGGCCATATTGGCCTGTCGGGCCGCACGCTTGGCGTCCAGGCCTTCGCGTGCACCCAGGTCGACATCGACCGCCACCAAGGCCCGGGTCGGCTCGATGCTGATATCGCCGCCGCCAGGCAGGGCGAAGACCGTCTCCAGAGCCTCGGCCTCGGCGGCCTCAACGGCCTGCAGGGCCGCCTCGCCCCCGGTCGGCGACCCGGACTTGACCAGAAGCCGCAGCTGCTGCTCGACGGTAAAGGCCGGTTCGAGCACACGCGGCTCGCCCTCCCCTTCCCCGATGAACCGCGCCACGGCCGCCTTGTCGCGACGCGAGGGGGTCCGGATCTCGATCTCGACCAGCCCGCCCTCGACCAGCTTGGGCATGTCTGGGCGCAGGGGTAGCAGCACATCCTGGCCGCCGGGCAGTTGCACAAAGGCGGAGGCGAAGGCCTTCTCGATCTTGCGGATGCGGGCCACGCCGCGAACGCCTTCGACGTCCAGAGGATCATCACCGTCCCAGGTGGCGATCAGCCGTTCCGGCCGGCCATCCAGGGTGACGACACCGACCGTCTCGCCGACGCCCTTGTAGAGATAGGCCCGACGTTCACTCATGAGCCGCTCCAGCCCAGGCCGCGCAGCAGGTTCAGGGTCTCATAGAGCGGCAGGCCGACCACGCCGGTATAGGAGCCCTGCAGGTCGATGATGAAGCCGCCGGCAACGCCCTGGACGGCATAGCCGCCGGCCTTGCCGCGCCATTCGCCGCTGGCCAGATAGTCGGCGCGTTCTAGTTCGGACAGGCGCTTGACCTGTACCCGCGTCTCAACCAGCCGTGCCGCCTCGCGGCCATCCGGCGCGATCGCGGCCACAGCCGTCAGCACCTTGTGATTGCGGCCCGACAGCAGGGACAGGCAGTGGATCGCCTGGTCCTCGGTCTCGGCCTTGGGCAGGATCCGTCGCCCGACGGCGACGACCGTATCCGCCGCCAGGACAAAGTCGCCCGGAGCCCGACTCGCCACAGCACGCGCCTTTTGCCGCGCCAGTCGCAGGGCGTGGAGACGCGGCGTCTCATCGCGCTCGGGCGTTTCATCGATGTCGGCGGGATCGATACGGTCTGGCGTGACACCGACCTGCTTGAGCAGATCAAGGCGCCGGGGGCTCGCGCTGGCCAGAACCAGCGCCGGCTGGACGGCCGTCTGCGAGGCCATCAATCCTACTTGAACCGGTAGGTGATGCGGCCCTTGGTCAGGTCATAGGGCGTCATTTCGACCAGCACCTTGTCACCGGCCAGAACGCGGATGCGGTTCTTGCGCATCTTGCCGGCGGTGTGGGCGATGATCTCGTGGGCGTTTTCCAGCGTCACGCGAAAGGTCGCATTGGGCAGCAGTTCGCTGACCGTACCGGGAAACTCAAGAAGTTCTTCCTTAGCCATCAGGCCTCTCAATGGGAGCAAACAGATAGCCGCGCGGACGCCCCGACCGGGGTGGTCGAGACGTGAGCCGTCGCAGCGAGGCGCCTCTATAGCGCATTCACCCCCCAAACGTCGATGGCGCGCCGAAACGTCTCTTGATGGCCTCGGCCAGGTCGTCGCGGACCTCGCGATAGGCCGCCAGCCGCGCCTCCCGCGAGCCGTCGACCAGGGTGGGGTCATGGGTCGGCCAGTATTCGATTTCGACCGCCCGGTCCCGCGCCAGCTCGACGGCGCGGTGCTGCGCCTCAGGGGTGAGCGACACGACGACGTCGAAACTGTCGTCCTCCAGCTGGCCAAAGGTCTTGGGCTTGTGATCGGAAACGTCTAGGCCCAGCTCGTCCATCACGGCGATCACGAAGGGGTCGATCCCCTCGCCGGTGGGGTCGCCACGCAGCCCGCACGAATCAACGAAGGCCCGGGTGCCGTAGAATCGCTTGAACAGCCCCTCGGCCATGGGCGAGCGCACCCGGTTGAAATTGCAGGTGAAGAGGACGGCGTCCGGCAGAGCAGGCAAGGTGCCCTAGCCTCGCCAGTGCAGCGCGCAGATCAGGGTGAACAGCCGCCTTGCGGTGTCGAGGTCGGTCTTGACCTTGCCCTCGAGGCGCTCGCGCAGCAGGGACGAGCCTTCGTTGTGCAGGCCGCGCCGCCCCATATCCAGGGCCTCGATCTGCTGCGGCGTCGAGTTGCGGATCGCCGAATAATAGCTGTCGCAGATCATGAAGTAGTCCTTGATCACCCCCTTGAAGGGCGACAGGGACAGCAGGTGCCGGCGCTCATAGCCGGGGCCGCCGATATCGAAGGCCAGCCGGTTCTCGATCAGGGAGAGCTTCAGGTCATAGGGACCGCCCTGGCCGTCCGCCGGTTCGAAATAGTTCGAATCAAGCAGATCGAAGATCGCGACCTGACGCTCCTGCTCCTGGTCGCGCGAGGCGGCGGCAAGGCTGTCATCGTCAATGACGATCGACTTCAGATACTGGTTGGCGCGGTCATCGGTCATGGTTGGGCGGAGATTTGCCCGTCAGCCTTCGGAAGGCAACCGGCCCAGCCGGATTTGCGCCGAAAGGGCGTGGGCCGGCAGGCCTTCAACCGTGGCCAGGGCCGCCGTGTGCGGCCCCAGAATGGCAAAGGAGGCCGCATTGCACTTGGCGATCGAGGTGCGCTTGAGGAAGTCATAGATCGACAGGCCCGACTGGAAGCGCGCCGCGCGGCTGGTGGGCAGCACGTGGTTGGAGCCGGCCACATAGTCGCCGATGGCTTCGGGCGTCAGGCGCCCCAGGAAGATCGCCCCGGCGTGGCGCACGCGGTCGGACAGGCGCTCGGGATTGTCCAGGGCGAACTCGACGTGCTCGGGGGCTATGGCGTCGACCAGGGCCGGGCTCTCGTCCAGCGGGGCGATGATCACCGCGCCGTGGTCGCGCCACGAGGCGGCGGCGTCCTGGCCGGTGGCCAGGGTCTTGAGGCGCTCGATAATGGCAGCCTCGACGGCGTCGGCAAAGGCCGGATCGTCGGTGATCAGGATCGACTGGGCGGCCGGGTCGTGCTCGGCCTGGCTCAGCAGGTCGGCGGCGATCCAGTCGGGATTGTTCTGGTTGTCGGCCACGACGACGATTTCGGAAGGCCCCGCCAGGGCGTCGATACCGACCACGCCATAGAGGCGGCGCTTGGCGGCGGTAACATAGGCATTGCCGGGACCGACGATCTTGTCGACCGGCTGGATCGGTCCTGCGCCATAGGCCAGGGCCGCGACGGCCTGGGCCCCGCCGATGCGCCAGATCTCGGTGACCCCGGCCTCCTTGGCAGCGGCCAGCACGGCCGGCTGCAGCTTGCCGGGCGGGGTGACCATGGCGATGCGGTCGACCCCGGCCACCTGGGCGGGCACGGCGTTCATCAGCACGGTGGAGGGATAGGCCGCCCGGCCGCCGGGCACATAGACGCCCACGGCCTCGATCGGCGTCCAGCGCCAGCCCAGCTCCACCCCGGCCTCGTCGGTCCAGGCCTGGTCGGCCGGCCGCTGGCGGGCGTGATAGGCGCGGATGCGGGCGGCTGCGAAGGCGATGGCCTCGCGCACGTCAGCGGGGGTTTGCGCGGCGCCGGCCTCGATTTCCTCGGCCGTGACGCGGACGGTCTGTTCGGTCAGGTCGACGCGGTCGAACCTGCGGGTCAGGTCCAGGACGGCCTGGATCCCGCCGGTGCGGACGGCGTCCAGCACCTCGACGACCGAGGCATCGACATCGGCCGGCGATCCCCGATCTTCGGCGAGGAAGGCCCTGAAGGCGGCGGCGAAATCAGGGTCGGAAAAGTCGAAGCGGCGCATGGCGTGTAGATGCGGGTTTTTGCGGGGGAGACAAGGGGCAATGGCGCACTTGCCCCCTCCTGACCTGCTTCGCAGGTCGTCTTCCCCCGAAGGGGGAAGATGAGGTCCGCGCGTTTCATCTTCCCCCTCCGGGGGAAGACGGCTGCGCAGCAGCCCTTACGGGGCAAGTCTGGCGGACACGGTTTCGCAGCCTCGCGCGGAAACCGCCGAGGGAATGGGAAGGGTCGCGGAGCGCCCGGGCCTCGCCCGGATGTGAGTGCGAATAAGTACCGTTTCGACGAAGACAGACGCTCCACGTGACCGTTATCCCTCTGGCCGGGGCGCGCGGGTCTGGTTCAACCCTTCACCCCACCCGGGCCTTGTCCTCCTCGCGACGGACTTGAGCCTCTGGCTGCAGCCACGCCGATACCGGAGGGACCCGGAGCGAACCTTCGGACGGGCGGAGGCCCTGGCCAGCCTCCGATGGACAGGTTTACGTCCCCTGTCCTCTCTTTAAGCACGCCGGCACGGACCTTCGTCCGACCGGTGGCCCCGCTCGATCACCCCTGACAGCCGTCTCAGTCGCCGGCCGGACGCCCTTCCCGTGCTGTCAGCTGAGACTGATTATGCGGGCGGATTCAGCGCGGAGGACTGGCGCGATCTGACTTTTTGCAGGGCATTGATTGGACTTGGGTCTATTCGGAAAACGCCGGGGATAGATCGGACTCAATCCCCGTACTTGCCCCCTACGGGTCGCTGCGCGACCGTCTTCCGCCGGAGGGGGAAGATGAAGGGCTCGGATCTCATCTTCCCCCTGACAAGGGGGAGGACGACCGCGATAGCGGTCAGGAGGGGGCCTACTGCGGTGGCCGGGAAAGTCCCGCCCCCTTCGCGCTCACGCGGGAGCCATCCTTAAATCTCACGGCGAGACGATCGCCGGAGTGGAAAGGTCTCTCAAGGACGACGCTCCGCGTCGCCGCGAAGCGGCCGCCGGAGGCGGTCCTTGACAGACCTTTCCACTCCGGCACGCTGCAGCCTCCAGGAGATTTAAGGATGAGCGGGACGCGGGGCGTCCGCTTGTTGGATGGGCGGGGATGTCTGCTTCCGACCCTAGTGAGACGGCAGATGCTCCCCCTCTGGGGGAGCTGTCGCGGAGCGACTGAGGGGGCGGCACCGGCGGGCGTTGACCAGAGCTCTATCTGGGTCAGCGCCGCTTTGCCCCCTCCGGCCCTCCGGGCCACCTCCCCCAGAGGGGGAGGATCATCGGAGCCAACGTCCGCTAACCACCCTTCTTTGACATTGGCTGGGTCCGCTTCCTGGGCAGTCGCCTAAGGTTCGGTTTCGGGCAGCGTGTTCATTTCCGCTTCCGACCCATGACGGACCTTCAACGCCGGGTTATCATTTCTAAATGAAACGCCTTCCCGTGGAGCTCATTGCGGACGATGTTGTAATCGGCACCGCTCATCTGGCCCCATCTGACCCGTCCATGGGGGTCGCATACGCGACCTTTCAACCCGGTCCAGCCTATGTGGTCGATCTTCATGCACGAGCATCTGAGAAACGGGTGCTTGAGCTAAGTCCTACCCCGTTGAGCGCAAGGACTGATGCAGGGGAGAAAATTCAATGCGCGGGTATAGACCTAGAGGACTTCTCTGAAACACTCGGAGATGATGGGCGCGAAGTATGGGTCTTCGGTCTGGCGGGGTTCCAGACTTACTTCAGCTGAGCGTCCGCCATCCACCCAAAGCAGACGATGGAAACGCCCCCCTCTCCGCGCCGACGCCCGGACTTTCCCGCACCGGCAAGTCCCCACTCAAACCCGGCCTCACTCGCCGCGTCTGCCCACCTTCCCCCGCATCATCCCCCAATAGACCGCCCCCGCCAGCGCCAGCCCGACGAACCACGCATACATATAAAGCCCGGTCCAGAACGCCCCCACACCGCCGAACAGGTGCGGCGCGGCCGAGGCCAGGAAGCCCGGCAGGTTCGGCGCGACCCCCACGGCCAGGGCTGCGAGCGCCGCCGGGTTCCAGCCGCCGCGATAGGCGTAGGCGCCGTGCTTGGCGTACAGGTCATCCACCGCCAGTACGGTTTTCCGCAGCAGCCAGTAGTCGACGATCAGGATCCCCGCGATCGGTCCCAGCAGCGCGCCATAACCGACCAGCCAGACGAAGATATAGCCCTGGGTCGTCTCCAGCAGCTTCCACGGCATGATCAGCACGCCGATACCGGCCGTGATCCAGCCGCCGATGCGGTAGGTGATCCTGCTGGGCCAAAGGGCCGAGAAGTCATAGGCCGGGCCGACCAGATTGGCGGCGATGTTGCAGCACACGGTGTCGAGGCTGATAATCAGCAGGCCGATCACCACCGCGATGCCGCCGATGTCGCCGGCCAGCTGCACCGGATCCCACACCGCCTTGCCGAAGACGATCACCGTGGCCGAGGTGGTGATGACGCTGACCAGGGCCAGCAGGCCCATCGGGATCGGCAGGCCGATGGCCTGACCCAGGATCTGGTCGGCCTGTTTCTTCGCAAAGCGCGTGAAGTCGGGGATGTTCAGGGCCAGGGTCGCCCAGAACCCGACCATGGCGGTCAGGGCGGGCACGAAGACGCTCCAGAACTGGCCGGCCTTGGGGCCGCCGTCGACGAAGGCCGAGGGCTGGTGGAAGATCGGACCCAGGCCCCCGGCCTTGTCCATCGCCCACCAGACCATCAGGGCGCAAATGACCAGCTTGATCGGCGCGGTCCAGGTCTCAAGCCGGCGCACGGCGGTCAGGCCCTTGGTGACAAACAGCAGCTGGATGCCCCAGAAGGCCAGGAAGGCCAGCAGCTGGCCCAGGCCGATGCCCAGCAGCGGGATCGGCGCGCCGACCAGGCTGCGCCCCATGATCACGCCCAGCAGGGTCAGCAGCGCGCCGCCGCCGATCCAGGTCTGGATGCCGTACCAGCCGCAGGCCACCACCGCCCGGGCGACGGCGGGGATGCGCGCGCCCTTCCAGCCGAACGAGGCCCGCGCCAGCACGGCATAGGGCACGCCGTGCCGGGCCCCCGCATGGCCGATCAGCAGCATGGGAACCAGCACGACCAGATTGCCCAGCAGCACGGTCGCCACCGCCTGCCCGGCCGACATCCCCTGCTCGATCAGGCCCGAGGCCAGCATGTAGGCGGGCACGCAGATGACCATGCCCAGCCACAGGGCCGCGAAATGCCACCAGCGCCAGGTGCGTTGCGCCTCGCCGGTCGGGGCTAGGTCTTCATTCCAGAGATCGCGGTCGGGGGCGCTCATGCATCGGCTTCCCGCGGGCGCAGGACATCAGCTCGCGCCGGCCCCCGCCTCGGACGCGAGGGACGAGCTTAGGAGGGGTTGGGCTTGCGTGGCAAATGGGCGCGCGAATGGAGGCTCAGCGCCCTAACGCCCCCTCCGTCACGTCGCTTCGCGCCGCGCCACCTCCCCCGCACGCTTCGCTACGGGGCAGGAGAAGAACAGCTGAGCCCTCCTGCCCCGCTTGCGGGGCAGCGCTATCGCATATGACTCAAAACGGCTGTCATCCCGGACGAGCGCGCAGCGCGAAGATCCGGGACCGACGCCTGAGCTCAGCGCTTCCGGCGGTCCCGGATCGGCGCCCGGCTTCGCCGAGCTTGTCCGGGATGACAAATCTTCTGGACGCAAGCCCAGATGCGATAGCCCTAGCTAGCGGAGGAGGTCGCGCGGCGCGGATACGCGACGTGACGGAGGGGGCGTCGGGCGTCGGGGCCCGTCCTCACAGGCCGTCGGGAAAGCTCTAGCTCAGCCCCGCATAGGCCAGGGTCGCCATGCCGGCGACCAGAACGGCAAACAGGCTGACCAGGACAAGACGTCCCCAGTCGAAACAGGGACCGCCATGGCGAAGCACGGGCGGAGCGGGTTTGGTGATGTCGCACGCCGCGAAAAACACCGACTGGGTTTCCCCGGTCGCATAGGACTTCCTGGCCATGACGGCCTCCCTAACGATGCTCGCGCCTCTGACGGGCGCATGGCGTTAACCTAGCACCATTCCCCCGTCGGGCGAGTTCGTCAGCAATCACTAGCGCGTGGGACGAATCCTCGGCGCCGCCACTGCCTGTTTGAAAGTCAGATTCAAGGCATGCCCGCAAATCAGGCAGGGCGCCTAATCGGCGTGCCCCGGCCGGCGGGGCGTGGCCCAGGGCTCGGACACATCGGCCAGCACCACGTCCAGGCAATCGACTCCGACCCGCAGGTCGCCGCCGCCGGCGAAGGTCAGCATGACCGTACCGCCGGGGGCCTCGCCGGGCTCGAAGGTGATGGACAGTAGCTCGACGATGGCCCCCTTGGCCTCCCGGCGGAGGTTGCGCGCCTGGACGCCGGTGACATCGCCCAGCTGCAGGGCCGAACGCACGCGCTCGCCCTCCGCGCCCCGCTTGGTCGCCTTTTGGCCGCCGGCCTCCCAGCGAAAGCGGTTGCAGGCCAGGGTCAGGGTCCGGGCCTGGGCATCCCAGCGGATGTCGCCGATCTTGGCGACGGCATCCTGCAGGGCGGCGGAGATCACCGTCAGCCCTTCGGCATCCTGGGCCAGGAGTCTCAGGGCAGGCGCGGGCTTTGACATCTAGAGTTCGGCCTCTCCGTCACCCTTGATGCGGCGCACCTGCGCCCCACAGGCGGTGAGCTTTGCTTCCAAACGCTCGAAACCGCGATCCAGGTGATAGATGCGCGAAACCGTGGTCTCGCCGCGGGCCACCAGGCCCGCGATCACCAGGCTGACCGAGGCCCGCAGGTCGGTCGCCATGACCTCGGCCCCTTCCAGACGGGCGACACCGCGGACGCGGGCTTCGCCGCCGGACACCGAGATGTCGGCCCCCAGACGCATCAGTTCCGGAGCGTGCATGAAGCGGTTTTCGAAAATGGTCTCGCGGATGCGGCTTTCGCCGTCGGCCACGGTCATCAGGGCCATGAACTGGGCCTGAAGGTCGGTGGCGAAGCCCGGATAGGCCGCCGTCTCGATATCGACCGCCTTCAGGCGTTCGGCGCTACGGCGGATGATGACGCCGTCAGCGGTCGGCTCGACGCCGCAACCGGCCTCCTCGAGCTTGACCAGTAGGCTGTCGATCAGGCCCGGACGCGCCCGGGTCAGCCGCACCTCGCCCCCGGCCATGGCGGCGGCGACAGCAAAGGTGCCCATCTCGATCCGGTCGGGGATCACCGCGTGGGTCGCGCCGTGCAGGCGGGCGACGCCGGTGATGGTCACGGTCGGGGTGCCGGCACCCTCGACCTTGGCGCCCATGGCGTTCAGGCACTCCTGCAGGTCGAGCAGTTCGGGCTCGCAGGCGGCATTGTGCAGCACCGTGACACCATCGGCGATCACGGCGGCCAGCATGGCGTGCTCGGTGGCCCCCACCGACACGAACGGGAAGGTGATCTCCGCGCCCTTCAGGCCACGCGGGGCCTGGGCATAGACATAGCCTTCATGCAGATCGATCTTGGCCCCCAGGGCTTCCAGAGCCTGCAGGTGCAGGTCGACCGGTCGCGCGCCGATGGTGCAGCCGCCCGGCAGCGAGACCTTGGCCTGGCCGGTGCGGGCGATCAGCGGACCCAGCACATTGAACGAGGCCCGCATCTGGCGGACCAGGTCATAGGGCGCAAAGCCGCTGGTGATCTCGGGGGCGTGCAGCAGGGTCTGCTGACCGTCGGGACCGTCGCTTTCCGTGACGCTGGCGCCCAGCCGCGAGAGCAGCTTGCCGAGGAACCGGGTGTCGGCCAGACGCGGCATATTGGTCAGGCGCAGCGGCTCATCGGTGAGCAGGCTGGCTGCCATGAGCTTGATGGCAGAGTTCTTGGCGCCGCTGACGGGGATTTCCCCGTGAAGCTGCGCGCCGCCGATGATGGCGATGCGATCCAAATGACGTCCCTCGAACGCGCGGCGGGGACGGTCCGTCGCGCGGGTCACATGTGAGGGGCGGGTTCTATCCGTTGCAAGAGGGGTTGCAAGGGGCGGCGGTCAAATGGGTGCGGAAAGGTCATAGGGCCGACCGTCCGGCCAGCTTAGCTCAAAGCCCGTGCTGGCCAGATCCAGGGCCACCTGGGCCAGGGCGATGGCCCTCTGGGTCGCCTGCAATCCATCCACGCCGAAGGCCGCCTTGCCATGGTCCGTGTCAAACGCCCCGCCGTCGCCGCTCAGCCGCACGGCGCAGCAGACCTCGTCCGAGTGCGGGGCGCCATAGGGCACCGAGAGTTCCAGCCGCAGGGTGACCTGCCGGCCATCGCGATGCGACAGTCCGACCAGGCACCGCACGGGGCTGTAGGGCTGTGGCGCGGCCACCGCGGCGGCGGCTGCCCGGTCCTCGCCGTCCGGGGCCGGCCGCGCGGCGGCCTTGCGCCGGCGCAGATTGGTCCGCAGGGCTTCGGCGAGCCGGGCTTCGCGGCGGGATTTGTCGTCTGGGATCGGCATGGGCGAGGGGTGCGGCGACGAAGTCTGTGGGTCAAGTCGCATTTAGGCTTTGCATTCGCGATTTGGCTCGCTATACGCCCCTCCTCTTCGCCGCGGTAGCTCAGTGGTAGAGCGCATCCTTGGTAAGGCTGAGGTCCAGGGTTCGAGTCCCTGTCGTGGCACCATGGAGCCCCAATCCCTTAAAGGGTTGGGGCTCCAACCTCCTCCCACTCCCCATGGTGTGAGTTGAGAACGCGGAGAGAAGGTCGCCCCGAAAGGCGGGGAGATTATGGGGAGCGCGTCCCCTGGGCGTGCCGGTTCCAAGACCAAAGACCCTGGCGTTACCCGCGCCCAATACCGGCAACACAAGGCTGACCAGCGCCTGATACGCGGCCACGCCACCGTCGCCCTGGGCCTTTCTCTCTATGATCGGGGCCGGACGCAAACCTGCTTCACCCTGGAATGCCCCTGCGGCCCGGTTGCCATCGAGGTGGTGCCCGACGGCGGCCCGGCGGCGGCGCGCGCGAGGCCGGGGCGACCGTCGTCTGATCGATCTGGATTTACGGACCGAGCAAGAATGCGCCTGGGTCAATGAATGCAATGCCCGCATGCGGTCGGAACTGCTCGACCTGAGCTCCGATCCTTTCGCAATGGACTGGCTCTTCGCCAACAAGGTGCCGCGCCAGCCGCCGGCGCGTTCCGTCCGACACCCGGATCCGGCTCCGCCTCTGGCGGGGCCGGCGCGCTATCAGGGCGTCAGCGGAACCGCTCGATCCGCAAAGCCTCGAGCCAGGTCGGGGTCGGTCGTCCCAGCGCCATCTGCTCCAGCACCTCGGCCGTCGAAGCCGCGAGCGTCAGGCCCAGATGCTGGTGGCCAAAGGCGTAGTGGATCATGGGGTGTGCCTGGAGCCGTCCGATCGCCGGCAGATAGTCCGCCAGCGTCGGTCGCGGGCCGCACCATCGGTCGGGCGTGTCGGAAAAGGTGACGCCGAGATCGCGCAAACTCCGCTCGATCTGACGCCACTTGCGCGGGTCCGGCGCGGCGGACGGATCACCGAACTCGACGTGACTGGAGGCGCGCAGGCCGCCCTTGAAGCGCGCGACGGCCAGGGCTCGATCTTCGAACACCGTCAGGGGCAGGTCTTCGGGCCAGTCATGTCGCGCCGACTGCACCGAGTAGCCTCGCTCCCCGATCAACGGGACGCACACACCCAGCGGTGCCATCAGACGCGCGGACCAGGCCCCGGCGGCGACCACCACCTTGTCCGCATCCACGACCGAACCGTCTGCCAGGACGACCTCAGCGGCCTCGCCCGCCGGCCGCACGGCCGTCGCCTCGCCATGGACGACACCCCCGCCGAGCCGCTCAAAGCCGCTCAGCAAGGCGTTGCGTACCCGCTGCGGCTCACTGACCTGGCCCGTGCCGCTGAAGCGAACCCCGCCGGCCGGGCGCGCGGCCAGAACGCCGTCATAGGCGGCGAGGTCTTCGGCCTCCATCGGTCGAAACGTCGCGCTTCCGGTGCGCGCCCGACGCCAGGCCTGCAGGCCGCGTCGCGCCGCCTCGGGCGTCGACCAGACGACGGCGTGGCCGGTCGGGCGGATCAGATCATCGGGCGCGTCGGCCAAGGCGGCCAGTCGTCCCCAGGCCCCCAGCGGGTCTTCCAGCAGGCGGGTCAGCAGCTCTGCCCCATGCGCCGCAGCCGCCGGCCTCGATGCGGCCAGGAAACGCAAGGCCCAGGGTCCCCACCGGCCGACGTCGCGCGCGCGGAAATCCAGCGGGCCGCCAAAGGCGAACAGCCGTCCAACTGCGCTCCTCAGCGTGGCGGGCGACGGCATGGGCTCGCACTGTTCAGCGGCGATGTGGCCGATATTGCCGAAGGAAGCGCCGCGCCGGGGATCGCCCCGATCGATCAGAACCACCTCAAAGCCGGCCGCCTGCAGGCGCAGGGCGATCGCTGCGCCGACCAGACCGCCGCCGACCACCGCCCAACGCCGGGACGGCGTCACGCGGAGGCACCCTCGCCAAAGGGATCGTCCAGACTGTGCGACGGCTGGGTGAACCAGACCGGGCCCGCCTCGCTCATATAGAAATGGTCCTCGAGCCGGACGCCGAACTGGCCGGGGATCACCAGCATGGGCTCGTTGGAGAAACACATGCCAGCCTGAAGCGGCGTGCGGTCGCCGCGCACCAGATTGGGGGACTCGTGAATGTCCAGGCCGATGCCGTGGCCAGTGCGGTGCGGCAGTCCGGGCAGGCGGTAGTCCGGGCCGTAGCCGAGACCGGTCAGATAGTCGCGCGCGCCAGCATCGACGCTCTCGCAAGGCGCGCCCAGCTTCGCCGCCTCGAAGGCTCGCGCCTGGGCCTGCTTCTCGTGTTCCCAGACGCGGCGGAACTCGGCCGTGGGAGCGCCGAAGACATAGGTGCGGGTGATGTCGGAGTGATAGCCGTCGACCAGGGTGCCCGTATCGATCAGCACAACGTCGTCGGTCTTCAAGGCCCGGTCGCCCTCGCCCCCGTGCGGCAAACAGGTGTCGTCACCGAAGGAGACCAGGCAGAACCACGACCCGCCCTCCCCGCCCAGAGCGCGGTGCTCGGCGTCGATGAAGCGCTTGACCTCGGATGTCAGCACCCCGGCCTTCAGCCAGTGACGCGTTCGACGCTGGACCTCCAGGGTGATGGCCTTGGCCCGACCCAGAAGAGCGATCTCGGCCGGAGACTTGAGGCTGCGCTGGGCCACGATCAGCGGGCCGCCGTCGGTCACGCGATCCGCGCCCAGGGCCTGACTCAAGCCCAGCCAGATGAAGGCCGCCGCCTGATCGTCCACCGCCAACCGGCCGCCCGATGGCAGACGGGTCGCCGCCAGGGCGTAGGGGCTCTCTTCCTCCTCCCAGGTCAGGATCTCGCCCGCGATCGCATTCGGCGCGGAGGTCAGGCCCGCGATCTTGTCCAGCTCGAAGCGGGGGCAGATGTAGTCCACCGTTCCGTCAGCATGGATCAGGGCACCTGTCAGGCGCTCGGACGGATGCCATGCCAAGCCGGTGAAATAGAGCAGCGACGCCGTTGGGCCGAGCAACAGCGCGGACAGCCCTTCCGCCCGCAGCCGGGCGGCCATGGTCTGAACGCGGGCGCGCCGCTCATCGGCGGTGATGGGAGAAGCGGGAGGTGCGAAAAAGCTCATGACTGCAGCGTATATTGTATCTGATCTGTAGCCGTGTTTTTGTCACGCCTCTGATCGCCCGGCAAGGACGGCGAGACCTCGGGGGAGGAAAACATCATGATCCTGACCGTTCTGCTGACGGCGCTGATCGTCCTGGCCGCCGTCTACGCCGTCCAACTGGTGCGCACTGCACGTGAATGCGGTGAGCTTAAGCCCAAGGCCGAGGGCGTGGCCATCGGGGCCGTGGCCAATTTCTTCGACGCTCTCGGTATAGGTTCCTTCGCCCCGACCACTGCTTGGCTACGTTTCCGCAAGTTGGTTCCCGACAGCTTCCTGCCCGCCGTTCTGAACGCGGGCCACTGCCTGCCCACGGTGACGCAGGGGCTGGTCTTCATGCATCTGATCCAGGTCGACCCTGTGCTGCTGTTCGCCTGCATCGCCGCCTCGATCATCGGGGCGGTGATCGGCGCGCCCATCGTGGTACGCCTGCCGGTTCGCGCGGTGCAGATCGTGGTCGGCGCTGCCCTGCTGATCGCGGCGGGGCTCTACGCCATGACCAATCTGAACCTGATGCCGGCAGGCGGCCAGGCGGTGGCTCTGGACGGTCATCTGTTCATCGTCGCCGTGGCCGCCCATCTGGTCATGGGCGCCCTGATGAGCTTTGGCGTCGGCCTCTATGCGCCTTCGCTGATCATGCTCAGCCTGATGGGGATGAACCCGACGGCGGCCTTCCCGATCATGATGGGCGCCTGCGCTTTCCTGATGCCGGTTTCGGGCCTGCGCTTCATCAAGAGCCAGCGCATCGACCTGAGGCTCGTACTGGGCATGGCGATCGGCGGGATCCCTGCCGTGCTGCTCGCGGCATTCGTCATCACCTCCCTGCCGCTGACGGTTCTGCGCTGGGGCGTGGTGGCGGTCGTCCTCTATGCCGCGGCCAGCCTGCTGACGACCGCCCTCAAGTCGCGGTCAGGCGTCGCCGCCGTGGCCGACCGGGCGGACTGAACGCGCCGACCTGCCCAAGGACGTCCCTAAACGCGCTTGCGGCTGCGCCCCGTGACGGGCCCTTCCGAGGCGACGACATTGCCAAACTCCTCGCGCAGGTCGCGCAGAGTGTGCTCCAGATGCGCCGCCACCAAGCGGCGCACCACCTTGGCATCGCGGCTCATCCAGGCCTGCAGGATCTCGCGGTGCTCCGCCTCAGCCGTCAGGTGGCGATCATTGCCTTCGAGATGCCTGCGGACGTACCGGTCAGCCATGACGTGCAGGCGCGCGGTGATCTCGGTCGTCAGCACCCGCCCGCCGGGCTGGATCAAGGCCATGTGAAAGGCGCGATTCAGCGGCCCCACGCTTGGCAGGTGTGCGGCGGCGGCGGCGTCCAGCTCGGCCAGCATGCGCTGAGCGACGGCGCGCTGATCGTCATTGGCCGCGAGGCAGGCCTGGGCTGCGGCGTCGGGTTCCAGCTTCAGGCGCAGTTCGTAGATTTCCTCGGCTTCGGTCGCGCTCATGCCCCGCACGAAGAAGCCGCGGTTGGCGTGCGACACCACCAGGCCGTCCTGTTCCAGACGAACCAGGGCTTCGCGCAAGGGAATCTTGGAGACGTTCAGGTCGGCTGCAAGGGCGTCCTGGCGGATCGGCACGTCCGGTTCGATGACACCGGTCAAGATCATGTCCCGCACCACCTCCATCAGGCGGTCGGACAGGGTTCGGACTTCAAACGGGGACGCGGCCATGCAGTTCATCGAGTCGAATGACTGGGCCGAACGCCCACGCCAAGCCATAGCTTGCGGTGACTGCAATTACGATGTGGAACACGCTAGACAACCTGGAAACCCGCCCAGAACGGATCGCGGCGGTCCACCCAGATGGTATTGAAGCCCGTAGCGACCGCAGAACCCTCGATGGAGGGAATGATCGCCTTGTACGCCCCCACCGTCGTCTCCGCTTCGACACGGCCGATAAAGCGACTGCAGATGTAGCTTTGATGGACGAAGGCGTCGCCGACCTTGAGCCGTCCCTTGCCGTGCAGATGGGCCAGCCGCGCCGAGGTACCGGTGCCGCATGGGCTGCGGTCGATGGCCTTGTCGCCATAGAAGACGGCGTTGCGGCCGTCAGCCCCGTCGCCTTTCGGAACGTCGGCCCACAGGACGTGGCTGACGCCGTTGATCGACGGCTCGTCCGGGTGCACCGGCTGGAAGACGTCACGCACCCGCTCTCGCACCATGCCGCTCAATTCCACGATGCGGCTCGCGCCCAGGTCGTCCAACCCCGTATAGGGGCCTTGCGGCTCGACGATGGCGTAGTAGTTGCCGCCGTAGGAGACATCGACACGCAAGGGGCCAAAGCCCGGAACCTCGATCTCTATGCCTTCCGCCGCCAGATAGCTGGCGATGTTGCGAATACGCACCGAGGTCACGCGGTCGCCCTCGGTTTGATAGGTGATATCCAGCACCCCGGCCGGAACCTCAACCTTCAGCCTCCCGGGATTGCGCGGCCGGATCAGGCCGTGCTCGAGGCCGAAGGTGATCATGCCGATGGTCCCGTGGCCGCACATGGGCAGGCAGCCGCTGGTCTCGATGAACAGGATGCCCGCATCGGTGTCGGGCAGGGTCGGCGGGTACAGGAACCCGCCGCTCATCATGTCGTGACCGCGCGGTTCGAAGCACAGCGACGTCCGGATCCAGTCGTAGCGGTCGAGGAAATCGAGCCGCCGCTCGGCCATGCTCGTCCCTGACAACAGGGGCGCGCCGCCGGCGACCAGGCGAACCGGGTTGCCGGCGGTATGACCGTCAATGCAGAAGAAGACGTCGCGCATCGAAACCCCCGATCAGACGATCTTGAGGGCCGTGCCCGAGCCGACCGGCCGCGTCGCCGCCGCCTTTTCGACCATGGCGATGACTTCAGCCCGGCGCGCACCCGTCAGGGGCATACGCGGCATGCGGACCCGCTCGGTCCCGCGCCCCATGATGGCCTCGGACAGCTTGATCGACTGCACCAGGTCCGCCACGGCGTCGAGGTGCAGCAGCGGCATGAACCAACGATAGATCTCGAGCGCGCGCGCCAAGTCACCGTCCTTCACCGCCCGAACCAGGGCCACGGATTCCTCGGGGAAGGCGTTGGTCAGGCCGGAGACCCAACCCCGGGCACCCAGCATCATGCCCTCCAGCGCCACGTCGTCCAGGCCGACCATGAGGGCGTAGCGGTCGCCCAGTTCATTGATGATGTCGGTGATGCGCCGCGAGTCCGGCGCGCTTTCCTTCAACGCCACGATATTGGGCACGTCCGACAGGCGCTTCAGGTCAGCGTTGGTCAGCGCGATCCGGTACATGGTCGGGTTGTTGTAGAGCATGTTGGGCAGGCCGCTGGCCGCCGCCACCGCCCGGAAGTGAGCCTCAAGCTCTTCAGCCGTCGGCATATAGACCATGGCCGGCAGCACCATCAGGGCGTCCACGCCGATGTCCTCGGCGTCCTTGGCGTAGCGTTCGGCGCGCGACGTGGTCAGTTCGCTGACGCCGGTGATGATCGGCACACGACCGTCGGCGACCTCGACCGCCGCCTTCAGGACAGCGCGCTTTTCCTCGGGCTCCAGCGAGTTGTTCTCACCAACAGTGCCCATGACGATGATGCCGTCGACGCCGTCCTTGATCAGGCCGTCCAGCACCTTCTGGGTGGCGTCCAGATCCACGCCCAGCGCCTCGTCGAATTGGGTGGTGGCCGCAGGGATGACCCCACTCCATTCCAGCGTTACCCCAGCCATAAGCCATTCCTTCTAAAGCAGACCATTATCGTATACGATATTCAAGTCGCAACGAAGTCAAGCGATTGGCCGCCTGGGGCGCGCCGTCTTTTGACGGAATCGGAATTCCCAAAATGGAAGACGCATCAGGGCTGGATCGAGCCCGAGCGTCTGGTGTTCATCGACCAGACCAGGGGGATTGATGGGCCGATCAACGGGGAGTTCTTCCGACACGACATCGAGCAGGTCCTGGCGCCGCCCCTCGCGCCAGGACCGTTGAAGCCACGTGGCGAAAGGCTCTAGGCCGCGCTGTAGCTGGTCTTCGTCAGGGTGAAGAAATCAGCGGCGGCGAAGCCTTGTTCGCGCTGACCGTAGGACGAGGCCTTGGTGCCGCCGAACGGGACATGATAGTCGACCCCGGCGGTGGCCAGGTTGACCATGGTCATGCCCGCCTTGGCCCGGCGCTGGAAGTCGCGGGCGTGCTTCAGCGACTGGGTGATGATACCCGCCGACAGGCCGAACTCGCCGCCGTTGGCGACCTCCAGGGCCTGCTCGTAGTCCTTGACCCGAAGGGTCGAGGCGACCGGGCCGAAGACCTCTTCGGTGTTGATGCGCATGGCCGGATCAGTGTCGGCGATCAGGGTCGGCTGGACGTACCAGCCGGGCGCTTCAAGGTTCAAACGCTCGCCGCCGGTGACGAGGCGGCCGCCTTCGGACGCCGCGATGTCGATGTAGCGATAGGAGGTCTCGCGTTGATCCTCCGAGACGGCGGGGCCGACTTGGGTCTGGGGATCGAGGGCGTGGCCGACCCGCAGGGCGGCGACCTTCTCGGCCAGAGCGGCAACGAAGCGGTCGTGGATGCCGTCCTGCACGATCAGGCGGCTCGACGCCGTGCAACGCTGGCCGGTGGCGAAGAAGCTGCCGTCCAGGGCGATGGCCACGGCGCGGTCGAGGTCTGCGTCGTCCAGCACGATCAACGGGTTCTTGCCGCCCATTTCCAGCTGCACGCGGGCCTGACGCGCCACGGCGCAGGCGGCGACGCCCGCGCCCACGCCCTGCGAACCGGTAAAGCTGACGCCCGCAACATCCTTATGGTCGACAATGGCCTGCCCCACGCGACCGCCGCCAATGACCAGGTTCAGTACTCCCTTGGGCAGGCCGGCTTCATGCAGGATGGCGACCAGGGCCTCGGCCGTGGCCGGGGTGTGGCTGGCCGCCTTCATCACCACCGTATTGCCGAAGGCCAGGGCGGGTGCCGCCTTCCACGCCGGGATGGCGATGGGGAAGTTCCATGGGGTGATCAGGCCATAGACCCCGACCGGCTGGCGATAGGTCTGGATCTCCACGCCCGGACGGGTCGAAGCCAGGTTCTGGCCGTGCAGGCGCAGGGCCTCGCCGGCGAAGTATTTCAGAATTCGGGCGGCGCGGGCTGTCTCGCCGATCCCCTCGGCCAGGGTCTTGCCCTCTTCGCGCGACAGCAGGCGACCGACCGTCTCGCGGCGTTCCATCAGCAGGCTTCCGGCCCGGTCCAGCACGTCCGAACGCACCTCGGGCGAGGCATTGGCCCAGCCGTCGAAGGCGGCCGACGCCGCAGCCACGGCTTCATCCACCTCGGCCACGCCGCCGTTCGGGGCCAGGGCCACGATCTCGCGCGTGTCGGAGGGGTTCAGGCTCTCGAGCTTGCCCGTGTCCCGGCGTTCGCCGTTGATCCAGTGTGACAGTTCAATCGGAGCGGTCATGGGGCGTTCTCTGAGTAGGGAAGGAAGACGGACGTCGGGCTCAAAGGCCCAGAGCCAGGATCTGGTCGTAAAGCACCTTGGGCGCGTGCACTCCGCGCGCCAGACTGCGGGCGCGGGCGGCGTAACGTCGCTCGGACGGCAGGCGCGCGTCCTGGTCGGCAAAGGCGGCGAACAGGGCCTCAGCGCGGGCGGCGTTGGCGGCCGGATCACCCCCGCCCATGATGGCGGGATCAAAGGCCAGGATCAGCTCCCCGTGCATGGGCGCCGCCTTGTCGCCGTCGTCGAAGGCCATGGATTCGCGGCTGGTCAGATCGCCGATCAACGGCCCAGCCATCAGTTCGATCATGGTCGACAGGGCCGAACCCTTGTGGCCGCCGAAGGTCAGCATTGCCCCGTCCAGCGCGGCGCGGGCGCTGGTCGTGGATTGCCCCTCGGCATCGACGCCCCAACCCTCGGGAATCGGCTTTCCGGCGATGTCATGCAGTGAGACGTCCCCGCGCGCGACGGCGCTGGTGGCGAAGTCGAAGACATAGGGATGCGGCCCCGGACGCGGCCAGCCGAAGGCGATGGGATTGGTGCCCAGCAGTCCTTTCTTGCCGCCCGCCGGTGCCACCCACGAATGGCTGAGCGTCATGGCAAGGGCGGCCACGCCCCGCTCGGTCAGTTGTTCGATCTCGGGCCACAGGGCCGAGAAGTGGTAGCAGTTGTTGATCACCAGGGCCGCCACCCCGACCGTCTTGGCCTTTTCCACCAGCAGGGGCGCGGCGCGCTCAAAGGCCAGCAGGGAATAGGCCCGGCGCGCATCGGCCCGCACCAGGGCCGGCGAGACGTCCTCGATCACCGGCTCGGCGTCCAGGGACATCTTGCCCGAGCGTATGGTCATGACGCATCCGGGCAGACGATAGAGGCCGTGCGAGGCGCATTCGTCCCGCTCGCCGGCCGTGATGACGCGGGCCGCCGCCTCGGCGTGCGGCACGGACAGGCCAGCCGCGATCAGCACCCGCCGCGACAGGTCGAACACCTCCTGGATCGAGAGGTCGACCGTCTCCTGATCCCTGAACACGCTCATGAACGTCCCTCCGGTCGCCGGCACAATCGTATACGATAATTGCCGGACGGCGCGGAAACATCAAGGCCCGTTGCAAGACGGCGCGCTTGACGCCCAACCGGGCCCCGGACAGCCAAAACACCAGCCCCCCCGGGGCGATCATTGCGAAGAGCGCGCCCAGCGCCTCCTCAGCCCCCGGGGTTGCGCCCACGCCCCTCCGCACGTGCCGCAACGCCAAAGCCGAATTCACCAGAGTCAGGCGTGGACCACGCTCTCGGTCAGAGGACTGGCGCGCGCCATTGAGGCTCCGAAGGCGCTGACAGGACACCTGCACTCTTGCCGCCCTTGGCGAAACCTTTAGGCTGAGACGCATGAGGGGAAAGACCGCAACGTCGTGTGATACTTGGCTTGCGCGCGGTAGAGCCGCCGGCCTGTTCGCTGCGATTTCTCTGTTGTCACTGCCCGCCCTGGGCCAGGCCCAGGTCATGGAAATCACCCCGACCGGGACCGTCATCCTGCACAAGGGTGCCGGGGTCTATGCGGGACCGGGGCTGAGCGCTGTATCCTTGATCGCCCCTCCGCCGCCTTCCAGCGCGAGGCCGTCCCGGGCCCTCGCGACCCGCACGGTCGCTTCGGGAACCGCGATCGCCAAAGCGGCCGACCGGTCCGGCCTGAGCCCTGCCCTGATCCAGGCGGTGGCCTGGCGCGAGTCGCGTCTGGACCAGAGCGCCGTCTCGCCGAAGGGCGCGGTGGGGACCATGCAGTTGATGCCCGCCACGGCCCGCGATCTCGGGGTCGACCCCTCGGACCTGGACATGAACATCGACGGCGGGGCCCGCTACCTCTCGTCCATGCTGCGCCGCTTCGACGGCGACCTGCCCCTGGCCCTGGCGGCCTACAATGCCGGCCCTGGCGCGGTTGAGCGGTATGGCGGCGTGCCGCCCTATCGTGAAACGCGCGAATATGTCCGGTCCATCCTGGACCATTTGGCCGGTGCCGTCGTGTCGCCGGGTCAGTATGAGTAGAATGCCCATGCGCAAGATCTTCCAACGGGGTGGCTCAGCCCTGCTCCTTTCAGCCCTGGGCCATGCCGCCCTGGCCCAGACGGTCACCGCCGATCCGGCGGGCTCCTCCCCCCTGCTGGCGGCCCTGACCTGGATCCAGGGCACCCTGCTGGGCAGCCTGGCCACCGCAGCCGCCGTGATCGCCGTGGCCATTGTCGGCTTTCTGATGCTGGCGGGCCGGATCGAGTGGCGGCGCGGCCTGACGGTGATCATCGGGTGCTTCATCATCTTCGGTGCTGCTGCCATCGTCGCGGGCATCCGCGCCGCGGCCACCGGCGCTGGGTAGAGATCCATGCCGCGCCTGACCTCTGACCCCATCTTCGCGGCACTCACCCGCCCGCAGATGATCGCCGGCGTGACCTACAGCTATGCGGTCTTCAACCTGATCGTGACGCTCGAGGCCTTCCTGATCACCAAGAGCTTCTGGGCGCTGCTGCTGGCGCCGGCGATCCACATTGTCGGCTATCTGGGCTGCCTGAACGAGCCGCGGTTCTTTGACCTGTGGGTCACCCGCGCCAGCCAGTGCCCCCGCGTCGCCAATTTCCGCTTCTGGCGCGCCAACGCCTACCGACCATGAACCAGAGGCTCGTCAGCACAGGCGCCGCGCGCATCCTGGCACCGCGCGAGGCGCGGGTCGGCCAGCGCCTGCCCTATGCCGGTCATGTGGACGAGACCACGCTGCGCACCCGCGACGGTCTTTTGATCCAGACCATCAAACTCGCCGGATTTCCGTTCGAGACCCGCACCGACGACGAGCTGAACTATCGCAAGACCCTGCGCGAGACCCTGCTGCGCGGCGCGGCCCATTCGCGGCTGGCCATCTATCACCACGTGGTCCGGCGGCAGGTGGCGGTGGACCTGTCGGGGACCTTCGCCAATCCGTTCGGAGCCGACCTCGACGCCGCCTGGCGCGCCCATCTGGCCCAGCGCCGGCTTTATGTGAACGAGCTCTATCTCACCCTGGTCCGCCGCCCCCTGCAGGGCGAGGCCGGGTTTATCGAGCGGCTGTTCAAGCCGGCCGCGACCCAGGCGACCCTGGCCACAGACCTGCGCCAGCTTCACGCGACGCGCGAGACCTTCATGGCCGCCCTGGCCGCCTACGGCCCCCAGACCCTGACCCTGAAGCCGGGCGGCGGCGGACTGCTGTCAGAACCGGCGGCTTTCCTGTCTTCGCTGGTCAATGCCCAGACCCGGCCGGTCCTGGCACCCCTGGGCGATCTGGGCGAGGCCATCCCCACGCGGCGGCTGAACTTTGGCCTCGACGCCATGGAGTTCGCCGCCAGCGGCAACCAGCCCTCGCAGTTCGGGGCCATGGTTTCGGTCAAGGATTACCCGGCCCAGTCGGCACCGGGCATGCTGGACTCCGTCCTGCGCCTGCCGTTCGAACTGGTGCTGACCGAAAGCTTCGCCTTCGTCGACCGGCAGGTCTCGCTGGATCGCATGGGCCTGGCCCTGCGCCGGCTGCGCGCGGCCGACGATGACGCCTATAGCCTGCGCGCCGACCTGGCAGCGGCGCGCGACGAGGTCGGCTCGGGTCGGGCCGCCTATGGCGAGCACCACCTGACCATCCTGGCCAAGGCACCGGATCTGACCTCCCTGGACGCTGCCGTGGCCGAGGTGCAGTCGGCCCTGGCCGAGACCGGGGCCATCGCCGTGCGCGAGGACGTCAATCTGGAGCCGGCCTTCTGGGCCCAGTTCCCGGGCAATTTCAAGTTCATCGCCCGCAAGGCCCTGGTCTCGGCCGCCAATTTCGCCAGCCTGGCCAGCCTGCACGGCCATCCGAGCGGCGCGGACCGGGACCTGCACTGGGGCGCGCCGATCACGGTCCTGGAGACCACGGCCTTCGGGCCCTACAATTTCAGCTTTCACGCCGGCGACCTGGGGAACTTCACGGTCATCGGCCCCAGCGGCTCGGGCAAGACGGCGCTGATGAACTTCCTGGTCGCCCAGGCCGGCAAGGTAGCGCCGCGTGTGGTGATCTTCGACAAGGATCGCGGGGCCGAGATCTTTGTGCGGGCCAGCGGCGGGCGCTACGACCTGTTGTCACCGGGCGAACCGTCCGGCCTGAATCCGCTGCAACTGCCCGATACCGCCGAGAACCGCGCCTTCCTCTGCGACTGGCTGGCGCGCCTGCTGCAGCAGGCTGGCGCACCCCTGCCGCCCGAGGATATGGCGCTGGTCGCCGACGCCATCGATGCCAGCTTTGGCCAGAGCCCGGAGTATCGGCGGCTGCGCCATCTGCGGGATCTGCTGCGCGGGGCGCGCCGCCCGACCAGCGGCGATCTGGCCGCTCGCCTGGCCCCCTGGATCGGCGAGGGCGAACACGCCTGGCTGTTCGACAATGCCGAAGATCGCCTCGATCTCGATGCGCCGATGCTGGGCTTCGACATGACCCGGCTGCTGGACTCCCCCGCCCTGCGGACGCCGGCGATGATGTATCTGTTCCACCGCGTCGAAGAGCGGCTGGACGGGTCCCCGGCAATCATCATCGTCGACGAGGGCTGGAAGGCGCTGGACGACGAGGTGTTCGTCCGCAAGATCCGCGACTGGCAGAAGACCATCCGCAAGCGCAACGGCATTGTCGGCTTCTGCACCCAGAGCGCCGGTGACGCCCTCGAAAGCCAGATCGCCTCGGCGATCATCGAGCAGGCTGCCACCCAGATCTTCTTCCCCAATGCCAAGGCCCGGGCAGCCGACTATATCGACGGCTTCGGACTGAGCGAGCACGAGTTCGATCTGGTCCGCACCCTGCCCGACACCGCCCGCTGCTTCCTGATCAAGCAGGCCGACCATAGCGTCGTGGCGCGGCTCGACCTGTCGGGTCTGCCGGGTCTGCTGCGGGTGCTGGCGGGCGATGAGCGCGGGGTTCGCCGTCTGGACGCCCTGCGGGCCGAGCATGGCGATGCGCCGGAAGCGTGGCTCGAGGCCTTCATGGCCGGTCCGGCCGGGGCCCGGCGATGAAGGCCTGTCCCGCCCTGGACATGGACGCCGGCGCGATCCGTGGCGTGCTCGAAACGGTGGACTGCCACGCGCGCTTCTATGCCCAGTCCGGCTATGAGGCGCTCGGGTCGCCGGGCTCGCCCTATCAGGCCTGGCTGACGGCCTTCCTGGTCATCTATGTGGCCGTGCTCGGCTATCGGCTGTTGCTGGGCTCCGGCGCGCGGATGTCAGACCTGCCCCTGACGGCCCTGAAGATCGGGGCCGTGCTGGCCCTGGCGACCAACTGGACCCTGTTCCAGACCCTGGTCTTCGATCTGGTCTATCGTACTCCCATTGAAGTGGCGCGCCTGCTCACCGGGCCGGCAGCCCAGAGCTCGGCCTTTGCCGGCGATCCGGTCGGTGCCCTGCAGGTGGCCTATGACCAGCTGAGCCTGTCGGCCGAGGCCTTCGGCAAGGCCGCCGGCCCTGGTGCCAGCGCCTTTTCCAACGGCAATGCCGCTGCGGCCGAGGCGCTGTGGCAGGCCGCCCGTGCCCTGTTCTTCACGACCGCCGGGGTGTTTTCCGTGGCCATGGTCGGGGCGGCGGTGCTGACGGCCCTGGGACCGATCTTCGTAGCCCTATTGCTGTTTCCCGCGACCCGGGGCGTTTTCGAGGGTTGGGTTCGAGCCCTGCTGGCGACCTTGATGGCGGCGATGCTGGGCTGGATCTCGACCGCCCTGATGCTGACCATCCTTGAATCAGGCCTGCTGACCCTGGCCCAGGAGCGCGTGGCCCTGGAGCTGAATGTCGACACCGCCCTGTCCGTGTCGGGCGTGGTGATGATCTTCGCCCTGGTGCAGGTCGGGCTGGTCCTGGCGGGTGCCCTGATGGCCTGCGGGTTCCGGCTCAAGGCCCGGACCCGGCATGGTGCCATGGAAGGTGCGCCGCAAACCCCGTCGCGGGTCGAGCCGCCGGCCGGGGAGGTCGGCGTCCTGTCGCGCGCCGAACGCCTGGCGGCCTCTTTGAGCCAGACCTCGACCTATGCGCCGCGATATTCGGGTCCACCGGTCGCCGCGACGCGCTCGGCGGCGGCGGTGCCCTCAGGCGCGCCCCTGGGAACGGCCGGCGCAACCTACCGGCGGCCGAGTGTGCGCGGCCGTGATGATTTTGGAGGCGGGGCGGCATGAGGCGGCTTGGACTTGGCCTGATGGTCTGGCTGGCCCTGGCAGGCGGCACGGCACAGGCGGCGGTGACGCCCCGGCCGGGCCCCGGTGACCCGCGTATCCGCGTGGCGCCCTACGATCCCGATCAGGTCGTCGCCCTGACCGGGGTGCTGGGCTATCAGTTCAGCATCGAGTTTGCCGACGACGAGCGCATCGAGAACGTCTCGATCGGCGACGCCCTGGGCTGGCAGGTGACGCCGAACGCCAAGGCCAGCCTGCTGTTTCTCAAGCCGCTCTCCCGCACGCCGGTCACCAACATGACGGTGGTGACCACGGCGCGACGGTATAGTTTTGAACTGTCCGTCTCGCCGTCCAGCGGCGCGGCGGCGGCGCGGTCGGCGATGTTCGCCCTGCGCTTTGACTATCCCCCTCCGCCGCCTGAGCCGCCACCGCCGCCGGTCGAGACCCGGCCGCCGCCGCGCGTGGCCAATGCCGCCTATAGCTATGAGGGCTCGGTGGGCAGCCTGCCGGCCCGGGTGTTCGACGACGGCGCGGCCACCTATTTCCAGTTCGATGCCGGCGAAGACTATCCAGCCATCTTCGCGATCGACGCCGACGGCGGCGAGGCGGTGGTCAATTCCACCGAGCGCGACGGCTATGTGGTGGTCGACCAGGTGTCACGGGGCTTTGCCCTGAGACGCGGGACCGACGTCACCCGCCTCTATAACGATGCCTACCGCGACCGGACCGCGGGGCCGCTCAGCCCCAAACCGCGCGAAAAGGCCAAGCCCCGTTTGCGGTGGTTCCAGAAATGACCGAGCCCAACGATCTCTCCAACAACCCCGTCTTCGCCCATGCGCGCGGCCTGGGACCCCAGGTTTCGGCCCCGGCATCGCCCTGGACCGTCGGCCTGGCGGTGGTCGCTGCCCTGGCCCTGGGCACGGTGGTCTTCGTCAGCCTGCAGTCGGGCCGCGAAGCCAAGATCCGGGCCGCCGAACGCGCCTATCAGGCCGCCAATCCACCCTATGTACCGCCGCCGCCGCCGCCGATGGTGGTGGTGCCCGCGACGGTCGATCCGTCCCTGCCCCCGCCCCTGCCCAATGCCCCCGCCGCTCCGGCCTTTGCGCCTGCGCCGATCCCTGCGCCGATCACGCCGACGTCCGATCCTTATGCCCGCCTGAGGGCACCGGCCATGATCGTCGATCTCAGCGGACAGCGCGGCGCGGTCGCCGGGCTCCCCGACAGCGGGTCGGCGCCATCCCTACCCGGCCGAGTGTCGGGCGAGGCGACCGGCTCTGACGCCAGCAAGCTGTCGGCCGAGGAGCGCTTTGCTGAACGGGTCGCCGGCTCCAGCAGCGGCACCGCCAAGGCCAGCCGGCTGTCAGACCTCTCCAGCCTGGCGGCCCAGGGCACAGTGATCCCGGCGGTGCTGGAGACCGCGATCAATTCCAGCCTGCCGGGTTTCGCCCGGGCGGTAGTCACCCGCGACGTGCGCGGCTTTGACGGGTCCAGGGTTCTGATTCCCCGGGGCTCCAAGCTGATCGGCCAGTATCGCAGCGGCGTCGCGGCCGGGCAGTCGCGGGCCTTTGTGGTCTGGTCGCGGGTGCTGACCCCGGACGGCGTCTCGGTCGACATCGGCTCGCCGGGCGGCGACCGACTGGGCCGCGGCGGCCTGGAGGGCGAGACCGACAACCACTTCTTCCGGCGCTTCGGGGCCTCGATCCTGCTGTCGGTCCTGTCGGCCGGACTGGACGCAGCGGTCGGCGACCGCAACGGTGGCAACGCGATCATCATCGGCTCGCCCGCCCAGGCCGCCAGCGTTGCCCAGATCGCCCTGCAGAAGGAGATCGACATCCCGCCCACCATCAAGGTGCCGCAGGGCGAGCCGATCCGCGTCTTTGTGGCCCGTGACCTCGACTTCTCGACCGTCAGCCCGGCGGCGACCGCGACGCGATGAGCGAGGGCCTGTTCCTCAAGGCCTATCTGGCCCCGCTGGCCCCTTGGTTCGCGCGCCCCGATGTCACCGACATCCTGGTCAACCGCCCCGGCGAGGTCTGGGTCGAGACCACCCACGGTGCCCTGACGCGGGAAGAGGCGCCGGACCTGACCGAGGTTGTGCTGGGCCGGCTGGGCCGGCAGATCGCTGCCGTCGCCGACCAGGGGGTCAGTCGCGAGCATCCCCTGCTCAGCGCCGCCCTGCCTGACGGTTCCCGGGTCCAGCTGATCGCGCCGCCCGCCACCCGCCAGGGCGTGGCCCTGGCCGTCCGCCGGCATGTCATTGCCGATCTGGGCCTGGAGGCGCTGGAGGCCGGAGGGCTGTTCGACGTCACAGGCGAGGCCGCCGCCGAGGCCTCCGACGATGGTGTGCTGGCCGAGCTTCTGACAACGGGAAACCGGCCGGAGTTCCTGCGTCAGGCCGTGCGACGCGGCAAGACCATGGTGATCTCGGGCGGCACGGGGTCTGGCAAGACCACCCTGCTCAATGCCCTGCTCAAGGCCATAGACCCGGCCGAGCGCCTGATCCTGATCGAGGATGCGCCCGAGGTGAAACTGGACCGCCCCAATGCTCTGGGACTGCTGGCCGTCCGCGGCGAGCAGGGCGAGGCCCGGGTCGACGCCGACGCCCTGCTGGCCGCGGCCCTGCGCATGCGGCCCGACAGGATCCTGCTGGGCGAACTGCGAGGTCGCGAGGCCTTCGCCTTCCTGCGCGCGGTCAATACCGGCCATCCCGGGTCCATCACCACGGTTCATGCCGACAGTCCCGAGGGGGCCCTGGACCAGATCGCCCTTCTGGCCCTGACCAGCGGCGTCGAGCTCAGCTGGCCGATGGCGCGAACCTATGTCCGCCAACTGGTCGAGGTCGTCGTGCAGGTCAGTCGCCGCAACGGCCGCCGGGCGGTGACCGACATCCTGTTTCGGCCCCGCTCGACGATCGATGCCGCTACAGGAAGTTCAGGTAGCGCGGCGTGAAGTAGCGCAGGTTGGGGAAGATGGTGTCGAGGTCGGTGTCCGATACCCCCATCCACTTGCCCATGGTCGCGCCGTACTGATCGACCGAGGTTGTCGGCACCAGGGCTGTACGGGCCATGTCCGGGTTGTTGAAGGTGCCCAGGTCGACGCCGAGCGTCGGATACTGGCCGTAGATGTTCTTGCCCTTGACCGCGCCGCCCATCACCAAGTGGTGGCCACCCCAGGCATGGTCGGTGCCGTCGCCATTGGTGGTGAAGGTGCGCGAGAAGTCCGAGGCCGTGAAGGTCGTGACATTCGCGCGCATGTCCTGGCCGCCAATATTGCCCAGCACGCCGTCGAAATAGCTCATGGCCTGCGCCACCTTGGCCAGCAGGTTGGGCTGGGTGGTGTTCTGCTTGTCATGGGTGTCCCAGCCGCCCAGGCTGACGAAGAACACCTGGCGCTTGAGGCCAAGCGTGCCGTTGGCGGCGATCATCTTGGCCACGGTCTGCAACTGGGTGGCCAGGGTGTTGGCCTCAACCGCGCCGGTGATCGCGTTGGTATAGGCCGGCGGGGCCGGAATGGCCGTGACATTGGTCTGGGTGAAGGCGGTATTCAGGGTCGAGGCGGCTGTCATCGAGCGGTTGACCACGGTGGAATAGTCGGCCGCATAGAGGCTGGCGCTAGTGGTGTCCTGGATGATCTCGCGCAGTCGGGCCGGTCCGACCGTCGAGCCGAACAGGCTGTTGGCGGTGGTCCCCGTGACCACGACGGCCGGCTGGGCGGCAGTGGTCATCTGGTACTGGATGATGTTGCGGCCCGACAGGAAGACGGCATTGCCGGCCGTTGAAATGGCCGTGAACAGGGTGTTGGAGCCGTTCATGCTGCTCAGCATGTCGCCGAACTGCCCGCCCCAGCCAACGCGGACCCCTTCAGCCGCGCCGGCCTGCCAGGTCGACTGCTGGTCGTTGTGCGAAAACAGGTTGGCCGGATAGGCCACACTCTTGGCCAGGTACTGGGCCTTGGTGATCGGGCGAACCAGGGTCCCGACATTGGCCACGATGGCCAGACGGCCGCTGTTGAACAGCGTCTGGGTGGGGGCCATGAACGGATGCAGGGCGAAGGTACGGCTGGTGGCGTTGGTGCCGGCGGGCACGGGGTTGGGGGCCGTCGGCGTGATCGGCAACACGCCGCCCCAAGCCTCCGGCGTCCCCAGGCTGGCGGTGCGTCCGGTGACCGGTGAAACTGCGCCGACGGCCGTGCGTGCCGTTCCGACCGGCATCAGGGCGATCGGATCGACGCCGGTGTTGCGGGTCGCGAAGTACCGGCCCCAGGAGTCGGTGTCAGTGGCCAGCACCATGTTGTGGGCGTCATTGCCCCCGAACAGAAAGATGCAGACCAGGGCCTTGTAGTCAGGTGCGCTTTGTCCCGCCGCAGAGCCGGCTGCGGCCAGTTGCAGGGCGAAGGGCGCGGCGGCCCCCAGCAGGGACAGGGCCCCACCGGCGCGGAGGAGGTGACGACGATCGGGGTTGCGGACGGTCATGATCCTGGCCTCAACGCTGCGTCAGATAGTCGGGGGAGGCCATGGTCATGAACACCGCCAGCTTGGCCCGATTGAGCTTGGCCGCGTCGATCTGGGCCTGGGTGGCGGTTCCGCCGGGGATGGAAACGCCGGTGACGGCCTCGACGATCTTGGCCTTCAGGGTAGCGCTCATCTGACCGGACATCAGCAGTCTGTTCATGCGTTCGACCAGGGCAGAGGGGTCGTCTGCGATGGCGACTTCGCTGGCATAGGTCGACTTGACGTCGGAACCCGTGCCGATCCCGCTGTTGATGGTGGTCTGCATGGTGTTCAGATAGCCTGCGACCGTGACCTCATCGACGATCTGGAACTCCGGCGCGGTCAGGTTCTGGGTGCCCAGCCGGGTGTTGGGCGGCACATAGCCGGGCCGATAGAAGTTGAACACCGAGGGCGAGGCCAGCGGCGACTGGCTCAGCGAGGTCGAGGCGCTGGTCGAGGTCAGCAGGAAATTGCCTGAGGTCGAGGTGACATTGAAAGCCCGCATCCAGTTGGCCATGCGCACGATCGGTTCGCGCAGTTTGCCATAGGTGGGGCCGGACGCCGTGGTCGCATCGCGCGCCTCGGCGTCGGTCAGGACCGCCCGTACCACGGCGGCCATGTCACCGCGCGTCCCCGTACCGTTGTTGTTGAAGACCGAAGCGACCCGCCCGACATAGGCCGTACTGGGATTGCTGGTGACCAGTTGCTGGATCAGGCGGCGCGCCATGAACGGGCCGACATTGGGGTGGTTGAAGATCGTATCGAGGGCGATCTTCAGGTCACCGGCCGGATCCGGCGTGGTCGTGGCCGGGATGGTGACGCCCAGGAAGGTCTTGGCCGAGATCGAGTGGTAGTTCGAATAGAGGATCATCGGCCTGACCGTGGCGTCAGCATTGCGGCTGCCGCCAAAGAAGGTCGAGTTGGACGGGGCCGTGGAGTACCAGCTCATGCCGGTGAACACCTTGGCCAGGTTGGAGATGTCTTCAGCCGTATAGCTGGGGATCGGATTGCCGGCCGAATCGAGCTTGTAGGTCCCGTCGGGATTGAGGGTGAACAGCCCGATCGACATCAGTTGCATCACCTCGCGAGCATAGTTCTCGTCGGGGTGACGCCCAGTGGTGGCGTCTTCCTTCTGGTTGGCGATGCTGGTGAGGTAGACGCCCATCATCGGATGCAGCGTCACGTTCTCGAGCAGGGTGCGGAAGTTGCCGAAGGCATTGGCGCCGAGCATGTCGTAATAGGACGTCGCCCCGCGCACATCGACATTGGCGTCGTTCAACGAGATCACGAAGATCTGCGACAGGGCGAACTTCACGCGCTGGCGCAGCTGGTCGGGCCCCGTGGCGGCCTGGGCCCAGAAGCTCTCATAGAACTGGTTGGCACTGAGGGTCGCGGTAGGGTTGGTGGTCTTCAGCTGGGCCAGGCGCGTTTCGGCGTGGGTCTGGTGCGAGGCCGAGGGTGCCAGCGCCATCTGCTGGGTCAGCCAGTCACTATAGCTGGAGGCCTTGAGGGCCGTGATATCGGCATCGGTGACGCCGAATGTCGCCTGGGTGAGAAACCGCGCCGCCTCGGCGTCGGAAATCACAATCCTGGCCGGCGGCGTGGGGGTCGTACCGCCCCCGCCACTGGATCCGCCACCCCCACCGCCGCCGCCGCAGGCGGCCAGACCAAGGGTAAGTGCAGCGGCGAACGCCAACAGACCACGTCGCGAAGTTTTCGGCATCAAGCTCAGCTTCCCCCGTCCGTCCTGGCAGACAATTCCATACTCGCGCGCGCGCCGCTAGAGCGTACAAGCCCCAAAACCCATGCCGGGACGGCTGGCCACTTCGGATTGGGGATCACGCCCAAAACCCCAGCCCACAGAGCGTGACACGACGCCGCCTAGCCGTCATTCTAGACCGCACATCTTTGCACTCATCCAGAACCCACAGACTATTGGCGCTGCACAAACGACCTTTGCGCCTCACTGGAAATCTTATGAAAATACTGTTTGTCGTCCATGCCGCGCCCTGGGCTGAATTTAGCGGGACACCGCTGATCACGGGCCAATATGCGCAGCGCGCCATGGCGCGTGGCTGGGACGTCGCATTGCTGGTTCCCGACACGGCTGCCAACCACAGCCGGGCACCGGACATCTATGATCCAGTGAAGCTGTTTTACTGGCCTGTTCAGGCCGAATGGAATCTCAACGCCTTCGCTTCCCCACCGAGCGCCAGGACGACCCCACCGATCGAAATCGACTACGCACCGGACATCATCCACATTGTCGACTGGGTGCTTATGGAAAGCTCGGTCCTGGCGGCCCTGGGGGCGCTGAATGCGCCCATTGTCCGTCAAGTCTGGAATTTCGAGGACATCTGCTCGGTCATAGAGCCGATCCACAGGTTGCCCGCCGGGCGGCCCTGCGTAGCTCCCCTGAACCCGCGGGACTGCGCGGAATGCCTTCTCGACCGCACAAACATCGCGATTCAAGGCGAGAAACACAATTTCCGATCCATATCGGCAAAGCTAAAAGCCTATGGGGAAGCCTATATAGACCGACAAAGCCAATCCATTGCGACCCGAAAGATCGTAGCCAGAGATCATTTTTCCGAAATATACAACAAGGTTCTTTTCCCGACTAATTCATTTTTTGACTATTTTGATAGTCACATGAAAATGTCTGGTGACTATGAAATCGTTGAACACGGCGTCAGTGTCAGGAATGCAGTTTCAACCAAGAAACCCCACAAAGGATTGAATTTCATCTATGCTGGCGGTAACGCCAAGAGGAAAGGCTGGTCCGCAATCGTACAGGCTTTTTCGCGCCTCTACGACGAAGGATTCATTGATCTACATTTGAGAGTTTATGGAGCTAAGGCCCAGACTCAGAATTCCGCCCTATCCAGATATCCCAATGTACAGTTTTGCGACCCTTACAATGTAGATTCGATGGCAAATGAATTTGCATGGGCCGACATCGGGCTAATACCCACTCAATTCGAGACCTATTGTCGCATAGTCCGAGAGTATATGATCTGCGGAGTGGTTCCCATAGCATCACGCGCTTTCGGAATTCCCGACGTCGTAGACCATGACTACAACGGCATTCTACTGGACGAGCCAACAGGCGATCAACTCTACGGGGCCATCAGAAAACTTGTGAACAATCCGCAAGATATCGAGCGCCTTAGAGCCGGTTGCGCCGCAACAATAATCACCTCCCCAGAGGCTGAATTTGACAGAATTTGCAGCATTTATAATGATCTACGCAACAATAAAGCACAAATTCTTCAAATATCGAGTAAATGATATTTATCCATTATTAAAAATATTCGGCTCAATAATTCTGCGAAAACAAAACCTATTTAGGAAAGATATTCAATTTCAAATCATTGCAATTTCACCGTCCTCTCCATTTCAACGGGGCTGAGATTTCAAGATCTGGACCAGCAAGCTATACCAACGACAGTCCCTGCAACTTGCCGCGTGGCCGCCAGATTCGCTGAGCCTCAAAGACCCCGAGACGAACGACCAAACCAATGACCTTTGGCAACGACATCAATCCCGATATCCTCAAATCCATCCCGCTTGATCGTCGGCACGTCCTGGAGGTCGGTTGCGGCAACGGCCGCTTCGCCGAAGCCTACCGCGCCCGCAATCCTGATGCCCGCTATGTTGGACTTGAGCTGCTCGACGCCAAAGCGCGTGACGCGGCCTCTTTTGTCGACTCGATCGTCGTCGGAGACGTCGCCGCCGAATCCGTCATGGCCGGTCTGGATCAGGCGAGAGCGAACGACACTTTCGACGCCGTGATTTTCAGGGGTGTCCTGCAGGACCTGAATGCGCCCTCGGCCGTTCTGGCAGGTCTGCGGGCGCGCACGGGTCGTGGCGGGATCTGCGTTGCCGGCGTTCCCAATGTCTCCCATTGGGCCTTGTTGCAGCAGCAGCTGAAGGGAGAATGGCCCTACGTGACAGCAGACAGGGCGAACCCTGTCACGCCCCAGCTTTTCACGCGGGTCTCCGCCATCAAGATGTTCCAGATGGCAGGTTGGACGGTCCTTGAAGCGTCGCCTTTCATCATTTCACCGGAGGAAACCGAAGCGGCGATCAGGGCCTTCGCACCGATCGCCGAGTCCTTGGGCGTTTCATCAGACAATCTGCGACGCGACCTCTCTGCCTTTCAGTGGATCATCAAGGCGATCAACGGCCCGCCGTCTGAAACCACCACAGTCGCGGCCATCGGCATGGCGAAGTTCGCTGGCGTAACCGAGCCGCGGGTGGATCATCCCCTGGCAGCGCTCGCCAGCACCCCTGGCAGCAGGGTTTCCTGGGGGGCAGGATCTGTAAACGTGCCCCGCCATTGGCCGCCGGGCGTCTTCCTGCTGCATCGCCAGTTCCTCAATGACGGTCCGCTGAACAGGGTGGTCAGCGGCCTGATCGACCGCGGATGGACCATCACATCGGACATCGACGATGATCCGCACCACTGGCGTGAATTTGTGGAGTCCGACTTCCACGCCTTTCGCGGCGTGCATGCCGTGACCGTCAGCACCGAACCGCTGGCGACGATGATCCGGCAGTGGAATCCGAACGTAACGGTCTTTCCAAATGCCATTGCCGAGTTGCCACGCATCGAGGCGACAACGCCCAAGTCCGGCCCACGCCTGAAGGTGTTTTTCGGCGCGCTCAATCGCGGCGGGGATTGGGCCGGGCTGTCAGAGGCGATTATCGCAGCCGCCCGGTCCCTGGCGGACAGGCTTGAGTTCGTCGTCGTGCATGACGAAGCCTTCTACAAGGCACTGCCTGACGAGGTGACGAAGGTCTTCCATCCGACCCTGCCCCATGCCGACTATATGAAAGCCCTGGCGGGCTGTGATCTGGCCTTGCTGCCCCTGGCCGATACGCCTTTCAACCGACTGAAATCAGATCTGAAGTTCATCGAGTGCTGCGCAGCTGGCGTCGTGCCGATCTGTTCCCCCATCGTCTATGGCGACACGCCTGAGCATCTCGACATCGGCGTGTTCGCCGACACGCCCGCCTCTTGGGAAAAGGCGCTGCGGGATCTGGCCGCAGACCCTGGCGAGGTCCAGGCGCGGCGTGAGCGCGGCCTTGCCTATGTCAGGGCCAGGCGAATGCATGCGCAGCAGGTCCCTTTGCGACAGGCCTATTACCGCGATCTGATGGCGCAGCGACCGGAACTCGAGGCACAACGCCAGGCCCGCATCGCTGCAGCTCGACCGGCCAGATAACATCTCGCCAGGGGTGCCAAGGCGCTGGACGCCGTACCGCGCCTATTCGACGGCGAGGATTATGTCGGACGGCGCGATCATCGCCACCACTGCCTGACCGACGGACAGCGCCAGGGCGTCGGCGTCCGGGCGGGACAGGGTGGCGATCAGGGTCTTGCCGGCCTGCAGGGCCAGGCTGATTTCGCTGGCCGCCTCGCCGTCCTCCCGGTCGGAGACCACGGCGGCCAGTCGGTTCGGTGCCGGCGCGGCGTCGCGGGCAAGGGTTACGAAGCTGGACTTGATCAGGGCTATGGCCGGTTTGCCGACCGCCAGACCCAGCTCGTCGGCGCTGCGGCGGGTGATCATCGAGACGATCTCGAGGCCGTCGCCCAGTGACAGCCCGACCTCAACGGTCACGCCGCCGTCGCCGACCCGGACAATGGTGCCCCGCAGGGCGTTGCGGGCACTGGTTCGCAGGCCCAGGCTCCAGAAGAGGTCTCCCAACCCCTGATCGGGGGCCGTTGCAAGGCCCGCCTCCAAACGCGCCAGGGCCGCGCCGATCTCGCGCTCGACCGCGCGGAAGGCCCCGATCACAGCATGGCCGCGCGGCGTGATCATCGCCGCGCCACCGGACTTGCCGCCGGCACTGGCGGTGATCAGCGGGCCATCGAACAGATTGTTCAGCGCCTGGATCGCGTCCCAGGCCCCCTTGTAGGACAGGCCAAGCTGTTTGGCGGCGGCGGTGATCGAGCCGAGCGAACCCACGGCCTCCAGCAGGGCGATGCGCTCCAGCCCGACCCGGGCCAGGGAGCCGCGGCGAAGGACGAGCGAGGCGCTGAGGTCGCCATCGACAGACATGGTCACTCCTGATCGGGCCCGAACGGAAAATGGGACAGCGTTATGTAGTCTTGCTACATAACGTGGGTTCGAAGCCGACTCCAAGTCTCTCGAGGTCTCGTTTGTTCGCTCGCCGCGCCCTGCTTGCCGCTGCCCTGTGCTGGCTGACGGGAGCCTCCGCCCTGGCCGCAGAGACCAAGGTCGCCGTCGCCGGCAACTTCACCGAACCGGCCCGGGAGATCGCCGCCAGGTTCGAGGCGAAGACGGGCCATAACGTGATCCTGAGCTTTGGCTCGTCGGGGCAATTCTACGCCCAGATCGCCAATGGCGCACCGTTCGAGGTCTTCCTGTCGGCCGACTCCGAGCGGCCGCTCAGGGCCGAGGCCGAGGGCCTGACCGTGCCGGGCTCCCGCTTCACCTACGCGACAGGCCGACTGGTGCTGTGGAGCAGGACGGCTGGTCTGGTGGACTCCAGCGGCGCGGTACTGGCCAAGGGCCGCTTCGAGAAGCTGGCCATCGCTGACGCCAGGGCGGCCCCGTATGGGCAGGCGGCGGTCGAGACCCTGACCAGGCTCAAGCTCTATGACGCGGTGAAGCCGAAAATCGTCACCGGTGCTTCGATCACCCAGACCTATCAGCATGTGCAGACCGGCGCTGCGGAGCTGGGCTTCGTGGCCCTGTCCCAGGTGATCAACGCGCCCGGCGGATCGCGATGGATCGTGCCGTCCCATTACCACACGCCGATCGAGCAGCAGGCCGTCCTGCTGAAGACCGGGGCCCGCAACGAGGCTGCCAGGGCCTTCCTGCAGTATCTGAAAGGTGCCGAGGCCCGGGCGATCATCAAGCGCTATGGCTACGAGATCCGCTGATCATGCTTGAGGTCCTGTGGTTGACGGTGAAACTGGCCGGGATCACCACGATCCTGTTGCTGCTGCTCGCCACGCCTCTGGCCTGGTGGCTGGCGCGCGGCCGGTCGCGCTGGCAGCCGGTGGTCGGCGCCGTCGTCGCCCTGCCGATCGTTCTGCCGCCGACCGTGCTGGGCTTCTATCTGCTGATCGCCCTGGGCCCGCACAGCCTGTTGATGGCGCCGTTACAGGCCCTCGGCATTCGCACCCTCGCCTTCACCTTCGAGGGTCTGGTGATCGGGTCCTTGGTCTATTCCCTACCGTTTGCGGTCCAGCCCCTGCGCAATGCCTTCATCGCCATCGGCGACGAGCCCCTGGAAGCCGCGGCCTGCCTGGGCGCGACCCGATGGCAGACCTTTGCGCGGGTGGCCCTGCCCCTGGCCATGCCCGGCTACGCCGTCGCCGCCATCCTGTCCTTCGCCCACACCGTCGGCGAGTTCGGTGTGGTCATGATGCTGGGCGGCGGCATTCCGGGTGAGACCCAGGTGCTGTCGGTCGAGATCTTCCAGCTGGTCGAGCAACTGCGCTGGGGCGAGGCCCATCGCCTTGCGGCCCTGCTCCTGGCCTTCGGGTTCCTGGTCACCCTGACCCTGCTGCTGCTGGAACGACGCGTCACACGGGCGGCCTAGTCACTGCCCCCCTCCGCGCCTGCGGCGCTCCTCCCCCGTAGGGGGAAGATGAAACGCGTCGACCTCATCTTCCCCCGACGGGGGAGGACGACCGCGACCCGACGGGCGGCGAAGCCAACCGGTCAGGAGGGGGCGAATGGTCGCCTAATCCCCCCGAGACGCCAGCGACTGCGCCAGACCCCGCGCCGCCAGGGCCACTTCGCGCCAGGTCACATCGAACCCCGCCGCCTTGCCATAGTAGGGATCGGCCACCGCCCGCCCCTCGAGCCCTTCGGCATAGTCCAGCAGCAGGCCCAACTCCGCCTCCCCGTCGACCGGGCGCAGGCTGCGCAGCTTCTTCAGGTTGTCGTGGTCCAGGGCCAGGATGTGGGTGAAGCGCCGAAAGTCGTCGACCTCGACCTTGCGGGCGGTCTGGCGGCTGATGTCGACACCGTGGCGCTGCGCGGCGGCAATGGCGCGCCCATCCGGCGCGGAACCCACGTGCCAGCCCCCGGTGCCGGCGGAATCGACCAGAACATCAAGCCCGATCGCCTGGGCCTCGGCGCGAAAGGCGCCCTCGGCCAGGGGCGAACGACAGATGTTGCCCAGGCAGACGAACAGAACCGAGGGCCGCATCAAACGGCCCCCCAGCCACCGCCGCCCGGCGTCTCGATGACAATGGCATCGCCCGCCGCGACCTCAACCAGATCCGTGGCCCCCATGGCCAGAACCGAACCATCGGCCCGCTCGACCCGCGCCAGCCCCAGGGCCCCGGGCGCACCGCCCACCAGGCCGAACGGCGGCACCCGGCGGCGGTTGGACAACAGGGTGGCGGTCATCGGCTCGCGGAAGCCGATCCGGCGCACCACTCCGTCACCGCCGCGATGGTGCCCTGCCCCGCCCGAGCCGCGGCGGATCGAAAAGGCCTCGACCAGAACAGGATAACGGGTCTCCAGCACCTCGGGATCGGTCAGCCGACTGTTGGTCATGTGGGTCTGCACGGCGTCGGTGCCGTCAAAGTCCGGTCCTGCCCCCGAGCCGCCGCAGATGGTTTCGTAATACTGGCGCCGCTCATCGCCGAAGGTGAAATTGTTCATCGTGCCCTGGGCCCCGGCCATCACGCCCAGAGCGCCATAGAGGGCGTCCACGACCACCTGGCTGGTCTCGACATTGCCGGCCACCACCGCCGCCGGATAGCGCGGCCGCAGCATTGAGCCTTCCGGAATGACCAGCTCGACCGGCCGCAGGCAGCCGTCGTTCATCGGAATCTCGTCATCGACCAGGGTGCGGAACACGTAGAGCGCCGCCGCCCGGCAGATCGAGGCCGGGGCGTTGAAATTGGTCGGGACCTGGTCACTGGTGCCGGCGAAGTCGACCCTTGCGGTGCGGGCCTTCTGGTCGACGGTGATGGCCACCTTCACCACCGAGCCGTCATCCAGTTCGTAGGCAAACGCGCCGTCGCTCAGGGTGGCCAGCACCCGGTGGACCGCCTCCTCGGCATTGTCCTGCACATGGGCCATATAGGCCTCGACCGTGGCCTGGCCGAACTCGGCGACAAGACCGGTCAGGCTCTCGGCCCCGCGCGCACAGGCGGCGATCTGGGCCTTGAGGTCGCCGATGTTCTGGTCGGGATTGCGGGCCGGCCAGCGGCCCGAGGCCAGCAGGGCGCGGGTCTCGGCTTCCAGGAACCGCCCGCCCTCGACCAGCAGGAAGTTCTCGATCAGGACGCCTTCTTCCTCGACCGTTCGGCTGTTTGGCGGCATCGATCCGGGCGTGATGCCACCGATATCGCCCTGGTGGCCGCGTGCAGCGACATAGAACAGCAGCGCCCCCTCGCCGTCGAACACCGGCATGACCACGGTGACGTCCGGCAGGTGGGTGCCGCCGTTATAGGGCGCGTTGAGCATGTAGACGTCGCCGGGCCTCATGCCCCGCCCGTCGCCCTGCCGCGCCTCGCGGATGGCCCGCACGCTGTCGCCCATCGAGCCCAGATGCACCGGCATGTGCGGGGCATTGGCGATCAGATTGCCGTCGCGGTCGAACAGAGCGCAGGAGAAGTCCAGCCGCTCCTTGATATTGACCGAATAGGCGGTGTTCTGAAGCGCGAAACCCATCTCCTCGGCGACCGCCATGAAGAGGTTGTTGAACACCTCCAGCATCACCGGATCAGCCCTGGTGCCGATGGCACGGCGGGTCGGCAGGGCTTCGATGCGGTCGAGGATCAGATTGAGATGGGCATCCACTGTGGCGCGCCAGCCGGGCTCGACCAGGGTGGTGCCTGTCGCTTCGCGAATGATGGCCGGCCCCTTGACCTCTGCGCCCACAGACAGGGCCTCGCGGTCGAACACCGGAGTCGCTCTGGCCTGACCGGCCATACGCACATTGACCGTGGCCAGGGCCAGCGGGTCCCCCGATGTGCCTCTTCCCAGATCTGGTGCCGTTCCCGCATCGGAATGGCCAATGGCCTCCACAGACAGGGTCTCGACGATCAGAGCCGTGGTCGGCGACGTGAAGCCGAACCGCCTCTGGTGCATCTCTTCAAAGGTCGCGCGGGCGCCGGCTTCGTCGGTCAAGGGCACGACAAGCGGGGTATCTGTGCCGGCATATTTGACGCGCAGGGTCGCAAGCGTCTCGACCGAGGCCACAGGTACGGCCTGGGCACGAAGGGCCGCCTCGACCTCGACGGCCAGGGCCTGAGCCTGTCCGGCCAGATCACCCGCAGCCTCGGCCAGCGGCCGTTCGACGGTTGCCTCGCGGATCAGCCGCAGGTCAGCCAGTCCCATGCCATAGGCGCTTAGCACCCCGGCGAACGGATGGATCATGACCTTCGTCATGCCGAGGGCATCAGCGACCAGACAGGCGTGCTGGCCGCCAGCCCCGCCGAAACAGGCCAGCACATAGCGGGTCACGTCATAGCCGCGCTGGATCGAGATCTGCCGCACTGCCTTGGCCATGTTCTCGACCGCGATGGTGATGAAGCCCTCGGCTATGGCTTCCGGGCTCATGGCTTCACCCGTAGCGGCCAGGATCTCGGCAGCGAGTGCCGCAAAGCCTTCGGTGACAGCCTCGATATCCAGCGGCTGGTCGGCGCCGGGCCCGAAGACCGCCGGGAAGAACTCGGGCCGCAGCTTGCCCAGCATGACATTGCAGTCGGTGACGGTCAGCGGGCCGCCCCGGCGGTAGGCTGCCGGCCCCGGCACGGCGCCGGCCGAGGCCGGTCCCACCCGCAGGCGGGCCCCGTCGAACGCGCAGATCGAGCCCCCACCCGCCGCCACGGTGTGGATGTTCATCATCGGCGCGCGCATCCGCACCCCGGCCACCATGGTCTCAAAGGCCCGCTCGTATTCGCCGGCATAGTGGCAGACGTCGGTGGAGGTGCCGCCCATGTCGAAGCCGATGACCCGGTCAAAGCCGGCCTCGCCCGCCGTCCGTGCCATGCCGACCACGCCACCGGCCGGACCTGACAGGATGGCGTCCTTGCCCCGGAAGGCCCGCGCATCGGTCAGGCCGCCGTTCGACTGCATGAACAGCAGCCGCGTATCCGCGCCCAACTCGCCGGCCACCCGGTCGACATAGCGACGCAGGATCGGCGACAGATAGGCGTCGACCACCGTGGTGTCGCCGCGCCCGACCAACTTCATCAGCGGGCTGACCTCATGGCTGACCGAGACCTGGGCAAAGCCGATCTCGCGGGCTATGGCCGCGACGCGGGCCTCGTGGTCGGTGAAGCGGAAGCCGTGCATCAGCACGATGGCCACGGCCCGGAAGCCGGAATCGAAGGCGGCCTGCAGGCCTGCCCTCGCGGCCGACTCGTCCAGCGGCCGGAGCAACTCGCCCTCGACGCTGATCCGCTCATCGATCTCGACCACGCGGTCATAGAGGGCTTCAGGCTTGATGATGTGGCGGTCGAACAGCCGGGGCCGCGCTTGGTAGCCGATCCGCAGGGCGTCAGCGTGGCCGGCCGTGATCGCCAGCACGGTCGGTTCGCCCTTGCGTTCCAGCAGGGCGTTGGTGGCGACCGTGGTGCCCATCTTCACCGCGTCGATCGTAGCGCCGGCCGGCAGCAGGGCCCGAACCCCGGCCACGGCCGCGTCGGCATATTGCTCGGGGTTCTCCGAGAGCAGCTTGTGGGTGATCAGGGTCCCGTCCGGTCTCCGTGCCACGATGTCGGTAAAGGTGCCGCCGCGATCGATCCAGAACTCCCAGCCGCGAAGGTTCTGATCGTAGGGAGTCATGGAAGGGCGTAGCTCCAGCTGCGCCCTTCCTTAACCGGCTCGGGGGGCTTAGCGGAAGAGGCTCGCCGCCTCGACCACCGCCCAAATCCCCAGAGCCAGGAAGATCAGCGCCGCACCGATACGAACATATTTGAGCGGCACAATCTTGGTCGCCGCCTCGCCCAGATAGACCGCCGGGATGTTGGCCAGCATCATGCCGAGCGTGGTGCCCGCCGCGACCCAGAAGATCGAGTGGAACTTGGCCCCCAGAGCCACGGTGGCGATCTGGGTCTTGTCGCCCATCTCGACCAGGAAGAAGGCGATGGTCGTGGTCAGAAACACGCCATAGCGGCCGACCGCCGAGCCGTCCTCGTCGTCGGCCTTGTCGGGGATCAGGGCCCAAGCGGCCATGGCGATGAACGACAGGGCAATGGCCCATTTGAACCACTGACCGTTCAGCAGGTCGGCCACCCAGTAGCCGGCCGTGGCCGCCAGGGCATGATTGGCCAGGGTGGCGACCAGGATCCCGAAGATGATCGGCACGGGCTTCTTGAACCGTGTGGCCAGGATGATGGCCAGCAGCTGGGTCTTGTCGCCGATCTCGGCGATGGCCACGACCAGGGTCGAGACGAACAGGGATTCCATGGGATCAAAAACCTTCCGGGCCGGGCGCATGCCAATAGCGTCGACAGCCCACCCGGCCCGGGAGGTTGTCGGCGCCATTGGTCTCGCCATGGAAGCGGATCATCGCTTCCCTCCCCGCGCCATGATCCCGAAGGCTCAAGTGTGTTGACGGCGGGGCCTGCTGATAGGCGCAGGCGGCTACTCCCCAAAGGTGAGCGGCGTGTAGCGGGGGCGGCGGCCAGGGTCAAGCTCCTCCCCCACCGGGGGAGGTGGCCCGAAGGGTCGGAGGGGGCAGCGCGGCCTAAGTCCAGCTAGCCCCCTCAGTCGCTCCGCGACAGCTACCCCGGAGGGGGAGCAGCTTTAAACCGCCGCCGGTGTATCAAACCGCAGCAGGTGGACCGCCACCCGCACCTTGCCGCCGGTGAAGCTCCCGCCGGCCGCGGTCAGCAGCACCGGGGTATCGGAATAGAAGGCCGTCGGACCGATCACCCCGACATTGCTGGAATTCCGGGCCACGCCCAGCGAACCGCCGAACTTGGACGCATCGCCCGCCACGCCACAGCTGTAGGCGGCAGCCCCGGTCACCGCGACCGTGGTTCGGGTCGAGACCGCCAGGACGATGGCCCGCGACGGTATGACCATGGCCGTTGAGGTCGTCGCGCCGACCAGAGCGGTCTCCTCCTCGCGGATTTCCAAGCGGGTATTAGCAAGTCCCGGCGAGGCGGCGGCGGTCAGGCTCTTGAAGCTGGCCGAAAGGGGGGCCCAGGCCGCGCCATCAAAGGCCACCAGCTGGTTCTCGTCCTTGACCCAGGCCAGGACGCCTTCGGCCGGGGAGATGGCCTCCCACGCGCCGGCCTCAAAACGCATCAGCGTGCCGGCGGCCTGGCCCGACCAGGCCGCGCCCGTCGCGCCGGCCGGCAGGATCCAGACCCCGCCTCCGACAGGGCTGACTGGCTGCGCCGCGACGACGCGGCTTTCGACAGCCAGCTGGACCAGTCCGTCCAGCCGGGCGAGGCTTTCATTGATGGGGATATGCTTCTGGGCCTGGGCGGCCAGCACATAGGGCAGACCCAGGCGCGGGGTGGATTCGTCGAACATCGGAGGTCCCTTCAGGGCGTTGAAAACGCCTCAAGGATTGCTCCGCTGACAGAGCCGGGGACCGACCTTGGTCGATCCCCGTCCCCTTCCCCGCTCCAGCGTGTCGCTACTCGGCCGCGAAGGCCAGGTGGTTGCCCGATGTCAGGGCGGTCTTGGCGGCCAGTTCGGCCTTGGCCTGCTCGTACTCGTCCGAGAACTTGGCGATGAGTTCACCGGCCGTCAGCACCGCGTCGATGGCGCCGATACCCTGGCCGCAGCCCCAGATGTCGCGCCAGGCCTTGGCTTCCTGGTTGCCGCCCGAACCGAAGTTCATGGCCGACGGATCGCTGACCGGCAGATTGTCGGGATCCATCCCCGCCTTGATCACCGAGGGGCGCAGATAGTTGCCGTGCACGCCGGTGAAGAGGTTGGAATAGAGGATGTCGTCGGCGTGGCTCTCGACGATCATGTCCTTGTAGCCCTGGGCCGCATTGGCTTCCTGGGTCGCGATGAAGGCCGAGCCGATATAGGCCAGGTCCGCACCCATGGCCTGGGCGGCCAGGATCGAGCGACCGCAGGCGATCGAACCCGACAGGGCCACCGGCCCGTCGAACCACTGACGGATCTCCTGGATCAGGGCGAAGGGCGACAGGGTGCCGGCATGGCCGCCGGCGCCGGCGGCGACCGGAATCAGGCCGTCAGCGCCCTTTTCGATGGCCTTGTGGGCATGCTTGTCGTTGATGACGTCGTGCATCGTGATACCGCCGTACGAATGGATCGCGGCATTGAGGTCCTCGCGGGCGCCCAGCGAGGTGATCACGATCGGGGCCTTGTATTTCACGCACAGCTCGATGTCCTCCTCGAGCCGGTTATTGGTCCGGTGAACGATCTGGTTGACTGCGAACGGGGCGGACGGCGCTTCGGGGTTGGCGCGGTCATAGGCGGCCAGCTCTTCGGTGATCCGGTGCAGCCACTCGTCGAGCTGCGAGATCGGCCGGGCGTTCAGCGACGGGAAGGAGCCGACAATGCCGGCCTTGCACTGGGCAATCACCAGGTCGGGGTTGCTGATGATAAACAGCGGCGAGGCGATAACCGGCAGGCGAAGGCGGTCGCGAAGAACGGGCGGCAAGGCCATGAAGATCGGCTCCCCTCAGGAGGCGGCGTTGAGCACCGCGCATGTAAACGGCGTTCAGCTTAAACGCTTGTTTGGGGCGGGCGCAAGACTTGACGGCCCTAGCGGCAGGGGCGCATCACGGACAAAAAGCCAAGAATGCTGCACTGCAGGAGAGAGACGCCTTGACCCAGACCGCGACGCCTCTGGCTGATGATTTCGCCGTCTCGGACGACGCGACGGTTCGCGCCCGCTGGACGGCTCTGGTCGAAAAAACGCTGAAAGGTCAGAGCTTTGATGAGGCCCTGACGGTGCTCACGCCTGATGGCCTGACCATCCAGCCCCTCTATACCGCCGCAGATGGCGTGTCGGTCGCCCGCGATCTGCGGACAAGGGACGCCGACCGCCCCTGGGACCTGCGGATGCGGATCGCCCATCCCGACTCCGAACGCGCGGCGCGCGACAGCCTGGTCGATCTGCAGAACGGCGCAGCCTCGGTGCTCTTGGCCGTCGATCCGACGGGGGCCCAAGGCGTTGCCATCGGATCGGCGGATGATCTGGCCAGGGCGCTGGACGGGGTGCTGATCGATCTGGCTCCAGTCGCCCTGGACGCCGGCTATCTGGGGCCAAAGGCGGCCGACTGGCTGGGTGCTGTGGCCAAGGGTGCGCCCAATGCGCCCCTGGCCTTTCACATGGATCCGCTCACCACCTTCGGCCAGACCGGGACCAGCCCGGGCCCGATCGAGAGCCATGTGTTCAACGCCGCCACGGTCGGCGCGCGCCTGTCGACGACCTATGCCCGGGCCAGCCTGTTCCTGGCGACCGGCCGCGCGGCCCACGAGGCCGGCGGTTCGAATGTCGAGGAACTGGCCCTGATGACCGCCAGCGCCCTGGCCTATGCCAAGGCGCTGGTGCGCTCGGGCCTGACGATGGAAGAGGCCTTCCGCCGCATCGTGCTCGGCGTCAGCCTCGACGGTGAATACTTCACCGGCGTGGCCAAGGTCCGCGCCGCCCGGGCCCTGTGGGCGCGCCTGGCCGAGGCCTGCGGCGTGTCCGAGCCGGCCGTCATCGAGGCCCGCAGCTCGGCCCGGATGCTGACGACGAAGGACGCCTGGACCAACCTGCTGCGCCTGACCTCGGCCGGTTTCGCCGGTGCGGTCGGCGGCGCTGATGTGGTGGTGCTGGGGACCTTCACCGACGCCATCGGCCTGCCGACGGCCTTTGCCCGCCGTCAGGCCCGCAATACCCAGCTGGTGCTGATGGAAGAGAGCCATCTTGGCCGTGTCGCCGATCCGGCCGGCGGCTCCTGGTATCTCGACAGCCTGACCGACCAGATCGCCCGTGGCGCCTGGGCCCTTTTCCAGTCGATCGAGGCCGCCGGCGGGGTGATCAAGGCCCTGGAGATCGGCCAGATCGCCACGGCCGTGGGCCTCGCCCGCGACACCCAGGCCGCCGCCTTCGCCGACAAGAGCCGCAAGATCCTCGGGGTCACGGTCTTCCCCAATGCCGAGGACAAGCCTGCCGAGGTCGAGACCGTCGATTCGTCCGCCTTCGCCGTGGAGGGGCCGGATCCGCGACTGCCGGGACCCGACAGTCACTGCCCGCCCCTGACGCCCATCCGCTTCGCCGCCGCCTTTGAGGGAGCCTGAGCCATGACCAAGTTCCCCGACTTCACCACCGTCGACTTCGCCGAGGTCACCGCTCAAGAGGTCGCTTCGGCAGGCCCCGTCTGGAATACGCCTGAAGGCGTCGATGTCGCGGCCGCCTTCACGGCCACCGATGTCGAAGGTCTCGACTTCACCGGAGGCTATCCCGGCGTCGCGCCCTATGTGCGGGGCCCCTACCCGACCATGTATGTCACCAACCCGTGGACGGTGCGTCAGTATGCGGGCTTCTCCACGGCCGAGGACAGCAACGCATTCTACAGACGCAATTTGGCCGCTGGCCAAATGGGCCTGTCGGTCGCCTTCGACCTGGCCACCCACCGGGGCTACGATTCCGACCATGAGCGGGTGAAGGGTGATGTCGGCATGGCCGGCGTCGCCATCGACTCGATCCTCGACATGCGCACCCTCTTCTCGGGCATTCCGCTCGACAAGATGAGCGTGTCGATGACCATGAACGGCGCGGTGCTGCCGATCCTGGCGCTCTATATCGTGGCGGCCGAGGAACAGGGCGTTTCGCCCGACAAGCTGTCGGGCACGATCCAGAACGACATCCTCAAAGAATTCATGGTGCGGAACACCTACATCTATCCGCCCGCGCCTTCGATGCGGATCATTTCCGACATCTTTTCATACACTTCGGCCAATATGCCGAAGTTCAACTCGATCTCGATCAGCGGCTATCACATGCAGGAGGCCGGGGCGACGGCCGACCTCGAGCTGGCCTATACGCTTGCCGACGGCATCGAATATGCCCGGGCCGGCGTCGCAGCCGGCATGAGCATCGACGTCTTCGCCCCGCGCCTGAGCTTCTTCTGGGCGATCGGCATGAACTACTTCATGGAAGTCGCAAAGATGCGCGCGGCCCGCCTGCTTTGGGCCCGGCTGATGAAACGCGAGTTCGATCCCAGGGACGACCGCAGCCTCTCCCTGCGCACCCACAGCCAGACCAGCGGCTGGTCGCTGGCGGCCCAGGATGTGTTCAACAATGTCTCGCGCACCTGCGTCGAGGCCATGGCCGCCGTCAACGGCCAGACCCAGAGCCTGCACACCAACGCCCTGGACGAGGCCCTGGCCCTGCCGACCGACTTCTCGGCCCGCATCGCCCGCAACACCCAGCTGTTCCTGCAGATGGAGAGCGGCACGACCCGCGTCGCCGACCCGTGGGGCGGCAGCTACTATGTCGAGCGCCTGACCCACGATCTGGCCCTCAAGGCCCTCGCCCATATCGAAGAGGTCGAGGCCGCCGGCGGCATGGCCAGGGCCATCGAGCGCGGCATTCCCAAGCTGCGCATCGAGGAAGCCGCCGCCAAGACCCAGGCCCGCATCGACGCCAATCGCCAGAGCGTGGTTGGGGTCAATCGCTACAAGCCCGAGGTCGAGGACGTGATCCCGATGCTGAAGGTGGACAACAGCTCGGTCCGCACCCAGCAGCTGGAAAAACTGGCCCGCCTGAAGGCTGAACGTGATCCGGCCGCGACCCAGGCCGCGCTGGACGCCCTGGAAGCCGGCGCGCGCGGTAACGGCAACCTGCTGGCCCTGGCGGTCGATGCGGCCCGGGCCAAGGCCACGGTCGGCGAGATCAGCTATGCCCTGGAAAAGGTCTTCGGCCGCCACCGCGCCGTGATCCAGACCATCGAAGGCGTCTATGGCAAGGAAGCCGGTGCCGATCCCAAGGCCGCCCGGGCCCGAGCCATGGTCGCCGCCTTCAGGGAAGCCGATGGCGGACCGCCCCGCATCATGGTCGCCAAGATGGGCCAGGACGGCCACGACCGCGGCCAGAAGGTGATTGCCAGCGCCTTCTCCGACCTCGGCTTCAAGGTCGAGATCGGCCCACTGTTCCAGACCCCGGCCGAAGCCGCCCAGGCGGCGATCGAGGCCGGCGTGCATGTGGTCGGGGCCTCGTCCCTGGCGGCGGGCCACCTGACCCTGGTCCCGGAACTGAAGGCCGAGCTCGCCAAGCTGGGACGCGAGGACATGGTGGTGGTGGTCGGCGGCGTGATCCCGCCCCAGGACTTCCAGGCCCTGCTCGACGCCGGTGCCGCCAGCATCTTCCCCCCCGGCACAGTGATCGCCGAGGCGGCCATCGAGGTGCTGGAAAAGCTCAATGTCCAGCTCGGCTATACCCAGGGGGCGGTGGCTTAGCGGCCCTGTCCGACTGTGCTATGCTGGGAGAATGAACGCCCTCTCCCGAGCGCTGGAGACCTCGCAGCAGTATCGCTTCACGCTGGACGATGTCCTGCGCATGCAGGCAGCCGGGATTCTCGCTGAAGGCGCTCGCGTCGAACTGGTTGATGGAGCGCTGGTTGAGATGGCCTCGGAAGGCGCGCCGCATACCTGGGCGAAGATGCAGATCGCCAAGCGCTTGATGCTATTGGCCGGCGATGCCGTGCAGGTGATCGTCGACTCCACACTGCGGCTTTCTCCGACGAACGCGCCCGATCCCGATCTCTATCTCTACGACGCCAGGCTTCCCCTGACCTCCGTCGGCGGGGCCAATGTTGGCCTTGTGATCGAAGTCGCGCAGTCAACGGTCAAGTATGACCTGGCCTTCAAGGCCGAGCTCTACGCCCAGCATGGGGTGCGCGACTATTGGGTGGTTGACGTCAACGCCGCCACGATCATCGTGCATCGCACCCTTGATGGCGGGCTCTATCGCGACGTCACACAGTACGCGGCGCGCGAAGCTGTGACCTCACTGGTCTTTCCGAACCTGACGCTCTGCCTGGCCGATCTGCCCGCAATCCGCTGATCAGCGCTTGCCGGCCTTGGCCCGCTTCTTGGGTGCACGCTTCAGCGCCACGTCATCGGGGAGGCCATGCCGGGCCTCGATGTCCTTCTGCAGCGCCTTGGCGGCCATCAGGTGGCCGGGGAACATCATGTCCACCACCGAGCCGGCGATCGGCACGGCGTCGGTGGCGGTATCCATCGCCACATAGGCCAGCATCCGCGCGAGGGTCACGAACGAGGCTCCGGCCGACAGGCCGTGGATCAGCAGCAGCCCGCCGGCACCCATACTGTAGAGCGGCCCAACCACTGGAACCCACGACAGGACGCCATCCAGACCCAGGCCGAAGGGACCGAGACCGATCAGGCGGTCAGACAGACCCTTGATGGTCTCAGCAGACCGCCAGGCGCGATGCGCGCGAGCCCGGCGCGTGTCGGCGAAGGGGGCGGCTTCATCGGTCATGCTTGATCAACGCCTCGCCCGTTCAGAATGTATCGACCGCTGTCAGCCCAGGAAAACGACCCGGCGCTTTTCCTTGCCCGCCTGAATCCGGGCCAAAAGATCGCGATACTCCGCCGTACCCTGGACCTCCTTGCGGCTGCCCTCGAAATAGATGGTGTCGTCCATATGGTTGATCAACATGTCGGCCGACCACTTGTGGCCGGTGAACAGCACGTCGGCGACCTTGCCGGCGACCGGCAGGGAGCCGGCCACGGTGTCGATCAGGATGATGGCGACGATCTGGATGACGATCATCGGCGCGGCGCGGGCCCGTACGGCGTCCATGATGATCAGGCCGCCGGCCCCGAGGCTGTAGAGCTCGCCAGCGCCCGGAATCCAGGTCAGCAGGCCGTCGAGGCCGACGCCGAGCGGGCCGACACCCACGACATTGTCCGACAGCTTCTTAACCCGTTCCACATTGTTCCGGATGTTGTGCAGGTCGAGGTGCGACTTGGCGAAGATCACCAGAAAACTCCGGGGTGAAGAACTGGGCCCAATCTGCCTTAACCATCGGCGCGCAGGAAGTGGCAGAACGCCAGATTCCCGCAGGAGGCGAGATTGACGCAAGAAAGCGCCGCTTTGCAGGTGAGCCCCTCGCGGAAGCCGCAGTTTGCGCCTAAGTTAACGACGTTGTCGCGTGTGCCGCACAGGGGTTTATCGATGCTGATCTCGACCACGCCCTTCATCGAAGGCCGGCCGGTTCAGGACTACAAGGGGGCGATCTACGCCCAGTCGATCCTGGGCGCGAATGTGGTGCTGGACCTGATGGCCGCCATCCGCGACTTCATCGGCGGCCACTCGAAGTCCTATGAACGGGTCCTGGGGCGGGCGCGTGATGACGCCCTGAAGAACCTGATCAAGGAAGCCGAGAAACTGGGCGCCAATGCGATCGTGGCCGTCGACCTCGACTACAACACCGTCGGCCCCAATGGCTCGATGATGATGGTCTCGGTCTCCGGAACGGCCGTGGTGATCTAAAACCCTTTGCCCCCGCCCCTGATGGAGCCATCAGGTCGGAAAAGGCTCTAGGCGTAGCCCAGAAGGGCCCGCAGGCCGGGGGCGTGAAAATCCACGATCCGCTTGTGGACGTCTGACAGAACTCTCGGCAAGTCGGCCGTTACATTGAGGTTTTCGCTGGCGGTCCGGCTTTCCCGGCGATCGGCACCGGCCTCGACCCGCTCTCGCCAGTCGGTCGGCAGATCCAGACCGCAATCGGCGAGCAACTGGCGGAAAAAGGCCTCCGACCGCCTGGATCCCAGGTCATTCAGGCTCTCGACAATATCCTCATAGCGCACGATCACGGCGCTGGAGCCCATCCAGGCCACGGCATTGAGGGCAAAGATGTCCTTCAGGTCCGGCACCTTGCCGTGGGCGCCGAGGATCATCATCATCACCACGTCCTCGGCCGAGGCTGCGCCGCCCTTGATGTGGTTCAGATTGCCCTGGAATTCGTCCGAAAGGTAGAATCGCGCCCGGGCCAGAACCCAGTCATAGGGATCGCGGACCAGCACGATATGGCGAACATCGCGCAGGGCGATGGCCGACTCGTCCGAAAACAGCATGTGACCCCAGCTGATCATCGGTCTGGCGGCTGAGAAGGCCTCCGGCCCGTACTGCCTGAGGATGGCGTGCTGAATGTATTCCCGGCGCCAGTGCTGCTCCGGCGCGACGAACATCCGCAGGATGTTGCGGATCAGGTGGGTGCCGGCCTTGGGCACGCTGTTGAGATAGACCGGCGTCGCCAGGCTCGCGCGCTCGAACTGCAGGCCGATCTCGTCGAGATTGTCGGGCTTGCCCCGGATTATGGCGTTCACGCGATCAGGTCCCCAACTCGGATATCAATACAGAAACGGCGGCGGGTCGCCCCGCCGCCGTCATGTTAGTCCAATCCGCTAAGACTAGAAGCGCGCCGTGATATTCAGGAACACGCGGCGACCATAGTAGTCGTACTGCGAGGCCAGAACCGAGGTGCCGACCGTGCTGTAGTTGCCCTGGCCGCGCGACACCGCCGGGGGCGCTTCATTGAACACATTGGCCACGCCGCCGAGGACCGACCAGTCGTCGAACTTCTTCTGCAGCGAGAGGCTGTGATAGGCCGTGAACTCGGTGTGGATCTTGTAGAAGGTGGTCCCCGCCGCGTTCTTGTCGGCATAGTCCTCGGCGTCAGACGCCTTGCCGACCATGTCGACGCCCCAGAAGCCCGTCCAATCGCCCTTGACGAGGCGGAAGTTCAGCTGGCCGGTCCAGTCCGGATCGCCGACAAAACCGTTCTTGTCGATCGTCGTGCCGGCGAACAGGGCCGTGGTGTCCTCAAGCTGCCAGGTCGACTGGAGGTCGACCGTCAGCCTGGTGTCCCAGGGCAGGTCCTGGCCGTAGCGAACGGTCAGGTCGATGCCGCGGTTGGCCTGCTCGGCGATGTTCAGATAGTTGTTGGTGACCTTGTTGATCAGGTTGGAGCCCGGCGTGCGGGTGAACAGCTTGCACAGCGGATCGTTCGGGAAGGACAGCGAACGATAGCAGCCCGACACGATGCGCGCGGCACCGAGCTGGGTGATCTCGTCATTGACCTCGATTTCGAAGTAGTCGACCGCCACGTTCAGGTTGGCGAAGCTGGGGGTCCAGATCACGCCATAGGTGACCGCCTTCGAGGTTTCGGCCTCGAGAGCGCCCTTGCCGCCGCCCGCCGTAATGGTGGCCGACGAGCCGGCACCCGAATGGGTGCCCGGAATGCCCGCGGCGGCGCAGTTGTTGGCGACGTATTGCGGCAGGTTGCCCTGGGCCAGGTTGGTCGCCCAACGGATGCAGGGGTCGAGCGTGCGCTGTGAGGCGAAGCTCGTCTCGGCATTCTTGTAGAGTTCGAACAGGGCCGGAGCGCGGAACGACGTGCCCTTGGTAGCCCGCAGGCGCAGCGACGGCACGATCTGCCAGTTCAGACCCACCTTGTAGGTGTCGTCCTCACCATAGCTGTTGACCTTGGTATGACGGCCCGACAGCGACAGCTCGACATTCTCCGCGAAGGGCAGGCCCTTCAGCAGCGGAATGCTCAGCTCGCCGAAGAACTCGCGCGCCAGGTCGTCGCCCTTGGTGATGCCGGCCGTGGAGGAGCCCCACACATTGCCGGCCAGAGTGACGGCACCAGGCGTGTCGTTGATCGAGTCCTTGCGATAGTGGAAGCCGAAGGCGGCGCCCACGTCACCGGCCGGCAGCTTGAACAGCGAACCCGAGGTCGAACCTTCGATGACCAGTTGCTTGTAGATGGTCTTGCCGGCTTCATTGTCGAACAGGAAGGCTTCTTCGGCAGCCGTGTACTTGCCGGCCAGGAAGTCCGGCGTGACCCAGCTGACGTCGACGCACTTCTTCTTGCTGATCGGTGTCGTCTGGCCCGCGCAAGACCCGGTGCGGAAAGCGCCGATATCAACGGCGTCTTTCAGGATCACGTCACGTGAATAGACGCCCTTGGAGTGGCTGTACTGGCTGAAGATGTCCCAGTCCCAACCCTTCAGGAAATCGATCTTGCCGAAGTCGCCGCGCAGGCCGCCGACAAAGCGCTGATAGTCAACGCGCTGGCCGTCGCGGGCCCGGTTGGTGACCGGGGTCGGTGACAGGATGAAGTCGCCGGTGAAGCCCTTGCTGAACGGGTCGATGTCGCCGGTGTAGAAGTAGCTCCAGAACTGGCGATAGCCGTTGCTCTTGGTGGCGCGGCGGTTCAGCAGCAGTTCGCCATAGGCCTCGACGCTGTCGGTGATGTCGAACGCGCCCTGGGCATAGATGGTCGAGCGCTCGTTGCGCGGCACCAGCGAGGATTCGAGATTGAACGGGCTATTGAAGTCCAGAACGCCGTTGTCGGCGGCCTGGGGATCATCGCTGTAGCCCACGGTATAGAAGCCGGCCGGCGCGCCCGGATAGTTGGCCGCCTGGCCCGGCGGCACGCGGGGGATCAGGCCGCCCAGCTTGCCGTCATAGTCGAACTGCAGCTTGCCATCGAGACCGGCGAAGCTGAAGTCATAGAGCCAGATCTGATCATACAGCAGGTCGCGGCACTGGGCCGAACCCGTGCGGGGATCGATGGTGTCCTTCCGCTTGCCGCTGGAGTCGGTGATGTATTGACGGCCGCAGTTGGTGTAGCTGCGATCACCAATCCGCTGCTCGGCGGTCTTCGAATAGTCGTAGGAGACGTTCAGGAAGCCGCGGTCAAAGGTCTTGCCCCAGCTGATGCTGCCGCGGCTCTGCTCGCCGCCCTTGTCCTGGGGCTGGCTGACGAAGGCATCGATCTCGAAGCCTTCCGTATCGCGCTTGGTGATGATGTTGACCACGCCGGCGACGGCGTCGGAGCCGTAGATCGACGAGGCACCGTCCTTCAGAATGTCGACGCGGTCGATCGCGGACACCGGAATGACGTTGAGGTCGACGGAGGACACGCCACCGCGGACGCCGGCCGGACCGGTGCGACGACCATTGACCAGCACGAGGGTACGGTTGGCACCCAGACCGCGCAGCGAGATGGTTTCAGCACCGGGGCCACCGTCGGTGACGAAGGCGCTGGAGATGGCCGAGGTCACCTGCGGCGAACCCGAGGCGATGGTCGAGGTCTGCAGCAGACCCGCAGCGGTCGAGATGCCCTTCAGCTTGCCCTGTTCAGCACTGATCACCTGGATCGGGTCGGGGCTGTTGAATTCGCTGCGCTTGATGCGCGAGCCGGTCACGACCAGCTCTTCGATCTCGGTCACGTCCGCCGGCTTGTCGGCGGTGGTCGGCAGGGGCGCGGCGGCCTGGGCGAGGGCCAGGGTCGGCGCAAAGGCGGTGACCGCCAGTCCGGCCATGACCGTGGTGGCCAAAAGATGCTTACGATGGTTGGACATGACAGAAACGCCTCCGTGAATTCCCATAGGGCAGCAAGACCGACAGCTTCTTCGGACAGAGGCGTGGAATTTAACTGCAATGGGGACAAGAGCGCGATCCGGGGCTGCACCGCAACCTAGGTGTCGTCTTTGGGTCGTATTTCCGACACACTGTGTCTTTCGGTACGCACCCAACGGTCGGATCGGCGCAAGGCCTGCAGAGTCACGGGCTTGGCCGGGCCGACGCACCCGCTATGGTGGCAACGGGTTCGCTGGCCAGGCGCACCCAAAGAAACGCATTCAGACTGGAGCCGACTGTGAGACTAGACCCGCGCCCGCTCGCCGCAGCCGCAGCCGCCGTCCTACTGGGCCTGACGGCCCCTTCGCTCCAGGCCGCGCCACTACCGGCCAAGGTGTTCGCCGACCCGCCGGCCATCAGCAACGTGCAGATCTCGCGCGACGGCAAGCACATCGTCGCCCTGACCAGCCAGAACGGCCAGAGCCCGATGATCTCGGTCTGGAGCACGGACGCCCTGGACAAGCCGCCGGCCGTGATCTCGGCTGCCAAGGTCCGCATCCTGGGCGTCAGTTTTCTGAAGAATGACCGCCTGCTGGTGCGGACGATCCAGACCTTCACGGTCGGTAACATCAAGACCCACCTGAGCCGGCAATATGTCTCTGACCTGGAAGGCAAGTCCTGGAGCACGCTCCTGCCGGACGGTCGCACCCGTTCGGAGAGTGATGCCTTCCAGGCCAAGTTCGACGATGCCGGTGTGATCGACTTCCTGCCCGCTGATCCCCGCAACATCGTGGTCGAAGACCGGCGCCAGGATACCCGGGGCGACATCCTCAAGCTGGACATCTATTCGGGCGTTACCGAGCGGCTGATGCGCGGCTCCGAACGCTTCGGCGGCTTCCAGGTGGACCTCAAGGGTGAGATCCGTACCCGCCAGGAGCTGGGCTATGACAATGGCGCGGTCTATTTCGCCCAGTGGATCCGCGACCCGGCCAGCGGCGAGTGGTCCGAGCATTTCCGCTGGTATGCCAAGGACCGCGAGCCGGTTGCCATCGTCGGCTTCACCGACGATCCCAACATCCTCTACATCTCGTCCAGCAAGGGTCGCGACAAGGCCGGTCTCTATGTCTACGACATCAAGGCCCGGCAGATCGTCGAGCCCCTGCTCGAGCACAAGCTGTTCGACGCTGGCGGCATCGTCACCTCCACCGCCAAGGCTGACTATGGCCGGGTCCTGGGCTTCTCCTACTCGGGGGCGACCAACACCACCTACTGGACGGACGAGACTTTCTCGGCCCTGAACAAGAGCCTGCGCGCCGCCCTGGGCATCAAGACCAGCGTCGTCAACTGGACGGATCCAGCGACCGGGGCAGCGACGCGCCTGCCTGTCGCCGAAGGGGCCGATGCCGCGATCACCGACTGGTCGGAGGATCTGAAGCACTTCATCGTCGAGAAGTCGGGTCCGGCCAATCCGGGCGAGTACTATCTGCTCGACACCTCGGGGACGCTGAAACTGCTGGGCAAGGTGCGGCCCGATCTCGACACCGCCGCCCTGGGCACCACACGTCTCGTTCAATACCCGGCCCGTGACGGCCTGATCATCCCGGCCTATCTGACCACCCCGCCTGCCGACCAGTTCGGCCCCGGCCCCTATCCGACCCTGATCGAACCCCACGGCGGCCCCTGGGCACGGGACTATCTCGACTGGGATCCGGCCGGCTGGGTCCAGTACTTCGCCAGCCGCGGCTATGCGGTCCTGCAACCCCAGTTCCGCGGGTCCGAAGGCTGGGGCCAGAAGCTGTGGCGCGCCGGCGACGGCGAATGGGGCCAGAAAATGCAGGACGACAAGGATGACGGGGTCCGCTGGCTGATCGACCAGAAGGTCGCTGCGCCCGACAAGGTGGCCATGTTCGGCTATTCCTATGGCGGCTATGCAGCCCTGGCCGCCGCCATCCGGCCCAATGGTCTCTATCGTTGCGCCATCTCCGGTGCCGGAGCCGGCGACCTGGCCAGCATCAAGCAGGCCACCTTTGACAACCGCTTCCAGCGGGAGTTCCAGAACCCGACCATCCGGGGTCTTGATGCCCTTGAAAAGGCGCGGGACTCCCAGATCCCGCTACTGATCTATCATGGCGACCGCGACCAGATCGTCGACGTGAAGCAGTCGCGCAAGTTCGTCGACGCCCTGAAGACAGCCGGCAAGCCGCACCGCTATCTCGAGATCAAGGACATGGGCCACCAGCTGGCCACCATGGAACCCGCCATGGTCGAGACCCAGCTGGTCGAGATCGAGAAGTACCTGAACACCGAGTGCGGCAGCGGGGGCATCGGCGCGAGCCGATGACCCCGAAAAGGCACCGTCAGGCCCATCACTGAAAGCGGGCCGGACGGGTCACCGCCCGGCTTCAGGCCTCGACGGTGGCGGCAAAGCGCTTGGCCTGGGCCACCCAGGCATCGCGGTCGGCCCGACCCTTGAGATTGAGCAGCTGATCGATCGACTGGATGTCCTCGGTGGTCCAGGCGGCGATCTGGGCAAAGCGCGTTACGCCCAGTTCAGTCAGGGAAGCCGCCAGCTTGGGGCCGATCCCGACCAGCCGGGTCAGGTCATCGGCCTGGATCTCGAGGCTGGCGTTCAGATCAGGGCTTTCGGTTTCGGCGACGCGCTCGGGCTCGACGACGGGTTCGACCACGGCCACAAGCTCAACGGCCTCGATCACGGCCGCTTCAGCCTCGACCACCGCCGGGATCTCGACCTCGGGGGCCAGAACCGCATCGGCGGCTTCCTCCGGCGTGTCCAGGGTTTCGAGCGGCTCCTCGGCGACAAAGGCGACCGGCTCGGCCACTAGCTCAACCGGCGGATCGACGACGGGCGCGGCTGCGGCTTCGGCTACAGGCTCAGGGGCGCGACCGGCGTGGGCTTCAAGATTGACCGCCTCGCGCCAGCGTGAGGCCCACCACCACCAGGCCGCTCCGGCGGCGGCAGCGCCCCCGAACATCAGCCACAGGGGCGAGGCCGCCCCGACCATCACATGGGGTGCCGTTTCGGGATCAACCCGCTCGGACTTGAACTCGGGAAGGAAAGACAAGGAGGAAACCATGGCGCGCGCTCCGGCAACCGCGATTTTGTGCAACGCAGCATAACACAGATCTCACGTTCGCAAGTGCGAAAATGTTGCCCCTAGGTCAAGTCAATCCAATCCCCTTTAGCACCAGTCCGGCCAGGACCATCACCACCACCAGGGCCAGCATCGGCAGGCGCAGGGCAAAGGTCAGACCCAGGGCCAAAACCGTCAGCCCCAGGGCCCCGGCATCAAGACTGGCGAGATCCGGGACTGTCACCTTCAAGGCACCCCAGGCCAGAGATTCACCCGTGCGGAACAGCAGATGGGTCGCAAACCACAGGGCCAGCTGGGCAATGACCCCGACCGCCGCCGCCGACACCATCGACAGGGCCCGGGCCGGTCGCGGCCGGCCACGCAGGCGCTCGACGAAGGGCCCGCCGGCGAAGATCCACAGGAACGACGGCGCGAAGGTCGCCCAGGCTGCCATCAGACCGCCCGCGAGCCCGGCGATCCAGGCCCATTCCGGCGCGGCGGCCTGATAGGCCCCGACAAAGCCGAAAAAGACAAAGACCAGCAGCAGGGGTCCGGGCGTCGTCTCGGCCAGACCAAGGCCGTCCAGCATCTGGACAGGCGTCAGCCAGCCGAGGGCCGAAGCCGCCTGACCCAGATAGGCCAGGGCCGCATAGGCTCCGCCGAAGCTGACCACGGCCAGTCCGCTGAAGATGGCACCCATCCGCGCCACCACGGAGTCGGGTGCCAGAATCAGGGCGGTCAGAACGGGGGCCAGCCAGACGACCAGCCAGACCAGGACAGTTCTAAGGGTTCCGCGGCGCGGCGTGGACTCTATCGCCACCAGCTCCGCCGTTGCGCCCCGGCCAAGAACCCAGCCGATCAGACCGGCTACAAGGATCAGGACGGGAAACGGCACGATGGTGAAGCTCATCAGCCCAAAGGCGGCGACCGCCATCAGGGCACCGACCCGATCCCGGACGGCGCGTCCGCCGATCCGCAACACGGCCTGGGTCACCAGGGCGACAACCGCCGCCTTGAGTCCCAGCAGCACCGGCCCGGCCCATTCCGACCGCCCATAGACGATATAGAGCGCCGATAGGCTCAGCATGACGGCCAGGCCGGGCAGGATGAACAACAGTCCCGCCGCGACGCCACCCCGCACCCCGTGCAGACGCCAGCCCAGCCAGACGGCCAACTGCTGGGCCTCCGGTCCGGGCAGGAGCATGCAGAAGCTCAAGGCATGGGCGAACCGCGCCTCATCGATCCAGCCCTTTTCCTCGACAACAGTCCTGTGCAGCAGGGCGATCTGGCCCGCCGGTCCACCAAAACCGAGGCAGCCGATCTTCAGCCAGACTCCCAGGGCCTCGGCAAAGCTCGGCGAACTTCGGGTCATGCGACGGTCCGCCAGATGCGGGCCACACCGCCGGCCTGGCCCAGCTGACGGACGATCCACTCGGTCGCGCTCCGGACGGCGGGCTCGACCTCGAGCGGGGCACCGACCAGAACCATCGCACTGCCGTTCATCTTCATCGGGTCCAGCAACGGCCTCAGCCTGACCTCAGCGATTAGCGCGTCGTTCGTGACAGTTTCCAGCGCACGCACGAAGGCGTCGAGGGTTTCCAGGTCCTTCAGCGGCGTCCAGATCGCCAGCACAGAGGCGGGATCCCGTTGCAGGGACTGGCGCGTCGTCTCGACGATGCGGGCATAGTCGTCCGGCCGTTCAAAGGGCGGATCGATCAGGATGACGCTTCGCCCGCCCCGCCCTGCCCGGGTCTGGGCGGTCTCGTAGCCGTCCGCCTTGCAGGCCTGGGCGAACGGAAAAGGTGCCAGAGACCGGCGCAGCAGGTCGAAGTCGTCGTCGCGCAATTCACAGGCGGTATAGCGATCTTCCCGGCGAAGGGTGCCGGCGATCAGCAGAGGCGAGCCCGGATAGAGCGGGCCGTCCCGGCCGCCATTCATCGCCCGCAGGGCCGCCATCAGGGGCGCGAAAACCGGAGGGGGAGCCGGGTCCGCAAGCAGACGGAAGATGCCGGCCTCGGCCTCACCCGACCGCCGCGCCATCTCGCCACTGAGGTCATATCCGCCGGCCCCGGCATGGGTGTCGATCACCGCCAGGCCGGGGGACTGCGCCTTCAGGGTTTCCAGAACCGCCAGCAGGATGGCGTGCTTCTGAAGATCGGCGAAGTTGCCGGCGTGAAAGGCGTGGCGATAGTTCATGGCAGAGGCAGGGTCCCGGAGAGGTCCGCCGCTTTATCATGGACCGACAGGGCCCGGCGAAGTTCCTCGACCATGATCTGGCGCAGGCTGGCCGGCGCGACGATCTCGACGCCGTCGCCCCAGGTGAACAGGTGCCAGGCCAGTTCGAGCATGCCGGCGGCCCGAAAGGCCACCGTGACAGAGCCGTCCGGCTCTGGACGCACGGTCTGGGTGGCGTGAAAGCGCCAGCGCAGGGCATCCTCGGCCCGGTCAGGACGGATCCGCAGAAACACGTCCTCGACCGCGCCGTGATAGATGCCGAAGCTTTCGTCGGCGAAGGCCTGCAGCGAGAAGTCCTCCGGCGGCGGGGCCGGTCGATCCAGCACCCGCAGATCCTGCATGCGGTCCAGCCGCCAGGAGCGTGGACGCGGATCCTCGCCCTCCAGAGCGACCAGATAGTTGCTGCGGGCAAACAGGATGCCCAGGGGCGTCACCTCGCGCGTGCGGCCGGGCGTGCTGCCCCCTTCATAGCGAAAGGACAGCGCACTCAGCCCCTTGATCGCCGTCCGGATGGCGGCCAGGGCGGTCACGTCCTCATAGGGCCGGGGTCCGGCATGGACGGCGATCGTCTCGGCCTGGACCAGAGCCTCGACATCGGGAGCCACCTTGCGCCGGGCCGCGCCGCGCAGGGCCGACAGCAACTTGCGCTCCAGGGCATAGAGCGATGATGCCCGTCCTTCCGCCCCCGAAGCCCTGTAGGAATCGGCAGCGGTTCGGAGGGCCGCTAGTTCCTCGGCGGTCGGAGTCTGGAACAGACCGTCCAGCCCGGCCGGAATGCGAAACCGCCGGGTCGGAGGGTCCTCGACCACCTCCATCTGCGGAAAGGCCGCCCAGACCGCATCGCGCATGCGCTCCGCCGTGCGGCGCCCGACCTCCAGGGCCCGCGCCATCTCATCCAGGGTCATGCCTTCGGCCGATCCCGCCAGCATGCGGGCCAGGTCCAGGAGACGTGCAGCTTTTTCGTGCCTCATACGTTCTCCATACGACCGAATCTGGCGCATGGCACGCGCAAACAGGACCGGTCCGAACCCTGGAGGTCTTGATGTCCCGTTTTGCCTGCCCTGTCTGGGCCATTGCCCCGGTCAATGCACCGATGATTTCGGCAGTCCTGGCCTTCGCGGACATTCACCGTGACCTCGGCCGCGGACGGACCCTGATGCGGATCAGCCCCGAACGCGCCGCCCGCGCCGACATCATCCTGCTCCTGGGTCGGGACGCTGATCGGGTGGTGGACCTGGGCGTGGTCTGGAACGACCGCGAGGACCAGATCATCCGGGTCATCGACGATGCCGAACGGCGCGACTCACGCCTGGCAGCCTGGGAAGATGCCTATGACCTGTTCGAGTCCGAGGTCTGCGAACCCGCCGATCACCGAATGGTCGCCTGACGCCAGCAGGCTTCCGCGACCCGGATTGCACATTCGGGCGCTCCGCTCTGCCTAAAAATGCGGTCTCGACGCCACCCAAAGGGGCGCCGGGGCCGTTCTGCTGTCCTGTGACAGCTTCATGCCGACCCGGCCATTGCGCAAGTCGACGACTTCAATCCACGCTTAATCGTTCGGCAACGTCCGAGTGAAAAATCGCGTCAGTTTCAAAAACAATAAAGGTCGGGAGAAAACAGCCGTGGAGAAGGATTCAATCGTGCGTTTATAATTGAACGAGGGGGCTCTCTATGACTCGGCACTTTAAATCGACACTTCTCGCCGGAATTTCGGCACTTAGCGTTACTCTTGGATACTCGGCACTGGCGCACGCCGCCGAGACACCCGCCGACCCGGCGGCGGAAACCAATTCCGAACTCGAAACCCTGATCGTCACGGCGCGCGGCAAGCCCCGCACCGTCCTCGACAGCGCGGTTCCGGTGGACTCGTTCAGCGAAGCTGACCTGAAGTCCGCCGCCTTCACCGACACCAATGACATTCTGAAGTCGCTGGTTCCGTCCTACACCCTGGCTCGCGAGCCGATCTCGGACGGTGCCACCTTCGTTCGCCCCGCCAGCCTGCGCGGTCTGCCCACCGACAAGACCCTGTTCATGGTCAATGGCAAGCGTCGCCATCGTTCGGCTCTGGTGACCATTGGCGGCACCGGTGCCCAGGCCCCCGACGCGGCGACCATCCCGGCCTCGGCCCTGAAGAACGTTGTCGTCACGCGTGACGGCGCGGGTGCCCAGTACGGCTCGGACGCCATCGCCGGCGTCATCGACTTCCAGCTGAAGGACAGCCCCAGCGGTGGTTCACTGACGGCCCAGTACGGCCAGTTCTTCCTCGGCGACGGCGAAGACGTGATGATCACGGGCAATCTCGGCCTGCCGATCGGCGACAAGGGCTTCGTCAACGGGACCTTCGAATATACCAGCCAGAACCAGGTTCACCGCGGCAAGCAGTACTGCAACGTGGGGATTCCCAACCAGTCGGCCGGCTTCTGCGTGGCATCCTATGCCGCCGCCAACCCGTCCTACGGTGCCCTGATCACGGACTATGTGCAGAAGTGGGGTCAGCCGGACTCCGAAGCCCTGCGCGGCGTGATCAATGCCGGCTATGACATCAGCGACAGCCTGTCGCTCTACGCCTTTGCCAACTATTCGAAGAGCAGCGCGACCGAGTACTTCAACTATCGTCCGCCGGTCAGCAATGCGGTCAATGCCACGCCGATCCGCCAGGCCGACGGCTCGATCTTCCAGTTCAGCTCGATCTTCCCGGCCGGCTTCACCCCGATGTTCGGCGGCGACGTCACCGACTACAGCCTGACGGGTGGCCTGAAGGGCAAGTTCGCCAACGGCGTCACCTACGATCTGAGCGGTCGCTACGGGAACAACAAGATCGCCTACACGATCTGGGACACCGTGAACCCGTCGATGGGACCGGCCTCGCCGAAAGAATTCTACGACGGCTCGCTCATCTCGACGGAAAGCGCAGCGAATGCCGACTTCGCCTATGACTGGACGGTCGCCGGCATCAGCACCCCGGTGACCCTGAATTTCGGGGCCGAGTACCGCAAGGAAGGCTATGAGATCACCCCCGGTGATGTCCCCTCCTACATTGCCGGTTCCTGGTCGGTCCCTGACCCCTTCGGCTTCTGCAATGCGACCACCCGGACCGCCACGGCCAAGGGTGCTGCCCTGCCCTCCACGGCCGGTCTCAACTGCGCCAACTACAAGTCAGACGCCACGGACGGCTTTGCGGGCCTCGATCCCGTCTACAATGCCCTGGGCGTCGGATCGAACGGCTTCCCCGGCAACACGCCGTCCTATTCAGGCGAACTGACCCGCGACTCCTATGCCGGCTATGCCCAAGCCTCGGCCAACATCACTGAGGCCTGGTTCTTCGACGCGGCGATCCGGGCCGAGAAATTCTCGGACTTCGGCGACACCTTTAACGGCAAGCTTGCGACCCAGTACCAGATCACCGAGGATTTCGGCATTCGCGCGTCAGCCGGTACGGGCTTCCGCGCCCCGACGCCCGGCCAACTGTTCACCACCAACGTGTCGACCCGCGTCGAAAACGGCGCGATCATTGCCTCGGGCCTGTTCCCGGCGACCAACCCGGTCGCCAAGTACATGGGCGCCAAGGAACTGAAGCCGGAAAAGTCGGTCAACCTGGCGCTTGGCTTCACGGCCTCGCTGTTTGACGGCATGAGCCTGACGGTCGACCTCTACAACATCGCTATCGAAGACCAGTTCTATGCCACCAGCGCGATCACGGTGACGCCGTTGATCAAGTCTGCGCTGATCAGTGCCAAGATCCCCGGTGCGGACACGATCGGCCAGGTCCAGTTCTTCCAGAACGCCTTTGACTCGACCACCACCGGTGTCGACGTCGTGGCGACCTACAAGAGGGCTTGGGACAGTGGCCAGTCGACCAGCTTCACCGCCAGCGCCAACTGGAACAGCTTCGTTGTCGACAAGGTCAACAAGCCCACTCCGAACACCTCGGGCGTGACCTACACCTTCTTCGACGGCGAAAGCGTCTATGACTTCAAGCATGCCGCGCCGCGCTGGAGGAGCACGCTGTCGGCCACCCACGAGATCGGCAAGTTCAAGATCCTCGGCCGGGCCAATATCTACGGTCCGTACAAGAACATGTTCAGCGTCGGCAAACCCGACGTGATCCAGAAGTGGGATCCGGAGATGATGTTCGACACCGAGATCTCCTATGCCGCGACCGACACCTACTCGATTGCGATCGGGGCCCGGAACCTGTTCTCCAACTATCCCGATCCGGATCTGACCGGCGAGTCGGCGACCAATGGCCGGCTTTACCGCTCGGACTCCATCGTCGATTGGCAGGGCGGCTTCTGGTACGCCAAGGTCTCGGCGACGTTCTAAGAGCGCGCTACAGAGCCAATACGAAGGGCCAGGCGAAAGCCTGGCCCTTTTCGCATGTCATCGCTTCAAAGTGATCGGCAGGGCCTTGCCCATCCGGATCAGCGGCACGGCATAACCGCTGGAGGTCATGGCCGAGAACGGCTCGATGTCTTCATAGCCACAGGCGCGATAGAGGGGCTCGCCCCCCCAGGGTCGCCGCCAGTTCGCAGCGCCTGAACCCTTCCGCCGCAGCTGCCGCCTCGCAGGCCTCCAGGACCAGTCGCCCGACGCCCTTCCGGGTGTGATCGGGGTGGGTGTACATGGCCCTGACCCGGGCGGCATCGGTCGCCGGATCGAGCAGGGCCGCATCGCGTCCGGCCGAATGGTCGCCGCCGAACAGGGTCGCCCGCCGGCTCCAGCCGCCGCAGCCCGCGATGCCCCCGTCGTCGCCAAGGACCTCCACGACAAAATAGGTGCCGTCGGCGATCAGTTGACTGTCGAGACCCATGATCTCAAACGATGCCTTCACACCCTCTTCCGGCAGGAACGGCGTGAGAAGGTCGCTGATCGCGGCATTCATCAGCGCCGAGAGCACCGGCATATCCACCGGATGCGCCAGGCGGAGACGAAGGGCGGCGGCAGGCTCGGTCATGGCGGTCTCCTCTGGCAGGCTGCGCGCCTTTTGATGCGTCGCCTCCGACGGGACGGAAGCCTGATTCCGCCTCGATCCCGCTCCCCTTCGCCACACGCCCACGGTTCGCACAGGGGGTGCCCAAGGTGCCCAAGGGCGGAGCATCTGGCCGTGATCTAACATGTCAGATCATCCGGCGTCTGAAATCCGGTTGCGCCCAAGCCCCTGAAATCTCGAGATGCAGGAGACTTTGGTCAGGGCGCGATCGACCGAAGGGACGAAGGGTGTATCGTCACCGCGATGCACGCGTTATCTGCGTCGGCTTATTTGAGTGGCGGACTGGCATGACGACGACTGTAGGCCTGGCGACAGGCGAAGTACTCACCCGGCGGCGGTTCTTTGAGGGCCTGGCCGCCGTGGGCGGGATCTCCCTGGCGCTGTCGGGCATGGACGCCTTGGGCTTTGGCATGGCCTCGGCCAGCGAGCTGCCACCGGCCCTGACCGGCGACGCCAAGGGTACCAAGGTCGTCATCCTCGGCGCAGGCCTGGCCGGCATGACCGCCGCCTATGAACTGTCAAAAGCCGGATACCAGGTGCAGATCCTGGAAGCACGGGCCTTCGCCGGCGGACGCTGCCAGACGGCGCGCAAGGGCTTCCAGCATACCGACCTGCTCGGCCACAAACAGACCTGCGAGTTCGACGAGGGCCTCTACATCAATCACGGACCCTGGCGGATCCCGTACCATCACCGCTCGACCCTGCATTACACCAAGCTGTTCGGCGTGCTGCTGGAAAGCTTCGTCAACGACAATGACGCCGCCTATGTCTATTTCGAGAAGGGCTCGGGCCCGCTGAAGGGCAAGCCGGTCCGCAAGGGCGAACTGGCCGCCGACGCCCGCGGCTATGCGGCCGAACTGATCGCCAAGGCCGCCAGCAAGGGTGAACTCGACGCCGCCCTGACCCCGGCCGACCGCGAGACCTTCATCGCCTACATGATCAATGAGGGCCGACTGTCGCCCAAGGATCTGGCCTATACGGGCACCGAGGGCCGGGGGTTCTCGGTGCAGCCGGGGGCAGGCGTCGATCCTGGGCCGGGCAAGGAGCTTGAGCCCTTCACCTTCAAGGACGTGCTCGACAGCAAGGCCTGGCGCGTCCTGACCTCGGTCACCGGCTATGAGCAGCAGCGCACCATGCTGCAGCCGATCGGCGGCATGGACCAGATCGCCAAGGGCTTCGAAAAGCACGTCGGCTCGATGATCCGCTATTCGACGGTCGTCCAGAAGATCAAGCAGAACGGCAAGGGCGTGAAGGTCGCCTACAAGGACGCCTTCGGCGAAACCGGCGAGATCGAGGCGGACTACTGCGTCTGCACCATCCCGCTGAGCGTGCTCAAGCAGATCGACATCGAGGTCTCCAAGCCGTTCAAGGCGGCGATGGAAAGCGTGGCCTATGCGCCGGTCAACAAGATCGGCCTGCAGATGAAGACCCGGTTCTGGGAGGAGAACCATCACATCTATGGCGGTCACATCTATAACGACATGCCCGGCATCGGGACGATCACCCTGCCCTCCACCGGCTGGCAGAGCCAGAAGGGTGTGCTGCTGGGCTACTATAATTTCGGCGGCGAAGCGGCCCGGATCAGCGCCAAGTCCCCGGCGGCCCGCGCCGAGTTCGCCGTGGCCGGCGGCCAGAAGATCTTTCCGGAATATGCGGCCAGTTTCGAGAACGCCTTCTCGTTCTGCTGGCATCTGGCCGAGTTCAATCTCGGCGGCTGGGCCGAATGGGGCGAGGCGGGCCGCCGCGACGCCTATCCCTTGCTGTGCGAACCCGACGGTCGGCTCTATCTCGCCGGCGAGCACCTCAGCTACCTTGGCGGCTGGCAGGCTGGAGCCATCGAGTCGGCCTGGCAGCAGATCGCCAAGATCCACGCCCGCGTACAGCAGGCCTGAGACCCGAGGACCCGAGAACCCTGATGACGCTTGCTTCCCGTTTCGCCCTGCTGAGCCTGCTGGCCGCCGGCGCTGCGCCGACCCTGGCCTCCGCCGCTCCGCCGCCCAAGTCGCTCTACGAAGACAATTGCTCGGCCTGCCATCAGGTGACCGGCAAGGGCATCAAGGGTGCCTTCCCGGCCCTGACCGCCTCGCCCCTGGTCAATGGCCCCGCAGCACCCCTGGTCACCACAGTGCTGAATGGCCGGGCCGGCATGCCTGCCTTCAAGGATGACCTCAGCGACGCCGATTTGGCCGGCATCATCACCTATGTGCGCGCCTCGTGGGGCAACAAGGGCACGCTGGTGAGCGCCGCCGACGTCGCGTCTATCCGCGCCAGAGCCAGGGCCGCCCAGACGGCCCGCGGCCTGCAAGCCCACTGATCGTTCCCCCTGAAGGAGAAGACCATGACCCGCCTTGCCACCCTCACCGCCGGCGTCCTTCTGGCGACCGCTCTCGCCGGAGCCGCCTCCGCCCAGGACATCGTCCGCGGCGGCGACCCCAAGTCGGCCATTGCCAGCGTCGTTACGGTGCCGGCCGGCTATGACATGATCTATGTCAGCGGCATGGTCCCGCCGATGCTCGACCCCAAGGGCGACCCCGCCCTGACCGCCACGTTCGGCGACACCAAGACCCAGACCCTGGGCGTGCTGAAGCGCATCGAGGACGCGCTGAAGACGCAGGGCGCGACCATGGGCGATGTCGTGATGATGCGCGTCCTGCTGGTCGGCGATCCCGCCAAGGGCGGCAAGATGGACTTCGCCGGCATGATGGAGGCCTACAAGACCCTGTTCGGCACGGCCGAACAGCCCAACAAGCCTTCGCGGATCACCAGCCAGGTCGCCGGCCTCGTCGCAGGCGGCATGCTGGTCGAGATCGAGGTCCAGGCGGCCCGCAAGAAATAGGGCAGCGCCCGTTTCCATTCCCGCCTGTGGTATTGCAGATGCATCAGGGGGAGACCGGCCCAGGCCGGTCTCCCTCTTTTTTTGGCCAGACCACGAGAGACGGCGATCTTTCGGAGACAGTTTTATGACAACGTTGTCAAACGGTCATGACGGGTCTATAGGGAGCATGCCCTTCCAGGGCGTTTCCTCCCAATGACTCGGCCGCCTTCTTCTCCTGGGAGGCGGCCGTCTTTTTGTCCGGCCTGCGCCGGCCATGATGCTTGACTCAAGCGACGGTCCGGCCGAAACGCCCGGTCCATGATCAGCCGCTATGCCCGCCCCGAAGCCGCCGCCATCTGGTCCAGCCAGACCAGGTACAAGATCTGGTTCGAGATCGAGGCCCACGCCGCCGATGCCATGGCCGAACTTGGGGTCATTCCCAAGCTGTCGGCCGAGACGATCTGGGAAAAGGGCCGCGACGCGATCTGGGACAGCGACCGCATCGACGAGATCGAGCGCGTCACCAAGCATGACGTCATCGCCTTCCTGACCCACGTGTCGGAAATCGTCGGCCCGGAAGCCCGCTTCCTGCACCAGGGCATGACCAGCAGCGACGTTCTGGACACCTGTTTCGCCGTGCAGCTGTCGCGCTCCACCGATCTGCTGATCGAGGGCGTCGACCTGCTTCTGGCCGCCCTGAAGCGCCGGGCGCTGGAACACAAGATGACGGTCTGCGTCGGCCGCAGCCACGGCATCCACGCCGAGCCGGTCACCTTCGGCCTCAAGCTGGCGGGCTACTATGCCGAGTTCCAGCGCGCCAAGGAGCGCCTGGCTATGGCCAAGTTCGAGATCGCCACCTGCGCGATCTCCGGCGCCGTCGGCACCTTCGCCAATGTCGATCCGCGCGTCGAAGAACATGTCGCCAAGATGATGGGCCTGACGGTTGAACCGGTCTCGACCCAGGTCATCCCCCGCGACCGTCACGCGGCCTATTTCTGCGCCCTGGGCGTGGTGGCCTCGTCGATCGAGCGTCTGGCCACGGAAATCCGCCACCTGCAGCGCACCGAGGTGCTGGAAGCCGAAGAGCCGTTCGAGGTCGGCCAAAAAGGGTCGAGTGCGATGCCGCACAAGCGCAATCCGATCCTGACCGAAAACCTGACCGGCCTGGCCCGTCTGGTCCGCTCGGCCGTGACCCCGGCCCTGGAGAACGTCGCCCTCTGGCATGAGCGCGACATCAGCCACTCGTCGGTTGAGCGCGGCATCGGTCCGGACGCCACGGTCCACCTCGACTTCGCCCTGCGCCGCATGGCCGGCGTCATCGAGCGCTTCAACATCTATCCCGAGAACATGGCCAAGAACCTCGACAAGCTCGGGGGCCTGGTGTTCTCGCAGCGGGTCATGCTGGCCCTGACGCAAGAGGGCGTCAGCCGCGAAGACGCCTATGCCGCCGTGCAGGGCAATTCGATGAAGGTGTGGCGCGGCGAGGGCAGGTTCATCGACTTCCTCAAGGCCGACCCGGTGGTCTCCAAGGCGCTGTCGGATGCGGTTCTCGAGGAACTGTTCGACTACGGCTACCATACCAAGAACGTCGACGTGATCTTCCGGCGCGTCTTCGGCGAACAGGGCTGAACATGAGCGAGGCCCCGGTCCTCCGCCTCAATCCGGCGCTGGATCCGGCAGCCTTCGCACAGGTCTATGCGCGCGAGGGTCTGGTGCGCATTCCCGATGTGTTCGAGCCGGCGGTCGTCGACCGCCTGGCCGGCATTCTGGAACAGACCCTCGACTGGGACGTCATCTGTTCGAACGAAACGGGCGGGGCCGAGATCCTTAGCCGGGCCCGGCGCGCCGAACTCGGGGCCGACGCCGTGGCCGCCCGCTTCCATGCCGCCACCCTTCGGGCCCGCACCGGGTTTGCCTACATCTATCTGGGCTATCCGATGATCAACGCCTTCGTCGAAGGCCGCGACCCGGGCCACCCGATTCACGCCCTGACGGCGTTCCTCAACAGCCCCGAATTCATCGCCTTCGGCGCGGCTGTTACCGGCGAGACCGCCATCACCAAGGTGGATGCCCAGGCGACGCTTTATCGCCCGGCCGACTTCCTGACCCTGCATGACGACACCGGGGTGGGCGAACGGCTGGCGGCCTATACCTTGGGCCTGACCCGCCAGTGGCGGCCCGACTGGGGCGGCCAGCTGCTGTTTCACGATGACGCCGGCGACGTCGAACGCGGCTTCGCGCCGGCCTTCAATGTGCTGACCCTGTTCAAGGTGCCGCGCAAACACTCGGTGGCCCCCGTCGCCCCCTATGCCGGCGCGCCGCGCCTGACCGTCACCGGCTGGCTGCGGAACGACCCGCCCAATGGTCGCTGAGCGTAAAAGAAGCTTCCCGCCGGTCGTAGATGCAAACACCCGCGTCCTGATCCTGGGCAGCCTGCCGGGCGAGGCCTCACTGGCGGCTGGCCAGTACTATGCCAATCCGCGCAATGCCTTCTGGCGGCTGCTCGAAGGGGTGCTCGACACGCCCCTGGTCGCTCGCCCCTATGCGGACCGGCTGTCTGCCCTGCGCGCGCGCGGTATCGGCCTGTGGGATGTCGTCGCGGAGGCCGAGCGGCGCGGCAGCCTGGATGCCGCGATCCTCAATCCCCGCGCCAATGACCTGCTGGCCCTGGTCGAGTCCCTGCCGGCCCTGCGGGCTGTCGCCTTCAACGGCGGGACAGCCGCGAAACTGGGACGCCGCCTGCTGGCGAGCCTGGTCGACAGTGTCGCGCTCATCACCCTGCCCTCTTCCAGTCCGGCCCATGCGGCGCAGAGCTTCGAAGACAAGGCCCTGGCCTGGAACACCCTGAGCGTCCGCCTCGCCTGAGCGGCGGAACATTACAACCTTTTCAGCTGCCTTCCGGCCCGGCCTGGTGCAGCGTCTCGCCTTCTTGGGGAGAGACTTCCAATCATGCGTATCCTTCTGCTGGCCGCGACCTCCGCGATCGCCATGTCCGTCGCCGCCTCGGCCCTGGCCGCCGAACCCGCTAAACCGATGTACGGAGCCTGGGGCGTCGACCTCACGGCGCGCGACACCACCGTCTCGCCCGGCACCGACTTCAACAAGCACGCCAATGGCGCCTGGGAGGCCAGGACCCAGATTCCGGCTGACCAGGCCGCAGCCGGTGTCGGCTATGACGTCTTCAACCGTTCGCAGGAGCAACTGCGCACCCTGATTGAAACGGCCGATGCCTCGACGCAGATCGGTGGCCTGTACAAGAGCTTCACCAACGAGGCCCAGGTCGAGGCCATCGACGATAAGCCGCTGAAGGCGGATCTCGCCAAGATCGCGGCCCTGGGCAGCAAGACCGACTTCGCCCTGGCCATGGGCCGCGCCCACGGCGGCTTTGGCGCGGATATCTTCTCGCTGGACATCTATCCCGACGCCAAGACCCCGGAGATCAACACGATCTATGTCGGCCAGTCAGGCCTGGGGCTGCCCGACCGCGACTACTATCTGACCGACGCCTTCAAGCCGCAGCTGGCGGCCTATACCGCCTTCATCGAGCGCGCCCTGACGATGGCCGGCTATGCCAACCCCGCCAAACTGGCCGCCGATGTCGTCGCCTTCGAGACCGCGATCGCCAAGGCCAGCTGGGCCGTCGCCGACCGTCGCGACATCGACAAGATCTACAACCCCACCTCCATCGCCGATCTGAAGACCTATGCACCGAACTTTCCGTGGTCGGATTATCTGACCGCAGCGGGCATGCCGGGCCTGACCAAGGTGGTGCTGGGCGAGAAAACCGCCGTTCGCGACATCGCCAAGGTCTATGACGAGACCCCGCTCGAGACCCTGAAGGCCTGGCAGGCTTTCCATCTCGTTGAGGAGGCTTCGCCCTACCTGTCCAAGCGCTTCGTCGACAGCCGGTTCGAATATGTGAAGGTCCTCAGCGGTCAGTCCGCCCTGCGCCCGCGCTGGAAGCGTGGTGTCGGTCTGGTCGACAGCACCGTCGGCGAAGTCGTCGGTCAGACCTATGTGGCCAAATACTTCCCGCCCTCGTCCAAGGCCCAGATGGTCGAACTGATCGCCAATCTGAAGACGGCCATGGCCAAGCGCATCGAGCAGGCCCCCTGGATGTCACCGGCCACCAAGGCCGAGGCCCAGACCAAGCTCTCCAAGATGAAGGTCATGGTCGGCTATCCCGACAAGTGGCGCGACTATTCGGGCCTGAAGATCGACGTCGCCGACCTCTACGGCAATGTCTCGCGCAGCCGGGCCTTCGAGTGGGCCTATAGCCTGAACGATCTGGGCAAGCCCGTCGATGCCGGCAAGTGGGCCATGACGCCCCAGACGGTCAACGCCTACAATGGCGGTCTCGAGAACAAGATCGTCTTCCCGGCCGGCATTCTGCAGGCGCCCTATTTCGATCCGGCCGCCGACCCGGCGGTGAACTATGGTGCCATCGGCGCGGTGATCGGCCATGAGATCAGCCATGGCTTTGACGACCAGGGCCGCAAGATCGACGCCAAGGGGGCCCTGCGCGACTGGTGGACGCCCGAGGACTCCAAGCGCTTCGAGGCCCAGGCCGAGATCCTGGGCAAGCAGTACGACCAGTACGAGCCGGTTCCGGGCGCCAAGATCAACGGCAAGCTGACCATGGGCGAGAACATCGCCGACCTGGCCGGCCTGCAGGTCGCCATCGACGCCTATCACGCCTCGCTGAAGGGCAAGCCGGCCCCGGTGATCGACGGCATGACCGGCGACCAGCGGCTGTTCCTGGCCTTCGCCCAGGCCTGGCAGTCCAAGGAGCGGGACGACTCGCTCAAGCAGCAGATGGCCTCCGACCCGCACTCGCCCTCGAGCTTCCGGGTGGTGGGTCCGACCCGCAATGTCGACGCCTGGTATGCAGCCTTCGGGGTGAAGCCCGGCGAGGCCTATTACCTGGCTCCGGAGGCCCGTTCGCGGGTCTGGTAGGCCCTCGGCCCTGCCGCCAAATGAAAAGGGCCGCCCCGAGGGGCGGCCCTTGTACTTTCGGCCTGGGCCCCGACGAGCTTAGGCGCCGGCCTTGATCTGCTCGCGGGCCTGGGCCAGCAGTTCGTCCATCTTCATGCGCACTTCGGATTCGGACACCGAGACGCCGGAACCCTTGAGGTCGCCGGCAACCTTGCGCAGCACGTCGTCGTCGCCCGGCTGCTCAAAGTCGGACTTCACAACGGCGCGGGCATATTCCTCAGCGGTTTCCAGGCCCATCAGGCCGGCCGCCCATTCGCCCAGCAGGCGGTTGCGGCGGGCCGTAGCCTTGAACTCCAGGTCCTGGTCCAGAACGAACTTGCGTTCGAAACCCTGTTCGCGATCGTCAAAGGTGGTCATGAAGGCCCCAATAGCATGTCAGGCGGCTGTCTATCCCGGGACGGGCCAAGCCGCAATCGGCGGATACGCCGCAGTGTCCGGTTTAACCCCGTCAACCTGAACGGCCCCTGACCCCGCGTTTGCGCGGCAGCCCTCATTCAGATAAGTTCAGACTGACATTTTCAGTGAGCGGCCTTGAGTCGAACGCCGCGCGCAGCTATCCGGCCGCGCGCGCTTTTCGTTTCTTCGACGGGGCGCCGTTTTACATCCAGAAGGGCCTCGACGAGAGCCATGACCACCCGCCGCAAGAAGATCTACGAAGGCAAGGCCAAGATCCTGTACGAGGGTCCCGAACCCGGCACCCTGATCCAGTACTTCAAGGATGACGCCACCGCCTTCAACGGCGAGAAGAAGGCCCAGCTGGAAGGCAAGGGTGTGATCAACAACCGGATCAGCGAGTACATCATGACTCGCCTGAACGGCATCGGCGTCCAGAACCACTTCATCCGCCGGCTGAACCTGCGCGAGCAGCTGATCAAGGAAGTCGAGATCATTCCGCTCGAAGTGGTGGTGCGCAACATCGCCGCCGGTTCGATCGCCACGCGCCTGGGCCTGACCGAAGGCCAGCCCCTGCCGCGCTCGATCATCGAGTTCTACTACAAGGAAGACAAGCTCAACGACCCGATGGTGTCGGAAGAGCACATCACCGCCTTCAACTGGGCCGCAACCCAGGAGATCGACGACATGATGGCCATGGCCCTGCGGGTGAACGACTATCTGTCGGGCCTGTTCAGCGGTGTCGGCATCACCCTGGTCGACTTCAAGATCGAGTTTGGCCGCATCTATGAAGGCGACTTCAGCCGCGTGATCCTGGCTGACGAGATCAGCCCCGACAGCTGCCGCCTGTGGGACAGCCAGACCAACGAGAAGCTGGACAAGGACCGCTTCCGTCGCGATCTGGGCAATGTCATCGAGAGCTATACCGAGGTGGCGCGCCGCCTGGGTATCATGAAGGAAATGCCCACCGTCATTCAGGGCGGCATGCACTAGCCCACAGGACCCTTCTCCCGGAGGGAGAAGGAGGGGCCCGCGCCGCTGGCGTGGGAGGATGAGGGGTCAAACCCTCTCCGGTTGGCCCCGTAACCCCTCACCCTCCCATGCTCGGCATGGGTGCATTTCCCTCCCCTTGGCCTCTCCCCAAGGAAGAGGGTCGAAGAAGGTCGAACCGCGATGAAAGCCAAGGTCCAAGTCTTCCTGAAGCCCGGCGTCCTCGACGTCCAGGGTAAGGCCGTCGAAGCCGCCCTGCACGGCCTGGGCTGGTCCGACGTCCAGAATGTCCGCGTCGGCCGCACCATTGAGTTCGACGTGGCCGACGGCGACGCCGACAAGGCCCGGGCCGAGGTCAAGTCGATGTGCGACAAGCTGCTCGCCAATACGGTGATCGAGAGCTACGCCATCGAGGTCGGCTAGACCGATCAGGCGGCAAAGCTGCTCCTGAGCGTTTCCAGGCTGGTTTCCCGGATCGGGTCAAGATCCAGATCCGGATCCACCAGCTTCTGGGTACTCAGGCCCAGCAGCAGGGCCCCGACCATCAGGGCGGCCGAGTCGGCATTGAATCCGGGTCGGATCACCCCCTCGGCCTGGCCGCGCAGGAACAGGGTCTCAAGCCGGATCTCGACGTCCTTGTGAGCGGCGGCGAATGGCCCGCGCAGGTCCGAGATCTCGGCCACGGCCCCGGACATCATCATGAAATAGGCGCGCATCTCGCCATCCTCCGCCAGGTTGCGGAGATAGATGTCCACAAAGCCCAGGATCGCCTCGAGCCCATTGGCAGACTCCAGCTGACGATCGGTCAGCAGGTGCTGCAACCGCGCCTGAAGCCGCGCGATCAGGGCCTCGATCAGCCCCTGTTTCGAGCCGAACCTCTGGGTGACCAGGCCGCGGCTGTAGCCTGCCCTCGCCCCGATATTCTCGAAGGTCGCCGCCGCCATGCCGCGTTCGACGATCAGCTCGGCGGCCGCTCGCAGGAGCTCGCTCTCCGACTGCTGACGGCGGTCGAACTGGCTGCGACGAGCGGCAGGAACCTTAAGGGTCGAAGTCATCTTGCGCAGACTATTTATTTGTTGGACAACTAGCAAATAAGAAGGGCGGTCGCGAATTGGCCACCGGAGGAGTCAGGAGCCTACGCATGACCATTCCCGTCGAGATCGCCAACACCATTATCGACCCGAAGGCCTATGCCGACGGCGACCGCATCGACCAGGCCTTCGCCCGACTGCGGCGCGAAAGCCCGCTGGAGGTGGCACAGCCCGATGGTTTCGACCCCTTCTGGGTGGTCACCCGCCATGCTGACATTCTCGAGGTCGAGCGCCAGAACGAGCTGTTCCACAACGGCGACCGATCGACCATCGTCACCACCATCGAGGCCGACAAGAAGGTGCGCGAGATGATGGGCGGCTCGCCCCATCTGGTGCGATCCCTGGTCCAGATGGATAATCCGGACCATTTCGCCTATCGCCGCGTGACCCAGGGCTCGCTGCTGCCGCAGAACCTGCGGACACTGGAGGCGCGGATCCGCGAGATTGCCCGCGGCTTCGTCGATCGCATGGCCCAGCAGGGCGACCGCTGCGACTTCGCCCGCGATGTGGCCTTCCTCTACCCGCTGCACGTGATCATGGAGGTCCTCGGCGTGCCGGAGGCCGATGAGCCGCGCATGCTGAAACTGACCCAGGAACTGTTCGGCAATGCCGATCCCGACCTGAACCGCGACGGCAAGGTCGTGACCGACATCAGCGCCGGCATCGACAGCCTGCAATCGGTGGTCATGGACTTCATGATGTATTTCAATGCCATGACCGAGGACCGCCGGGCCAATCCGCGCGAGGACCTGGCCAGCATCATCGCCAATGGCAAGATCGACGGCCAGCCGATGGGCCACCTGGAGGCCATGAGCTACTACATCATCGCCGCCACGGCCGGCCACGACACCACCTCCTCGACCACCGCCGGCGCGCTGTGGGCCCTGGCCGAGAACCCCGACCAGTTCGCCCGGGTCAAGGCCGACCCCAGCCTGATCCCGGGCCTGGTCGAGGAATCGATCCGCTGGGTCACGCCGGTGAAGCACTTCATGCGCACCGCCACGGCCGATGCCGAACTGGCCGGCCGCAAGATCGCCAAGGGCGACTGGCTGATGCTGTCCTATCCCTCGGGCAACCGCGACGAGGCGGTGTTCGAGGACCCGTTCAGCTTCAGGATCGACCGGACGCCCAACAAGCACGTCGCCTTCGGCTACGGGGCCCATGTCTGCCTTGGCCAGCACCTGGCGCGGATGGAGATGCGGGTCCTGTGGGAAGAACTGTTCGCCCGCCTCGACAGCGTCGAACTGGACGGCACGCCCACCCGCATGACCGCCAACTTCGTCTGCGGCCCCAAGTCGGTGCCGATCCGCTTCAAGATGAACTGAGGCGGCGATGAGCGAACCCTTCAAGGTCTGGCAGTGCCGAACCTGCGGCTACATCTATGACGAGGCCGAAGGCGATCCGGGCGAAGGCCTGGCCCCGGGCACCCGGTGGGCGGACATCCCCGCCCACTGGATCTGCCCCCTGTGCGGTACGCCGAAATCGGACTTCGACATGATCGAGCTGTGAGGGCGACGTCCCTGGATCTCTCCGTCATTCCCGCCCTTACCTGAGGAGGATGGAGCGTGACGGGAATAGCCGAGCGCCAGTGCCGCAAGCGGACATTCCGCTGGTCTGTTTGGGGTAAGCAGCGGCGCTCGAGACCCCTCTCTCAAAGAGAGATGGACCATGAAGTTCCGCAACGGGTCGAAGTTTACCATCGGCGTCCTGCCGACAACCGGACCTTCAGACCGTCACTGCCCGTCGGTTGACACCCGCCCGCATGGCGGGAACCTCTGGTCAGCCTGGCCGTGAGGACCAAGCGGAAGGGAGACCGTCGATGAGCGCCAAGTTCCAACTGGCCGAAATCAATATCGGACGCCTGAAGGCCCCGATCGATGATCCGCTGATCAGGGACTTCGCCGACAACCTCGACCGGATAAACGCCCTGGCCGAGGCCTCACCCGGCTTCGTGTGGCGGCTCACGGGCGAGGGGAACAATGCCACGGACCTGGCGATTGACGACGATCCGCTGCTGATCCCGAACCTGTCGGTCTGGACCGATATCGCCGCGCTCGGAGCCTTCGTCTATCGCAGCGGCCATGTCGCGCTCATGCGCCGCCGCCACGAATGGTTCGAGCCGCGCAAGGACTCGATGGCCCTCTGGTGGGTCCCGGAAGGCCACAGGCCGACCCTGGCCGAGGCCCTGGAGCGGTTGGCGCAGCTGGCGACCCACGGGCCGGGCCCAGAGGCCTTCACCTTCAGGACGCCCTTCCCGGCCCCGACCGGCCAGGCAGAAGCGCCTGTTCCGGACGAATGCGCCTGAGTTTCCGGTTACGCGGGCCTGACATCCTGCCCGAACGCTGCTAAGAGCCCGCGCCATGAAAGCCGCCGTCATCGTCTTCCCCGGGTCCAACTGCGACCGCGATTGCAAGGTTGCCATCGAGCGCTCGGCCGGAGCCCGCGTCGAGATGGTCTGGCACCAGGAAACGGCCCTGCCGGATGACCTGGACCTGATCGTCCTGCCAGGCGGCTTCTCCTATGGCGACTATCTGCGCTGCGGGGCCATGGCCGCCCAGAGCCCGGTCATGAAAGAGGTCGTCAAGGCCGCCGACAGCGGCATGGCCGTGGTCGGCATCTGCAACGGCTTCCAGGTGCTGTGCGAGGCGGGCCTGCTGCCCGGGGCCCTGCTGCGCAACGAAAAGCTGAAATACATCTGCAAGCCGGTGGCGCTCGACATCGTCAACAGCCAGACCCGCTTCACCGCCGAGTTCGGCGAGCAGCGCGAGGCGGTGATGACCGTCGGCAACGGCGAGGGTAATTTCTTCGCCGACGAAGAGACGCTGAACCGCATCGAGGGCGAAGGCCAGGTGGTGTTCCGCTACAAGGACAACCCCAACGGCTCGGCCCGCGACATTGCCGGTATCGTCAATGCCAAGGGCAATGTCCTGGGCCTGATGCCCCACCCAGACCGGTCGTTTGACGCCGACCTGGGCTCGGAAGACGGCGCGATCCTGTTCCGCAGCGTGTTCGCCAGCGCCTGAGTACCCTTCTCCCGCAAAGGGAGACGGATCGGCTAGCGCAACACCATAGCCCCCCGTCCAAACCGCTCCTAAGGTGCCTGCCTCTTCAGGAGCGCACCATGAGTCTCGTCACCCCCCTGCGCGCGGGGCTTCTGGCCGCCGTCGCGACCATCGCCCTCGCCGCCCAGGCCACCGCCCAGATCCCGGCCCTTACGCCGGACATCGACGGCAAGTATGTCGCCGCCAAGGTCGGCTATGGCTACGACAAGCGCGTGGTCATGATCCCCATGCGCGACGGGACCAAGCTCTACACCGTCATCGTGATCCCCAAGGGCGGCAAGAGTCTGCCGATCATCATGACCCGCACGCCCTACAACGCCGCCAAGCGGGCCACGCGCAACGAAAGCCCGCGGATGATCTCGACCCTGCCCCAGGGCGACGAGCCGTTCGTGGCCGACGGCGGCTATATCCGCGTCTTCCAGGACGTGCGCGGCAAGTATGGTTCGGAAGGCGACTATGTGATGACCCGGCCGCTGAAGGGGCCGCTGAATTCCTCCGAGGTCGATCACTCGACCGACGCCTATGACACCATCGACTGGCTGATGAAGAACGTGCCCGAGACCAACGGCAAGGTCGGGATGATGGGCAGTTCCTATGAGGGCTTCACGGTGGTGATGGCCCTGGCCAATCCGCACCCGGCCCTGAAGGTGGCCGCGCCGATGAGCCCGATGATCGACGGCTGGATGGGCGACGACTGGTTCCACCACGGCGCGTTCCGGCAGATCAATTTCGACTTCTTCGCCAGTCAGACCACGGCGCGCGGCGCGGCCGATGACGTGACCCGTCCCGGCTATGACGACTACGAGACCTTCCGCCGCGCGGGCTCGGCCGGCGACTACGCAAAGCTGAACGGTCTGGACGGCCTGCCCTGGTGGAAGAAGCTGGTCGAAAACACGGCCTATACGCCGTTCTGGAGCGAGCAGGCCCTCGACAAGACCATGGCCAAGACGCCGCTCAAGGTGCCGGTCATGTGGATCCAGGGCCTGTGGGACCAGGAAGACATGTGGGGCGGCGTCCACGCCTATGCCGCTACCGAGCCCAAGGACGTCGCCAACGACAAGAGCTTCCTGGTGCTGGGCCCCTGGCGGCACAGCCAGGTCAATTATGACGGCTACAATCTGGGTCCGTTCAAGTGGGAGGGCGACACCGCCCTGCAGTTCCGGCGCGACACCCTCAAGCCCTTCTTCGACCAGTATCTGAAGGACGGTGCGCCCAAGGCCGACACGCCGCCGGTGCTGATCTACAATACCGGGGCCAACCACTGGGACCGCTTCAAGACCTGGCCCCTGGCCTGCGAGAGCAACTGCCAGAGCACGTCAAAGCCGCTGTATCTGGCAGCCGGCGGCGGCCTGTCCTTCACCGCCCCGGCAGCGGCCAAGGGCGCGGCGGCCTTTGACGAATATGTCTCCGATCCGGCCAAGCCCGTACCTTACGTACCGCGCCCGGTGCGCTTCGCCGACGGCGACCGCTGGAAAACGTGGCTGGTTACCGACCAGCGCGCCTTTGCGGACCGCACCGATGTACTGACCTACACGACCGAGCCTCTGGACAAGCCCGTGACCATTGCCGGCGTCCCCAAGGTCAATCTGATCGCCTCGACCAGCGGCTCCGACAGCGACTGGGTGGTCAAGCTGATCGACGTCTATCCCGACGAGGTTCCCAGCCAGCCCGAACTGGGCGGCTACCAGCTGGCCGTCGGCATGGACATCTTCCGGGGACGGTATCGCGAGAGTTTCAGCGATCCCAAGGCGATCAAGCCCAATACGCCGCTGAAGTACCAGTTCATCCTGCCGACCGCCAACCACACCTTCCTGCCGGGGCACCGGATCATGGTGCAGGTGCAGTCCAGCTGGTTCCCGCTCTATGATCGCAACCCGCAGACCTTCACGCCCAATATCCTGCTGGCCAAGCCGGCCGACTATGTGAAGGCCACCCAGCGGGTGTTCCGTGCCGGCGACACGGCCAGCTTCATCGAGCTGCCGGTCGTCGAGAAGTAAGACCCATGACAAAGGGCCGGCGACAGATCGCCGGCCCTTCCTCATTTCTCGGTCGCCTGACCCTCAGCGGTCAGTGCGATGGGCACCGTCAGGCTTGACCTGACCGGTCTGATCCTTGCGGTCGCTCTTGTCCGCCTGACCGCCCGGGTTATGGCCCGCTTCTTCAGGCTTGGGCTGGGCCTGCTTCTGCTGTTGGCCGGGGGCCGGGGGCCGGGGGCCGGGCGGGCCGGATCGGCCTGTTGCTGCTCAGGCTTGCGATTGTTGTCAGCCATCGACGTTCACTCCTTGGCACTGCGCGCATGGGGCGCACGGAGAAACAACGTCGGCAGGGGTGTGGCGTTCCTCAGGCAGAGCTGCCTTAGTTGCGGCCAAGCTTCTGAATTTTCACGGGATCTGCAATGACCTGACCCTTCATATAGGGATCGCCGGCGGTACTGACGGTCGGGGCCTTGTGGATGGCCCGCACCACGTCCATGCCCGCGATGACCCGGCCAAAGGCTGCGAACCCCTGGCCATCCGGATTGCGCGCCCCGCCGAAGTCGAGGGCCGGATTGTCGCCGATACAGATAAAGAACTCCGCGCCGGCCGTGCCCGGGGCATCACGAGCCATCGAGATCACCCCGTCCACATGCCGCAGGCCGGTCTGGCGGGTGGTTTCATGGGCGATGGCCGGCAGCGGGCTGTCATCGCGGTTCAGCCCGCCCTGGATCACGCTGATGGTTGCCGGGTTGTTGTCGTTCCAGGGTCCGACGGTGCGATAGAAGCTGCCGCCGTCGAGGAGGTGCTGGTCGGCATAGGCGAGGAAGTTGGCGACGGTGATCGGGGCCCTGTCGGCATAGAGTTCAATGACGATGTCGCCCCGTCCAGTCGCCAGCCTCACCTGAACCGGACCCGGGGCCGCGGCCCCGAGCGGCGCGACCAGCAGGGCGACCAGGAGGCGGCGGCGGTCGATTTCTGCTGTCGGTCCGGGCATGGCGGGTGAACCTCTGTCGGCGGGGCGGGTTTTCCCGGCATGACCATGTTCGCCCGCTTCGCCCCGGGGTTTCAAGCCGGACAGTCGCCTGTCTGGACCTGCACAGCCGACCAAGCTCGCTCCGAGAGGGAGAGTGGTGGAAAGTGGCGCGCGTCGCGTCACTTAGTGGTCTCGAACAAGAAGCGACGATCTCAGGGCCGTGCCTCCGCGCGGAAACCGAAATCCGTCGACGACCTCGAGCGGACGAGACCATGAGCACACCTGAACCCGTCAGCGGCGTCCCTGTCTGGGCCCGCAAGCGCCGCAAGCCCGGCAATCCGCTGGTCAATGTGGTCGTGGTTCCGCTGTGCCTGCTCGGCGCTTTGACGGCGGGGTTGGCGTTCCAGCAGAAGTCGTTCGCCGGGGCTGGAGCCCGGATGGACAGCTGGATCGCCATCGCCCACAAGCAGACCACAGCGGCCCTTGACGATCTGTCCGGCAAGCCGGCCAAGGTCAGTGCGCCGGATGCGATGGAGGAAGTCCCCGCCGGCAAGTCGGGTCGCATAGGCGGATAATCCGGCCACTAACCGGTCCTCGCCGGTGGCGGAATCCGTGGTAGCGCGCTAGAACGCGCCCCCATGAGCACCTCCTCCACGCCCTCCGCAAAGTCCATGGCCGAGATGGCCCGCGAATTCGGCCTCAATGCCGAGGAATATGCCGTCGTTCTCGACCGCCTGGGCCGCGAGCCCAATCTGGTCGAGCTGGGCGTGTTCTCGGTGATGTGGAGCGAGCACTGCTCGTACAAGTCCTCCAAGAACCAGCTGAAAAAGTTCCCGATCAGCGGCCCGCGCGTGATCTGTGGACCGGGCGAGAACGCCGGCGTCATCGACATCGGCGATGGCGACGCGATCATCTTCAAGATGGAGAGCCACAACCACCCCTCCTACATCGAACCCTATCAGGGCGCGGCGACGGGTGTCGGCGGCATCATGCGCGACGTCTTCACCATGGGCGCGCGCCCCATTGCCCTGCTGAACGCCCTGCGCTTTGGTGACCCCAGCCATCCGAAGACCAAGCGACTTGTCGACGGCGTCGTGGCCGGCATCGCCGGCTACGGCAACTGCGTGGGCGTGCCGACGGTCGCGGGCGAGACCAACTTCCACAAGGGCTACAACGGCAACATCCTGGTCAACGCCATGTGTGTGGGTCACGCCGAGGCCGACAAGATCTTCTATTCCGCCGCCCCGGGCGCGGGCCTGGCCGTGGTCTATTTCGGCTCCAAGACCGGCCGCGACGGCATCCACGGCGCGACCATGTCCTCGGCCGAATTCTCGGAAGACTCCGAGGAAAAGCGCCCCACCGTCCAGGTCGGCGACCCCTTTGCCGAAAAGCTGCTGATCGAGGCCACCCTGGAACTAATGGCCACCGGCGCCGTCGCCGCCATCCAGGACATGGGTGCCGCAGGCCTGACCTCCTCCTCGGTCGAGATGGCCGGCAAGGGCGGGGTCGGCATCGAGCTGAACATGGACATGGTGCCCCAGCGCGAAACCGGCATGACCGCCTATGAGATGATGCTCTCGGAAAGCCAGGAGCGCATGCTGGCCGTGCTCAAGCCCGGCCGCGAGCACGAAGGCCACGCCATCTTCGAAAAATGGGGCCTGGACGCGGCTGTCATCGGCTACACGACCGACACCGGCCGCCTGGTCCTGAAGCATCACGGCGAAACCGTCTGCGACGTGCCGCTGGCCCCGCTGTTCGACGACGCCCCGCTCTATGACCGCCCGTGGGTGCAGCCGACCCTGCATCCGCGCCTCGACCCGGCGACGATCCCCGCGCCGGGCGACTGGACCGCCGCTGTGCTCAAGGTCGTCGGCAGCCCCGACATGGCCTCCAAGCGCTGGCTGTGGGAACAGTATGACCGCCACGTGATGGCCGACACCCTGGAAGACAGCGCCACGGGCTGCGACGCCGGCATCGTGCGCATCCACGGCAAGGGCAAGGCCATCGCGGTGACCAGCGACGTCACCCCGCGCTATGTCCAGAACGATCCCTATGAAGGCGGCAAGCAGGCCGTGGCCGAAGCCTGGCGCAACCTGACCGCCGCCGGCTCCCTGCCCATCGCCATCACCGACAACCTCAATTTCGGCAGCCCCGAAAAGCCCGAGACCATGGGCCAGATCGTCCGCGCCACCGACGGCATGGCCGAGGCCTGCCGGGCGCTGGACTTCCCGGTCGTGTCCGGGAACGTGTCGCTCTATAACGAGACCAACGGCGTCGCCATTCCGCCGACCCCGACAGTCGGTGCCGTGGGCCTGCTCGAGGACTATGACCTGCGCATGGGCTTCGGCAATGTGGCCGAAGGTGACACCCTGATCCTGATCGGCGAGACCCAGGGCGAACTGGGCGCGTCGATCTATCTGCGCGAAATCCTGGGCCGCGAAGACGGTGCCCCGCCGCCGGTCGACCTGGCGGCCGAGCGCAAGCACGGCGACTTCGTCCGCGCCCTGATCCCCACCGGCCTGGTGGCCGGCCTGCACGACCTGTCGGACGGTGGCCTGCTGATCGCGGCGGCCGACGTGGCCCTGGCCAGCAAGGTCGGGATCACCCTGAACGCCTCCAGCCAGACCAATGCCCACCCCTATCTGTTCGGCGAGGACCAGGCCCGCTACCTGATTGCCACCCCGGACCCCGAGGCGGTTCTGGCAGCGGCCAAGGAGGCCCGCATCCATGCCTGCCAGGCGGGCGTGGCCGGCGGCGACGCCTTCGGCTCGAAGGATCTGTTCTCGATCCCCCTGCAAACCCTGCGCGATGCCCACGAGGCCTGGCTGCCGGGATTCATGGCGAGCTGAGCTGCGCCACGTCCCGGCCACGATTGCCCGCGAGAAGTCAGCTCATGATGAAACGTCTGACGCCCATACTGGCCGTTATCGGCCTGCCCCTGGCCCTGGCCGCCTGTGCCACGGCCGCACCGGAGCGTTCGGGGTTCCTGAGCGGCTATGACAGCCTGCAGGCACCGGAACGGGGCGGTCGGGCCAAGGTCCGGCAGTTTCAGGACCTACCCGCCCTTCTGACCGTCCAGCGGATCTCGCTGACGCCGGCGATCCTGTCAGACGGTGCCGATCAGCGCTCTCCCCTCACCCCGGTCGAGCGCGATGCCGTTTTGCGCGAGGTGGATGCACAGCTCTGTTTTGAACTGTCCAAGCGTTATGAGATCGTGCCGACCGACAAGGCCGATGCCGAGGTCCGCGCGGCCGTGACCTGGTTCGAGCCGACGGGCCGGTTCGCCTCGGCAGCTTCGGCCGCGTCCGCCTTCTTCATTCCCGGCCCGATCGGGCTCCGCGCGCCCGGGACCCTGGGCGGATTGGGCGTCGAGGCGGAAATGCGCACGGACGGCGGCAAGCGTCAGGTCGCCGCCCTGGCCTGGGCCCGCCGCGCCATGGCCGTCGGCACCGATGATCCGTCCCTGTCGCGCCTGGGTGACGCCCTGCAGTTTGCCGAACCCTTCGCGGACGCTGCGGCCTCGGTGATGAGCCCCAAGGACCGCAAGCGCCTGAAGATCGACTCCAAGACCGACCCCTGCAAGGCCTATGGCGACCGCTTCCAGCCCGGGGGCCTGGCCGCCCGGATGATCACCAATCTTTACGTGCCGGATTCAAGGGACGGCGCGGCCACCAAGGCCCCGCCGCCCAAGAACTAGAGCTGTTACTGGCTAAGGCCGGCCTCAGGGCATCAGCACGGTGTCGATGACGTGGATCACGCCATTGGACTGCAGCACGTCCGCCACGGTGATATTGGACACCCCGCCCTTGGCGTCGGTGATGGTCCAGCCGTGATGGCCCTTGGCGATGGTGATCGGCTCACCCTGGACGGTGGTCAGAACGGCCTTGCCGCCGCCCGCCATGGCCTTGGCGGCGATGTCGGCTGCGGTCAGCCGGCCTGCGACGACGTGATAGGTCAGGATGGTGGTCAGGGTGGCCTTGTTCTCAGGCTTGACCAGGGTCTCGACCGTGCCGGCCGGCAATTTGGCAAAGGCGGCATTGGTGGGCGCGAACACCGTGAACGGGCCGGGGCTGGACAGCGTCTCGACCAGACCGGCGGCCTTGACGGCGGCAACCAGGGTGGTGTGATCCTTGGAATTGACGGCATTCTCGATAATATTACGGCTCGGATACATGGCCGCACCACCGACCATCACAGTTTTTCCATGATGAGCGCCGTGGTGATCCATCGCCGCCATAGCAGTCCCGGCGCAGGACATCGAAAGCACGCCAGCAAAGGCGAGCAGTGTGGACTTCTTCATTAGATCGTCTCCGGGGAAGTTTACTGGTCCGTTGCTGGGACAAGCGGAGTTACGGCCGTGCTGAACGCCCGGATGCGACCGTTGACGAAAAATCTGTATGACGGCTCAGGCGGTGACTAGACCGCCATGGCTCCGGCATGTTCGCGCCCGGACCAGCGCGCGACGGTTTCCAGCAGCTTGGTCGGATTGATCGGCTTGCCCAGGTGATCATCCATGCCGGCCGCGATGCAGTTGGCGACCTGTTCGGGCAGGACATTGGCGGTCATGGCGACAATCGGCGTGCGTGATCCCGGCATGTCGGTCATGGCCCGGATCCGGCGCGTGGCGGTCAGGCCATCCATCCCCGGCATCTGGACATCCATCAGCACCAGATCAAAGCTGCCCTGACGCATGGCCTCGACGCCCGCAACACCGTCATTGGCGGTTTCGATCGTGATGCCGAAGGGTTCGAGCATGGTGCGGATCAGCTCGCGATTGACCGCATTGTCCTCGACCAGCAGCAGGTGGAGGGACTGATCCGAATCCGGCGGGGCGGGGTCTTCCCTGGGCGCTTCCGGCACCAGGTCACAGAGCGGAGCCCGGATTTCAAACCAGAAGCGCGACCCCTCGCCCTCGCGGCTATAGACGCCGATATCGCCGCCCATCTGCTCGATGATGCGGCGGGAAATGGCCAGGCCCAGACCCGTGCCGCCGAACCGACGCGACACCGCCGCATCGGCCTGTGAAAAGCGCTCAAACACACCATCCAGCTGGTGGCTGGCGATGCCGATACCGGTATCGCGCACCTCGATGCGCAGCATCCCCTGTTCGCCGTCCAGTCGCTGATCGACCACGACGGTGACCCGGCCGCTATTGGTGAACTTCACCGCATTGGACAGGAAGTTCAGCAAAACCTGGGTCAGACGCGGTGCATCGGCCTGCATGGCTTGCACATCGTCCGGTGCCACGACCTCCAGGATCAGGCCCTTGGCCCCGGCCTGTCCTTCAATCAGGGCGGCACAGGAGGCGACCATCTCGCGGGGGTCAAAGGGTTGCGGATCCAGCTCGACCCCGCCGGCTTCGAGCCGTGAAAAGTCCAGCACGTCATTGACGACATTGAGCAGGGTATTGCTGGCGTCCTGGATCAGGCCCACATGGCGCGCATCGCGCTCGGACAGGGTGGTCGACCCCTTCAGCACGCCGGCGAAACCGATGATGGCGTTCAGCGGGGTGCGAAGTTCGTGAGTCATGTTGGCCAGGAAGTCGGACTTGGCCGCCACCGCCAACTGGGCCAGCCCCAACGCCCGGGTCAGCTCCAGTTCCAGCTTTTTGCGCTCCGTGACGTCGCGCGTCGTAACCAGCAGCTCCCGCTCAGCGCCGGCCACGCGCTTGTAGGTGCTTTCGAACCAGATCGGCGTGCCGTCCTTGCGAGCACTTTCGTACTCATAGATCTTCGACTCGCCGCCCGGCACCAGGGTGCGCACCAGCGCCTGGACATGGGCATAGTCCTCGGGGCTGGTCATGGCTTCAGGCGGCAAGGTCAGCCACTCCTCGACCGTAAAGCCGGTCAGGCGTTCGATCGACGGTGACATGTAGAGTCGCTCGCCGGTCCTGGACCACAGATTGATGTTGTCGGTCAGGTTCTCTGACAAAAGGCGATAGAGGCGATCGCTTTCCCGTAAACGCTCCAGGGCGTCTTCGGCTTCGGCCCGCCGGCGTTCCGCCTCCTCGATGGCCTGCTGCTTGCCGGCCAGACTGTTCGAGAGGTCGGACCGCAACCTGATCAGGCCCTGCTGCTGCTGGGTCAGGTAAAAGGCCAGTGGCGTCGTAATCAGGCACGAGATGATAACGGTAGAAACGGGCGAGAAATCGGCTGCGCCAGGCAGAATCAGGACGTTGATGACATAGTCGAGCGCCGTGGCTGCACCGACAACGGCCGCCACTATCCAGCTGGTCCTGATGATCGTGTCGCGCATCATTGACCGTTCGATTGCGGCGAATCCTCTTCGAACTCGAGCGTGCAGACCTCAACTTAAGATCAGATGAGCCCCCATGCCAACTGGGGCGGCAATCGGCCGCGCCCAGCGAGGGCTCAGTGGCCGGACTGCAGGCGATCCAGGTCGCGCTCCAGGGCAAGGCTGGCTGCGACCACCGTGGCCACCGAGCGCCGGAAGAAGTCCTGCGGGATTGTCGCGAAGTCGTCGGTGCTGCGGTGGTATTCCGGGTGGTCCTCGACCCCGAAATACACCCAGGGGACGCCCTTGGCGGCAAAGACGTAATGGTCCGACTGGCTGGTCCAGTTGTTCTGAGGGCCATCGGCGTCGGTATCGTGACCCTGCATCAGGCGAACCGGCGAAGTCGCCGCCACGGCGTCCAGAATGGGCTTCAGGGCCGGATAGGCCGAAGCGCCACTGGCATAGAGCTCGTTCTTCTTGTTCTTGCTCAGCATGTCGAAATTGATGTTCAGGCCGATCGTCGACAGCGGCACGGGCGGATTGTCGACAAAGGTCCGGGCCCCGCGCAGCCCCCCCTCTTCGGCGTCGAGCACGGCCAGAATCACATCGTGTTTGGGAGGCTGGACCTTGAAGGCCTCGGCCACCGCCAGCAGACCCGCCACGCCCGAGGCGTTGTCGTCGGCACCGTTGAACACCTCGCCGCCGCGCACGCCCAGATGGTCGTAATGGGCCGAGACGACCAGGACCTTGCCGCCCGGCGTGGACCCTGGAATCCGGGCCAGCAGATTGATGGCCTCCACCCGGGTGCCATCGCGCTTGTCGAAGCTGAACGGGTGCTCGAAACCGTCACCGACCGGCGACAGGCCGATCTCGCCGAAGCGCTTGAGGATATGGGCCCGCGCCAGGGCCGATCCCGGCGTACCCGGTGCCCGCCCCTGCATGGCGTCGTCCGACAGGATGCGAACGTCCTCCAGAGCCTTGTCGCCGGGCTTGGCAGCGCTGACCGAACCGGCGGCAGCCAAGGTAATGGCCAGGGCGAGACCGGCGATACGGAAAGCAGGAAAATGAATCATGGCGTCCCTATGCCCTCAGGCATCTACCAGGGGGAGTTAAATCGACTTAACCATGGTTGTCGTCAAAAGACGCCCCATCTTCCACGCGTACGCCCGTTCTTAAGAGTTCACCGGCGATACACCCTCTTCAAGGACTGGAGTTTCCTGCCGTGCCCATGTCTCCCGCCGACCTCGAAGGCCGCCTGCAGGCCGCCTTCCCCGACGCCGAGATCGTCCTGACCGATCTGGCCGGTGACGGCGATCACTACAAGGCCCGTATCGTTTCGCCGGCCTTCCGCGGCCTGAACCGGGTCAAGCAGCACCAGATGGTCAACCGGGCCCTGGCCGATGTGCTGGGTGGGACCCTGCATGCCCTGGCCCTGGAAACCGCCGCCCCGCCCTCGGACCCGGCCGGCTAGTCATGCGCTACCGTCCGTTCGGCAATTCGGGCATGACGGTTTCGGCGATCACCCTTCGCCTGTCGGACCAGTCGCGCCTGCGGGCCGGCGAGTGGCGGGACCTGATCTTCTCGGCCATCGAGAGCGGCATAAACAGTTTTCAGATCGACGGCGAGTCGCCGCCCCTGCTCCAGGGCGCGGCCGAAGCCTTCGCCTCGGTCGAACGGCGCCTGCTGTTCCTGGCCTGGCGGGTGCGCGAGGACGCCGGCCAGTTCAATGCCGCAGCGGTCGAGCAGATGATGGCCTCGGCCTTCGACGGCCTGGGCCTGGACTATCTCGACCAGGTGCTGATCAACGATTCCCTGGGTCCTGACCTGTCGCCCGCCGCCATCTCGGCCCTGCGCACCCTGCGCGACGGCCGCGCCATCCGTGGACTGGGTGTCGCCACCCGCGGAGACGTACATCCCGGCCTGCTGGATTCGGGCCTCGTCACCGCCCTGGCGTCGCCGTTCAACCTGTCGTCGGGCTGGGCGGACCGCAATCGTGTCCGTGCCGCCGTCACCAGGGACCTGGCGGTCATCGGCGAGGACTACTGGCCCCAGGCCCTGCGCGAGATCAATGCCAAGCCCGTGTTCCAGAAGCCCTCTCTCTGGCGCCGGCGCAGCGATCCGCTGGCCGATGTCGGCGGCTATGACTTCCTGACCGACACCTCGGGCTGGGGCGCCGAGGACATCTGTCTGGGCTATGCCCTGACCGAACCCTCCCTGGCCACAGTGCGCATCACTGCCGACAGCCGGGCCGAAATCGAGCGTCTGGCCGGCGTGGTCGAACGAGATCTGCCCAACGGGGTCTGCGCCCAGATCGAGATGGCCCGCTTCTCCGCCCAGGAACGGGCCCGCGAAGCGGCCCTGCGCTGAGCCCGGCTCTTGACCCGCCGCCCTGCGGCGCCTAGCTGAAGGGACTTGCAAGGATCTGCCCGCCATGACCGACGCCGCCGCTTCCCCCGCCCTCGACTTCATCGCCAAGACCGTGACCGACCACGCCGTGGTGCTGTTCATGAAGGGCGTGCCCGACCAGCCCCGTTGCGGCTTTTCGGCGGTCAGCGTCCAGATCCTCGACCATCTGGGCGTCGAGTTCATCGGCGTCGACGTGCTGCAGGACGATGACCTGCGTCAGGGCATCAAGACCTTCACCGACTGGCCGACCATCCCCCAGCTCTATGTGAAGGGTGAGTTCATCGGCGGCAGCGACATCGTCCGCGAGATGTTCCAGTCCGGCGAGCTGAAGACCCTCTTTGCCGAGCAGGGCCTGATCGCCGCTTGAGCAAGGTCTTTCAGCCGGCCCCCAACGCCTTCTCGATGACGTTCACGCCTACGGCGGCGGATATCGACGCCAATGAACACGTCAACAACGTGGTCTATCTGGCCTGGGCCCAGGACCTGGCCATAACCCACTGGGAAGCCTGGACCACGCCCGAGGAACGGGCCGGCTGGAGCTGGGTGGCGCGCCGCCACGAGATCGACTATCGCCGCGAGCTGCGACTGGATGAGATCGCCACTGGCCTTACCTGGGCTGGCGAGCTGAAGGGCCCACGCTTCGAGCGCTATGTTCGAATCGACGGCCCCGACGGTGAGATGTGCGCCCAGAGCCGCACGGACTGGGTGCTGATCGACATCGCCGCCCGGCGACCGGCCCGGGTGCTGGACTGGATGGTCGAGCGGTTTACGGCAAAGACCTAGGTCGGAGGCCGGCTAAAGGCGGGGATTGGCGACGGCGATCCGCTCCCCGCGTCTCAGGCCCAGCTCTGCGTATCTGAAAAGCAGATCGACCGCCGCCACGTCGCCAAAACGGCAGGTCTCCAGTCTTCGCCGGGCGAAGGCCAGCACGGCCCTGCCCTCTGACCGATCAACACGAAACACAATGTCCGCCTTCAGCGTACAGCCCCTGGAAGCCAGCCGCAGGCTCAGTCCCTCGCGTCCGACCGTCACCCCGACGGGCTCCAGTTCCGGCCAGACCCCATCGGACACGATCAGACTCGGCCGCGTGGCGCAGCCAGCCACGATCAGAGCCAGGCCTGAAACCAGCAGAGAGCGACGGGAGGGCGGCATAGACGGCGGTACGAACCCCGGGGGACTGTCGCCGCGATCCTTGGGGAGAGACACATGATGCGCAACGGCATTCTTGGCCTCGCGGCGGTTCTGGCGCGCTCGGCCCCCGCCTTGGCCGCACCAAGCCCCAGGAAGCCAGCCCTGGGCGAGGTGGGTGCCCTGGGGTTGGGAATACAATCCGGTGCTGCCGGTGGAGGCGAACTAGCTCCAGGGCCCTCTCCGGCGCGGCGTGCTGACCGGCACGGCGGTGCCTGCGCGCCGGATCCGCCCACCCTGCGCCACGCCCAGGGCCAGAAGGGCCTCAACGCGGTTGGGGGTGGCTGGATGGGTCGAGAACAGGTTGTCGGCCCCGCTGCCGTTCAGCGGATTGATGATGAACATGTGGGCCGTGGCCGGATTGCGCTCGGCCTCGTGGTTCACCGCCCCGCCGCGGGCATAGGCTTCGATCTTCTGCAGGGCGCGCGCCAGGGCGGCAGGGTCGCCACCGATCTGGGCCCCCACGCGATCGGCCTCATATTCACGCGAACGGCTGATGGCCATCTGCACCAGCATGGCCGCAATGGGCGCCAGAATGGCGATGGCGATGGCCCCGATCATCCCGCCAGGCCGGTCACCTTCGCGCGAACCGCCGAAGAACAGACCGAAATTGGCCAGGGCCGAGATGGCGCCGGCAATGATGGCCGTCACCGTCATGGTCAGGGTGTCGCGGTTCTTCACATGGGCCAGCTCATGGGCCATGACCCCGGCGATCTCATCGCGGTCAAGCAGGGCCAGAAGACCCGTGGTGGCCGCCACGGCGGCGTGCTCGGGATCGCGCCCTGTGGCGAAAGCGTTGGGCTGGCTGTTCTCCATCACGCAGATGCGCGGAAGGGGCAGGCCGGCCTTGTGGGACATGGCCTTCACGTCGACCACATAGTCGCGGATGCGGCGGTCGGGATGGGTTTCGTCCACCTCGACCGCGCCATAGGTCTTCAGGACGATCTTGTCGGCGTTCCAGTAGGAGAACGCATTCAGGCCAAGCGCGAAGACCAGGGCGATAAGCATACCCGTCGGGCCACCCAGAAGAAACCCTGCCGCCATAAACAGGGCGGTCAGGCCGGCCAGCAGCACATAGGTCTTGAAGTGGTTCATTCGTCCCTGGTCAGTCGAAGATATCGAAGAGATCAAAACCCTTCTTTTTCTTGTAGTGGCCATGCTGCCCATAGCGATGACGGTCATCGTCATCCTTGTAGCGGCGAGGCTCTTCATAGCGCGGGGGCGGCGCATAGTGCTGCTGTTGCGGCGGAGCCTGATACGCCGGTGCCTGACGCGGCGGCGGCGCGGCCTCACTGGCGGCGTCCTCGCGCTCCATGGCCATCAGCTTTTCCAGTTCGCCGCGATCCAGCCACACACCCCGGCACTTGGGGCACATGTCAAACTCGACGCCGGCCCGGTTCACCGCCTGCATCGAACTATCGCAGTTGGGGCACATCAGAAGCGGCATGAGCATTCCCTTTCCAAACGGGGGGTGTTCTCAACGCTGGATCCGGACCGAGGGGGGGGGGGAGGGACAACCGGACCCAGACATCGAGAACACCCGATGCGGTCCGACATCACGAATGCTTGCATTCACTCGTCAGAGGGGCCCGGCCCGCTTTAGACATCTATGCAGCCCCAAGTCCGGTTCAAGGGGGGCACCTTAAAAAAGATCCTCCCCTTTCGGGGGAAGTGGCACCGAGCCCCCCGAGGGCAGGGCAATCGCATATGACAAAACACGGCTGTCATCCCGGACGAGCGCGCAGCGCGAAGATCCGGGACCGACGCCTAAGCGCCGCGTTCCAGGTCGGTCCCGGATCTTCGCCCGGCTTCGCCGAGCTTGTCCGGGATGACAGATTTTGGAGCTTAATCCCTATGCGATAGCCCTATCCCAAAGAGGGATTTGCCAGAGTGCCAAACGAAAAAGGCCCCGGATCGCTCCGGGGCCTTTCCGATAGGTCTTCGAGGTCGAAGGGCTTCTTACGAAGCGTAGAATTCGACGACGAGGTTCGGTTCCATCTTCACCGGATACGGCACTTCCGACAGTTCCGGAGCGCGGACGAAGGTGGCCGACAGGCCCTTGACGTCGACGGTGACATATTCGGCGAAGTCGCGTTCGGCCGAGGCGACGGCTTCCAGCACCAGGGCCATGTTGCGCGAACGCTCACGGACGGCGATGACGTCGCCGGCCTTGCAGCGGTACGACGCGATGTTGACGCGCTTGCCGTTCACGGTCACGTGGCCGTGGTTCACGAACTGGCGGGCGGCGAACACGGTCGGCACGAACTTGGCGCGATAGACAATGGCGTCCAGGCGCGACTCGAGCAGCGAGATGAGGTTTTCCGAGGTGTTGCCCTTGCGGCGGGCGGCTTCCTCGTAGGTGCGCGAGAATTGCTTCTCGGTCAGGTTGCCGTAGTAGCCCTTCAGCTTTTGCTTGGCGCGCAGCTGCAGACCGAAGTCGGAAACCTTTTGCTTGCGGCGCTGACCGTGCTGGCCGGGGCCGTAGGACCGCTGGTTGACCGGCGACTTGGGCCGGCCCCAGAGGTTTTCGCCCATACGGCGATCGATCTTGTACTTGGCGCTATGGCGCTTGGACATCTTAGTCTCTTCAGTTCGATCCGGGCCGGCGCCTCAATTAGTAGAGGCGCGATCTCAACGGCGGCGTCGCATCAGTCCGTCATATGTTCCCGCGCCACACGGCGAGCCGGCGGCGGGAAGGCGCGGTTTATGACGGAGGGGCGACGGGGAGTCAACTCGCGCCGCCCCTCCAAATCGCCCTACGGCCGCACGAGCGGATTGCGCACGCGCACCTTGGCACCGCGCTCCACGCCATAGGCGTCCAGCGGGAAGCGCAGGTCGACGCCCTCGGCCATCAGGGCCCGGCACAGGTCCGGCCGCTTGCGGGTGAAGGCGAAGCTGGCGGTGCCGTCGCGGCGGCTGCTCTCGACGGCAAAATCGGCGGCATTGGTACAGCCGTTGGACGACACCCGGATCACCAGGTCGCCCTTGTCGATGGTCGCGCCCTGTATCGGCTCGAGATCGGTCTTGCTGATATTGACCGAGGTATCGGGGTGATCATCAGCGTCGATGATCACACAGGCCGAGGTGGTGAAGGCCAGCGCGATGACGGCCGCAAGCGAAGCGAATTTCATTGGGGTTCCCCTCCGGTACAAACTTGACCGTGAGAAGAGCGCCCGCCGCCTGAACCCAGGATGAATTACCGAATGTTCACAACTGGGCGGCGTGCCGGATACGGATGACGTTCACCCGATCGCCCGTGATCTGATAGCGGATGATGTAGGGCGAAATGACCACCAGCTCCCGTATGGTCGCTGTGACCAGACGACCCCGATCAGGGTGGTTCACAAGACTGTCCCCGGCCACCCGAAGCCTGCGAGCCATGCGCTGCGCGGCGAGAGGGCTGAATTGGCCAATATAGGCCCGGATTGCGAATAGGTCGGAAAGCGCCCGACGCGACCAGACTACTTCAGCCACGACGCAGGCATGGGTTTCTCATCTGGCGTGCCCCAAGTCTCAAGCCAGGCCGAGACTTCTGCATGGGGTACCACCCGGCCTGCGGCGATGTCAGCCAGACCTTCGGCGTCCGCAGCCTCTTCGCTGGCGGCGTCCACCTCATCGAAGATGGAGGGCTCAGGAACCATAGCAAAAGACTACCACACCTGTCGCCTGCGGCAACGGGTGTAGCTCGCAACCCTACAATCTTTGCGCGTGCCAGGCCAGGTGCTCGCCGATGAACGACGTGATGAAGAAGTAGCTATGGTCGTAGCCGTCCTGGCGTCGCACCGTGATCTTGCGGCCGGCCTTCGTAGCGGCAGCCTCGATCAGTTCAGGCTTCAGCTGGTTCTCGAGGAAACTGTCGGCCAGGCCCTGTTCGATCAGGATGTCGTCGAAGCTTTGCCCTGCTCCGTCCTCGATCAGGGCGCAGGCGTCGTGGGCCCGCCAGGCGGCGCGGTCCTCGCCCAGATAGGCGGTCATCGCCTTGTCGCCCCACGGGCAGTTCAGCGGTGAGACGATGGGCGAAAAGGCGCTGACCGACTTGAAAAGGTCGGGGTTGCGCAGGGCGAGGGTCAGGGCCCCGTGGCCGCCCATCGAGTGACCGAAGATCCCTCGCCGGGCCGGGTCCAGCGGGAAGGCGCCGTCGACGGCCTCCAGCAGGTCCTTGGTGACATAGGAATACATCTGGAAGTGCGGCGCCCAGGGCGCTTGCGTGGCGTCGACATAGAAGCCCGCCCCCTGCCCCAGGTCATAGGCCGGATCGTCGGCAACGCCTTCACCACGCGGCGAAGTGTCGGGCGCGACGATGGCGATCCCGAACCGGGCGGCGTGCTCATAGACGCCGGACTTGGTGGTGAAGTTGTCTTCGGTGCAGGTCAGGCCCGACAGCCAGACGAGATAGGGAAACGGCCCCTCCCCGTCCGGCGTCCACACCGTGAACTTCATCGGCGTGCCGGTGCTGGCGCTGACGTGCTTGCAGTAGCGCAGGGCGCCGTCGTGCAGGCGGTGGGTGGCGGTGATTTCGACGGTCATGTGTTTGCTACCTAGCGGTTATGCCCGAGGCGATGCGATTGGCGACTTCCTGATCGCCCGGCACTTCCAGCGCCCAGACGTGGATAGCGCGAGGCCAATCCTTGGACGTAGTGGGCAAAAGGAATTCTTCGGTCGTCAGACCGCTTGGATGAGTAATCCGCGCACTATCCCGGACGATCGGCTTGCTGGGAGCAGCGCGCTCCTCTCCCTCCGTGGGAAACGTCGGAAAGTTGCCAACGTAGATCTTCACGTAAGGCGTCGCTCCCTTGCGAACCTCATAGATGTCGAAATCCATTTGCTTGTCGGGTTTCGAGAGCGAGAACCCTTCCGGGGAAACGACCGCAAACGCCTCGGAGAGCATAACCAGGCCAGGCTTCAGAGGCGCAGCTTCAGCTACGGGCGGATCGTCCTTGGTTAGCGGTTCAGGGGCGCGACACGCCGTCATTGCCAACAGCATCAGCGACGCCCCGAACCGCTTTCGCATCAGAACGTCACCACCGTCCGGATGCTCTCACCCGCGTGCATCAGGTCGAACGCCTCGTTGATCCGCTCCAGCGGCAGGACGTGGGTGATCATCGGGTCGATCTGGATCTTGCCGTCCATGTACCAGTCGACGATCTTGGGCGTGTCGGTGCGGCCGCGCGCGCCGCCGAAGGCGGTGCCTTTCCAGACCCGGCCGGTGACCAGCTGGAACGGACGGGTGGCGATCTCCTTGCCGGCCTCGGCCACGCCGATGATGATGCTTTCGCCCCAGCCGCGATGGCAGGCTTCCAGAGCCTGGCGCATGACCGTGGTATTGCCGGTGGCGTCGAAGGTGTAGTCGGCCCCGCCGTCGGTCAGGGCCACAAGATGGGCGACGATGTCGCCGTCGATGGCCTTGGGATTGACGAAGTGGGTCATGCCGAACTGCCGGCCCCAGGCCTCGCGGTCGGGATTGATGTCGACGCCGATGATCATGTTGGCGCCGACCAGCTTCAGGCCCTGGATAACGTTCAGGCCGATGCCGCCCAGGCCGAACACCACGGCATTGGCGCCCGGCTCGACCTTGGCGGTGTTGACCACAGCCCCGACGCCCGTCGTCACGCCGCAGCCGCAATAGCAGGCGGTCTTGAACGGGGCGTCCTTGCGGATGCGGGCCACTGCGATCTCGGGCAGGACCGTGTAGTTCGAGAAGGTCGAGCAGCCCATATAATGGTGGATGGTCTGGCCCTTGTAGGAGAAGCGGCTGGTGCCATCGGGCATCAGGCCCTTGCCCTGGGTGGCGCGAATGGCCGTGCAGAGATTGGTCTTCCCGCTCAGGCAGCTTTTGCACTGGCGACATTCGGGCGTGTAGAGCGGGATCACGTGGTCGCCGACCGCCAGGCTGGTGACGCCGGGGCCGACCTCGACGACCACGCCCGCGCCTTCGTGGCCCAGGATCGAGGGGAACAGGCCCTCGCTGTCCAGGCCGTCCAGCGTATAGGCGTCGGTATGGCAGACGCCCGTGGCCTTGATTTCGATCAGCACCTCGCCGGCGCGGGGACCTTCCAGGTCGACCTCGACGATCTCGAGCGGTTGCTTGGCGGCGAAGGCTACGGCGGCGCGGGTCTTCACGACTCAGATCTCCTCGACGGGGGGCAGACGGTAGCCACCGTCTAGCAAGTGTGGCTGCGGCAGGTAAGCACGCATGAACAGGGCAAAGGGTCCGGCCGGGGCCGGCAGCCAGTTGCTGACCCGCTCGGCATCGGGCTCGGCATGGCCGATCCACAGGTCCAGCGAGCCGTCGGCATTCCAGACCAGACCCGGCGTGCGGTCGCCGATCGCATAACGGTTCAGCGGGTTTTCCGTGAAGAAGAACTGCTTGTCCGGCGTCGCTTCATAGAGGCTGAGCGACCAGAAGGAGTCGACCGGGATCGGCCGGTCGGCGGGGATGTGCAGGCGCCAGTTGCGGGTGCCGTCGAACAGGCCCTGACCGTTGTGGCCGGCCCGCAGATAGGTGGCCTCGACCAGCGGCAGGGCCGCCAGACCGCCCAGGGCGACGGCGGCGCGCAGCATATAGTCCTGGCCAAAGTCACCGAGCTTGGCGCGCGGATAGGCCCAGCCCTCGATGAAACCTTCGCCGGACAGGCCACCACCGGAACGGGCGGCCCGGCGGCCGTCTTCCAGCCCTGCCGCAATCGCCTCGCCCTGCTCGGCCGTGAAGGCCTCCGGATCGAACTGACCGTCCCCCAGACCCAGAGGCGCAATCCGCCGCAACAGGGCCAGGTCGCTGGCGGGCGGCGGGTTCTGGCTCATAAGCCGGTCGGCACTGGCGAAATAGGCCGGCCAGGGATCGCTGCGGCGGGCATGGGCGGCGACCGGCGGCGCGGCCGGTCCCTGGGCGGTGAAACCCGCCTGTACAAGGCGCGCGGCCTCCAGATCCTCAGGCCCCGTCACCAGGATGCGGGCCAGGGCCCAGACATGCCGGCTCGGCGCGCGGATCACGCCCGGCCCGACGCGGGCGGCCTCGTCAGGTCCCACCAGGGTGAAGGTCCCGCCATCAGGGCCTGTCGTCCGCGTGCCCAGCACCGCAAAGCTGTTGGACCAGGCATCCATCAGCTGCAGCGACACATAGCGCGCCCCCGAGGCCGGCACGGTCAGGGTCAGGGGACCTTCCGACAGGTCCAGTTGGGCCGTGGCGTAAAGGGTATCGTTATTGGGCGTCGTCACGGCCCGGGACCGGTGGTCGGCCAGGTTACGCATCGAGGCGAAGGCATTCATCGGCGACCCGACCGCCAGCCCCCGGGCCCTGACGGCGGCAATCTCGATCAGCGGAAGGGTATAGAGAAAGGCCTCGCAGGCGGCGGCGCGCAGATCGCTCATCGTCTAGACCTTTACGATCGGGTCGAAGCGGAACCGGCCTTCCAGCAGGTCGGCCCGTGGCAGATAGGTGCGCAGGGTCATCGAGAACGGCCCGGCCTTGGGCGCCGGCAACCAGTTGACGCTGCGCTCGCCGCCGGGATCGCTGCGGCTGATCCAGAGGTCCAGGGTCCCATCGGCATTGCGCTTCAGACCCGGCGTTCGGTCGCCGATGGCGTAGCGGTCGATCGGATTGTCCGTGAAGAAGTACTGGCCGTCCGCCGTCGCCTCATACATCGACAGCGACCAGAAACCGTCGAGCGGCAGCTGGGCCGGCAGGGTCAGACGGTAGAGGCCGTCGCCGTTGAACAGGCCGCTGTTATTGTCGCCGGCCGCCTTCATGTACATGGCTTCAGCCACCGGCAGGGCTCCCAGACCCTGCAGGGCGACAATGGCGCGATAGCCATAGTCGACGCCGTGATAGCCGAGATTGGGCTTGGGATAGGACCAGCCATTGACGAACGCGACCCGTCCCGAGGCCAGTTTGGCGACGGCCCGGGCCTGGGCGACCCCGGCCGCCAGGGCTGCGGCGTCGAACGGGCCATCGGTCAGCAGGCCCGCCGACCGCTGGATGAAGGCCGCGTCTTCGGGGCGCGGCGGATCGGCAGCCAGCAAGGCCCGGGCCGTCGCGAAATAGGCTGCGGGGTCGGCATCGCGCTCAAGATAGGCCGGGGGCCGCTCCGCCTTCGGACCGCTGACCTTGAAGCCGCTCTGGACCTTTCGAGCCGCCGCCAGGTCATCTGGACCGTCGACCAGGGTGCGGATCAGGATCCAGGCATGGGGGGTCAGAACCCTGACGACCCTGTCGCCCGTCGCCGTCTGGCTGGGCCCCACCACCGTGAAGTCGCCCCCTGCCCCGCCATTGACCCGCGTGCCCAGCACCACGTCATTGTCGGTGAACATGTTGAGGATCGCGGCCGAGACATAGCGCTGGCCGCTGGCCGGGATCGTCAGGGTCACCGGCCCCTGGGTCAGGTCGATCCAGGCCAGGGAATAGAGGGTGTCATTATTGGGCGTCGTGACGCTGCGATCGGTGTGATCGGAAAGCTTGCGACGGTGATAGATCCGGTTGGGACGCGCCCCGCGCTTGAACACCCGGGCCCGGGTCGTGGCCATCTCGATCCACGGCAGGGCAAACAGCCAGGCATCGCGCGCCAGGGTCGCCGCATCCGCGCCCTGGGCGCGCGCGAGACCCGGCACCAGCCCAAGAGCCGCGGCCACGGCCAGCAGTTCCCGACGGTTCATATCGCCCCCCCAACATCTGTTTGAAATCAGGTTAGCGCGGCCGGGTTCTCTCTGTCTCGGAGTTTTGTCAGCCGGAAAGCGGGCCTAGGTTTCCGGCTCATCCTTCACGCCCTTGGCCGCCAGCTTGGCCAGAACCCGGCCGCGCCCGCGCGACAGGGCGGTGACCACGCCGCGGAAGGTGCGCACCTCCTGCTCGGTCAGCCGGGCGCGGGCCAGGGGCGCCCGCAGGTTGCGGACCATCGACGGCTTCTTCTCCGGCGGATGATAGAAACCGGCCTTTTCCAGCTCGTCTTCCAGCTGGCCATAGAGGCCGAGCAGGCTGGACTGGTCAGCCGGGTCCTCGACATTCTGCTCGAACTTCACCCAGGGCCGGTCATCGACCGTCATCTTCCACTCATAGGCCGTGATCGACACGGCCTGGGCCAGGTTCAGGGAGCGGAAGCGCGCGTCGATCGGGATGCTGACAATGCCCTGGCACAGGGCGATGTCATCGGTCTCCAGCCCGGCCCGTTCGCCACCGAACAGCAGCCCGACCGCCCGGCCAAGCGCCACATCCGCCGAGAGCTGGGCTGCGGCTTCGCGCGGGGTCAGGACCGGCAGGCGCGTCTCGCGCGGCCGGGCTGTGGTGGCGAAGACCAGTTTCAGATCGGCGATCGCCGCTTCCAGGGTGTCGAACACCTTGGCATTGTCCAGCGGCCAGTCGGCGCCGGAGGCTGAGGGCCAGGCCCGCTCCTGGGGCCAGCCGTCGCGCGGCCGCACCAGACGCAGGTCGGACAGGCCGAAATTGGCCATGACCCGGGCGACCGCGCCGATGTTCTCGGCCAGTTGGGGTTCGTTGAGGATCACGCAGGGCGGAACGGAAGACGGGCTCATGACGTCCCTTTGCCGTCGCCGGGCGTTCCGATGCAAGTCCCCTCCCTGCGGGACCCGCGTTTACGGCCGCGTTCGGCCGTGGGAAACACGTCCATGCATCGCCGCGCCTTTCTGCTGTCTGCCGCTGCCGTGACCTCGGGCTGTACCGAGAAAGCCCCGATGCTGGGCCAGCTCGAGCCCGTGTTCGATGCCAAGGCCCTGACCCAAAGCCTGCAGGCCGTGGCCGATCGCGCGGCTCCCGGCCAGCTGGGTGTGGCCGTCTGCGACATCCAGACCGGCCAGACCGTGACCTTCAACGGCGACCGGCGGTTTCCCCTGCAGAGCGTGTTCAAGGCGCCGCTGGGCGCGGCGGTCCTGTCGGGGGTCGATCGGGGCGAGATCCGCCTGGACGAGGTGATCACGATCCGGGACATCGACCTGTCGCCCCCCTTCAGCCCGATCGCCGAGTCCTGGCCCGGACGCACAGACTACAGCGTCGCCGAGCTGCTGGAAGCGGCCAGCGGGGCCAGCGACAACACCGCCGCCGACGTGCTGCTGAACCGGATCGGCGGACCGGGCGCCCTGACCGCCTGGCTGACCCAGAAGGCCATTCCCGACTTCCGGATCGATCGCTATGAGCGACAACTCCAGCCCGATATTGCCGGCATGGCCTCGTTCCGCGCCGCCTGGCGGGGCCAGGCCTTCAAGCCGGTGATGCTGGCCGTCCCGGAGGCCACCCGTCGCCGGGCCATGGCCGACTATCTGACCGATCCGCGTGACACGGCCACGCCCCTGGCGGCGGTGCGCTTCCTGGCGGCGCTGCAGGCCGGGCACCTGATCTCCCGGGCCTCGACCGAGCGGTTACTGGCCATCATGACCGCGACGAGAACCGGTCAGGGCCGGCTGAAAGCCGCCCTGCCGGAGGGGGCCAGCCTGGCCCACAAGACCGGCGGTGCCCGCACCGACCTGGGCCTGACCCCGGCCAGCAACGATATCGGCCTCTACCGCCTCAAGGACGGCCGCCAGTTTGCCGTGGCGGTGTTCCTGAGCGGCTCGACGGCCCCGGAAGACGCCCGCGACGCCGCAATTGCCGAGGTGGGGCGTACGGTCCTGAAGGCGGCCGGGGCCTGAGTTTCGGGGGCTGCCCTGGCTTCAGGCCAGGATGGACCGGTCAAGGTCGGCGATGGTGCGTGCGCCGGTCAGGGCCATGGCCACGCGCATCTCCTTGTCGATCAGGTCCAGCAGCCTGGTCACTCCGGCCTCGCCGCCGGCGGCCAGGGCATAGGCATAGGCCCGACCCAGAAGGACGCCCCTGGCTCCCAGGGCCAGCATCCGCACCACGTCCAGACCCGAACGCACCCCACCATCCGCCAGAACGGTCAATCGGTCACCCACGGCCTCGGCTATGGCCGGCAGGGCCCGGGCCGAGGACAGGACACCGTCCAGTTGCCGGCCGCCATGGTTGGAGACCACAACGCCATCTGCCCCGATATCAGCGGCGGCGCGGGCGTCTTCCGGATCCAGCACCCCCTTGATGATCAGCGGCCCCTTCCAGACCTCGCGGATCCAGTCCAGATCCTTCCAGGTGATCGAAGGGTCGAAATTGGCCCCTAGCCAACCCATGAAATCTTCCAGGCCGGAGCCTCGGCCCAGCACCGGGGCGACATTGCCCAGGCTATGGGGTCGCCCCCTCACCCCGACATCCCAGGCCCAGCCGGGCTTTCCCGCGGCCTGCAGAAGGCGCCGAACAGCGGCATGGGGTCCGCTCATCCCTGAATGGGCGTCACGGTAGCGGCTCCCAGGTACGGGCATGTCGACCGTGAAGACCAGGGCCGTGGCACCCGCCGCGCTGGCCCGCGCCAACAGATCGCGCATGAAGCCTCGATCACGCAGGACATAGAGCTGAAACCAGATCGGCGCGCTGGACGCCCGGGCGACTTCGTCGACATCACAGACCGAGACCGTCGACAGACAGAACGGAACCCCCTTGCCGGCCGCGGCGCGCGCCGCCTGCACCTCGCCGCGACGGGCATACAGGCCCATCAGACCGACCGGGGCCAGGGCCACCGGCAGGCTCTGCCGGGCCCCGAACAAGTGGGTCGAGGGATCCACCGCCGAGACATCCCGCAGCACTCTCTGCCGCAGGCTGACATCGGCCAGGTCGGTGACATTGTGGGCCAGGGTCGTCTCGGCATTGGCTCCGCCGTCGACATAGTCGAACAGGAAGCGGGGCAACCGGCGGCGCGCCGCCTCGCGGAAATCCGTCGTCGACGAGATGATCATGGTGCCGAACATGGTCCAAACCGGCCCGCAAGGCGAGACCAAGGGATCGCCCCGGAGGGGCGTCAGGGCCGAGCGCCCCGCCCCTGCGACATTTTATCCATGCCATTGCCCCCACGGCCGACGCACCGCACACCTGTCATATCGATAGGTCCCCACCGTCGATACCTGCTGGCCGGGGATGCGTTCCTTTTCCCGGCCGGCTCCCCTTCCCTCATGGCCGGATCAATACCTGTCGCCGCGAAACCCCTTGGCGGTTTTCAGCTGTGCGATATGGCATTGGCCAAAGGGTCAGGAGCGCGTCGGCGTGGGGATCATCAGGATCGGTATCGTCGGGGTGGGCAAGATTGCCCGGGACCAGCACATTCCCGCCATAGCCGCTGATACGGCCCTTGAGCTGGTGGCCGTGGCCAGCCACGGCCCGGCGGATGTCGGCGTTCCGGCCTTCGGCTCGCTGGAGGCCATGCTGGAACAGGGCCCGGATCTCGACGCCATCGCCCTCTGCACGCCGCCCCAGGCCCGGCGCGAGACCGCGCGGATCGCCTTGCGGGCCGGCAAGCACGTTCTGCTCGAGAAGCCGCCCGGCGCGACCGTCGGTGAGGTCGGCGACCTTTCCGCCCTGGCAGCCAAACAGGGCGTCACCCTGTTCGCCGCCTGGCATTCCCGCTTCGCAGCCGGCGTTCCGGCGGCCAGGGCCTGGCTTACCGGTCGCAGCATCCGCAGCGTCGACATCCAGTGGCGCGAGGATGTGCGCCACTGGCATCCCGGACAGGGCTGGATCTGGGAGGCCGGGGGGCTTGGCGTCTTCGATCCCGGCATCAATGCCCTGTCGATCCTGACCGAGATCATGCCCCAAGCGGTCTTCGTCACCGGGGCGCATCTGCAGATCCCGGAGAATGTCCAGTCGCCGTCCGCAGCCCAGCTGGCCCTGAGCACTCTCGACGGGGTGACGATCACCGCCGACTTCGACTTCCTGCAGACTGGCCCCCAGACCTGGGACATCACGGTCGTCGCCGATGACGGAACCCTGCGCCTCTCGCATGGCGGCGCTGTTGTCGAGATCGACGGCAAGCCCGTGGTGCAGGCGACAGCCGCCGAGTATCCGGCGCTCTATGCGCGGTTCACCCAGCTGATCCGGTCGGGACGCTCAGAAGCCGATAGCCGCCCGCTCGCCCTGGTGGCGGATGCCCTCCTGATCGGGACGCGAGAGCGGGTCGCGGCCTTTATCGAGTAGGTCGGCGCGACTTGCCCCCTCCACGCCATCGGCGCTCCTCCCCCGGAGGGGGAAGATGACCGGACAGCAGAGGCCCCGCAGCATCGGCCCTATCAGTTCACCTGCCGCGACCGTCCCTCCCAGTAGGGGGCTCGCAGTTCGCGGCGCAGGATCTTGCCTGACGGGTTGCGCGGCAGGGCGTCGATGAAATCGATGCTCTTGGGGGCCTTGAAGGCGGCAATCCGGGTACGGGCAAAGGCGATGATGCTGTCCGGATCGCGGGGCGCGCCGGGCTTGAGGGCGACGACCGCCTTGACCGCCTCGCCCCACTTGTCGTCCGGCACCCCGATCACCGCCACCTCGGCCACATGCGGATGGCCGTAGACCGCGCTCTCGACCTCGGCGGGATAGATGTTTTCACCGCCGGAGATGATCATGTCCTTCACCCGGTCGTGGATGAACAGATAGCCGTCTTCGTCCAGATAGCCGGCGTCGCCGGTGCGCAGCCAGCCGTCGGCATCGATGGTCTTGGCCGTGGCGTCCTCAAGCTTCCAGTAGCCGGCCATGTTGGCCCCGGAGCGCACGGCCACCTCGCCCACAGCGTTGGGCGGCAGGCTGTTTCCGGCCTCGTCCATGACCTTCAGCTCCACGCCCGGCATCGGCAGGCCGGCCGAGCGCATGCGCGCATTACCGGCCGGGTCATGGTCCTCCGGCGGCAGATAGACGACCGTGCCGGTGGTCTCGGTCATGCCGTACTGCTGGACGAATCCGCAGCCGAACACCTCCATGCACTCGCGCAGCAGATCCAGCGGAATGGGCGCGGCACCGTACAGGATGTGGGAGAGGCGCGAATAGTCGACCTCGCGGGCCCGGGGCTGGCGCACCACGATCTGCAGGGCCGCGGGCACCATGAACATCTTCGAGATCCGGTCGTGCTCGATATAGTCCAGCACCTTGAACGGATCGAACTCGCGGGCCACCACGCCCTTGGCACCGTTCAGAAGGCCCACCAGACCCCAGCCGGTGCCACCGATATGGGACACGGGCATGGCCACCAGGCTGACATCCTCGGGTCCCCACTGGTTCCAGGCCAGGGGGTACTCGGCAGCCAGCTTGCGCATGGACAGCAGGTTGTCATGAGTCAGCATCGCGCCCTTGGGGCGACCCGTGGTGCCCGAGGTGTAGAGCTGGATGGCGATGTCCGAGACCTTGATGGCGACCCGGGGGTCGGCATCGGCTTGCGCATCGCGCCAGGCCTCGAAGGTGCGGTGGGCGTCGCCCGCCACGGGTTCCATGACCACCACCTCGGGTCGCCAGGCCAGTTCAGCCGCGACGCTTTCGATCTGGTCGACCAGTTCCGGACCGACGAAAACCAGCTTGGCGTCGCTGTCGCCGACGATATAGGCGACCTCCGGCGGAGCCAGTCGCCAGCCGATCGGGGCCGTGACCACGCCGGCCTTGGCCGCACCGAACAGCAGCTCGAAATAGAGGTCGCAGTTCTTGCCCACATAGGCCACGCGGTCGCCGGTCTTCAGGCCGGCGGCAATCAGGGCGTTGGCGACCCGGCTGGTCTTGCGGTCGAAGTCGGCGAAGGTCGTGTCGCGCCCCTCGAAGCTGAGCGCCACTGCGTCCGGGCGGGCCTCGGCATGATAGCGGGCGACATCGCCCAGGGTCGGCATGCGGTCGAAATCGATCTCTGACATTGGCCCTGATCTCCCTGTGGCCTGAGGCGCAGCGTGTGGATCCGCCGCTTCCGCTCAGGTCAAACAGATGTTGGGGCGCCCTTCCGCATCGGTAAAGCCATGCCGTTGGGGCAGGCGGTCACAAAGGCCTAGAACCAGGTCCTCACGCCGAATACCAAGCTCGTTTCGCCCGTCCGCTCCCCTGCCAAGCGCGCCAGATCAGCTGCCTCGCCAAAGCTCCGCTGCCGCAGGATGCCGACATAGGGCGCAAACTCGCGGCGGATCTCGTAGCGCAGGCGTAGGCCCAGCTCAGCCTCGCCCTCCCCCTCGGCCAGGTGGGTCTCGAGCTTCGACTGCAGGATCAGGCGCGTGGTCAGGCGCAGCTCGTGCGCGGCCTCTATCCGGGCCGACAGGTCGCCGCGATCCGACAGGAAGGCCGTGGCCCGGGTCTCGATCCAGTAGGGCGCGAGGCCTTCGACGCCCAGGGCGGCATAGGTGCGTCCCTCGTGCTCCAGATCCTGTCTCAGCCCCGCCTCGAGGTCGAAATAGGGACCGATCGGCCGGGCATACAGCGCCTGCAGTTCGGCATGCTCCCAGCCGTGGCCGTCGACATGTTCACCGCGCGCCTTGATCACCCACTTGCCGAAGTCGTCTCCCAGCCAGCCTTCGCCCTCGAAGGCCGAGGCGTCATATCCGTCGCGCGCGCGGCGCTCGGCCTGGTCGGCCAGCACCTTCCAGTAGCGCCCCCCGCCATGCTCCTGGCGCAGGACCGCCCGGGCAGAGGCCATCAGGGCGGGATCAAAGAAGCGCTCGGCAGCATGGTCGCTCGGCACGGCCGGCACCGTCGCGGCAACGGCGGGTGGGGCCATGGCCGACATGTCGTGACCGGCATGCGGATCGGCCATCTTCGACATGTCATGGCCCGCATGCGAATCGACCGGCGCAGCCTGCTGAACCGGCGTGGGCGCCGGCGTCATCTGGTGATGCTCGTGTTGCATCAGGGCCAGGGCCATCAGAACCGCCGGGCTCATGCCGGGGCTCCATCGAGCGGCCGCACGGTGACGATGTTGAACATGCCGGCATGCATGTGCAGCAGCATGTGGCAGTGGAAGGCCCAGTCGCCGGGTTCGTCAGCTGTCAGGTCAAAGGCGACCTTGCTGCCGGGCGCGACACTGACCGTATGCTTGCGCGGCTGGAAGCCGTCATGGCCGTTGACCACCTCGAAGAAGTGGCCGTGCAGGTGGATCGGATGGGCCATCATCGAGTCATTGACCAGCAGCACGCGGACCCGCTCGTCGCGCTGGAAAGCGATGGGCTTCTTCAGCGGGCCAAAGGCCTCGCCGTCAAAGGCCCACATGAAGCGCTCCATATTGCCGGTCAGGTGGATCTCGACCGTGCGGCCGGGCGGTCGCGGATCGGGATTGGGGCTCAGCGCCACGAGATCCGTATAGACCAGCACCCTGTGGCCGACACCCTCCAGGCCCTGGGGCGGCTCGCCGAGGCGGTCCATCGGCATGGGCGAGATCGTCTGGACGCCCGGACCCAGCCGGACGCCGGGCGCATTGGCCCCGTCGCGCATGCTCATGCTCATGCCCGACATGTCGTGACCGGCATGGGCCGACATATCCATGCCCATATCCTTCATCGTCGCCAGGGGCCGGGCGCGCAGCGGCGGGACCGGGGCGCTCAGGCCGGGCCTAGGGGCCAGGGTCCCGCGAACCAGTCCCGAGCGATCGGACGCCTCGGCCACCAGCGCATAGGCGCGGGCCTCGGCGGGCTGGAGGATCACGTCATAGGTCTCGGCCGGCGAGATCTGGAACTCCTCGACGGTGACAGGCCGCACGTCCTGGCCGTCGGCCTGGACGACGCTCATCGCCAGGCCGGGCAGACGGACATTGAACACCGTCATGCCGCCGGCATTGATGACACGGAGCCGCACCCGCTCGCCCGGAGAAAACAGGCCCGTCCAGTTGTCGGCGACGCCCTGGCCGTTGATCAGATAGCGATAGGTCGAGGCGGTGACATCCAGGACGTCGGTCGGGTCCATCCGCATCTTCGACCATTCGACACGGTCCTTCAGCGACTGGTCGCGCCCGGCCAGCAGTCCGACCACCGTCTGTTTCTGATCGTTGAAATAGCCGGCCTGGGCCTTCAGCTTGCGCATGATCTGGTGCGGATGCTGGAAGCTGTAGTCCGACAGCACCACCACGTGCTCACGGTCATAGGGCGCGGGTTCGGCCGCCGCCGGGTCGATGACCATGGGGCCATAGACGCCCATCAACTCCTGCAGGCCCGAATGGCTATGGTACCAGTAGGTGCCGGCCTGGCGAACCTTGAACTCGTAGACGAAGGTCTCGCCGGGCTTGATCCCCGGGAAGCTGACCCCCGGCACACCGTCCATCTGGAACGGCACCAGCAGGCCGTGCCAGTGGATCGAACTGTCCTCATCCAGCTGGTTGGTCACAAACAGACGGACGTTCTGGCCTTCCTTCAGGCGGATCAGCGGTCCCGGCACGGTGCCGTTGATGGCCATGGCGTGGCCCGCCTTGCCGTCGACGGTGAAGGGCGCGTGGCCGATGGTGAGGTGGATCTCCTCGCCGCTCAGTACCTCAGGTGCCTTGCCAGTGCCGGCCCGGGCCCAGGCGGGCAGCAGCGCCGAAAGGCCCGCGCCCGTGGCGGCGGCAAGCATCTGGCGGCGATCAAGGGCCTGCATCGTAAGCACATCTCCAATTTGGACCGCAGGCGACCCGCGCCCGGCTCCACATTGCGGGACAGATGGGATACCACCCGGTCCATGTCCAGAAGCACACCCGCCACCCTAGGCCTGGCCAAGGCCGGAGTCGCCTTCGACCTGGTTACGTATGACTACGACCCCGGTTCCGAACGGGTGGGTCTGCAGGCCGCTGAAGCCCTGGGCGAGGATCCGGCCCGGGTGCTGAAGACCCTTGTCGTGCTGCTCGACGGCAAGCCCGCCTGCGTGGTCCTGCCCTCGGACCGCGAGGTCAGCATGAAGAAACTGGCCGCCGCCCTGGGCGGCAAGTCGGCGGCGATGATGCCCGTCCCCGACGCCGAACGGATCACCGGCTACAAGGTCGGCGGCGTCAGTCCGTTCGGCCAGAAGAAGCGCCTGCCGACCGCCGTCGAAGAGGCGGCGCTGACCGAGCCCCATGTGTTCGTCAACGGCGGCCAGCGCGGCCTGCAGATGCGACTGGCCCCCGCCGATCTGGTCGCGGCCCTGGGGGCGAAAACCGCATCGATCGTGGCCTGAACCCGGGCCTTGCCGGATGATGTCGCCGGGCCTTGCCCTCGCGCGTGAATTCGCCGACTTGATCAAGCGGGAAGGTCTCGCCTATAAGCCCCCTCCCGTCCTGGTGAGGTTGGGTAGCTCAGATGGTTAGAGCGGTGGATTCATAACCCACAGGTCGGCGGTTCGATCCCGCCTCCAACCACCAGGCCGGATTTCCCAAGGTTTTGACTTCGCTGGCGTCTCGCCAATGCGTGCGAGCGGCCCTGCTCAGCTTGGACGCCCGTCTCCGCTTTGGGCCGGTACCAGATACCCTCTCCCTGCGACGGGGACACAGCGCCCCTCTATCCCCATATTCCCGTCATCCCGTGGCTTGTCCACGGGACCCATTTGTCGGCTTAACGGTCGGCGGACCGCCGTTTGCTCGCGGCGCGGAGGAACGATGGGTCCCGCGAACACGTCGCGGGATGACGGTGATTGATGAGGGGTCTCGCGGTCTTGCGGGACGGGGCTTTCGACCCCTCTTCCGCAAGGGGAGAATGGTCTCAGCCCCCTAAGCCCCCGGCCCGAACCGCGCCACAAGGTCATAGGCCTCGCCCGGAAACACCTGGCGCACGCGGGTGACGTGTTCGCCGGCCCGCCAGGTGCGGCGGTCGACGACCAGGCAGGCTGCGCCTTCGTCGAGATCGAGCAGGGCCGCCACGTCGGGGTCGGCATTGATGGCGCTGATCCGGCTCTCGGCTTCGGTCCAGGCGACATGGTCCAGCAGCCAGGCCCCCGGCGGCAGGGTCGAGAAGTCGGCCGTGGCGGCCTCCGGCGCGATCTTCAGGCTGATCAGGCGGCGCTCCAGGGCGAAGGGCCGGCCGCCGGCGTCATGGACACCGTCCAGGGCCAGCAGCTTGCCGCCCGCCGCCAGCTCGCGTTCGTCGGCATGGCCCCGCGCGGCGCTCCGGGTCTGGCGCGACAGCAGGCGAAAAGCATAGGTCTCGCCCCTGGCCAGGATCGCCGACTGGATGTCGGGGATGTTCAGCACCGGCGCATGGACTCTCGGCCGGGCCACGAACGAGCCCGCTCGCTTGCGGCGCACGATCAGGCCCGCCTCGACCAGGGCGGCCATGGCCTTGCTGACCGTCATGCGCGCGCAGCCATACTGGGCCATCAGCTCGGTCTCGAACGGAACCCGATGGCCCGGCGGCCAGTCGCCCGAGCGAATGCGGTCTTCGATCTCGCCGCGTATGCGCTGGTGCAGCGGAACCGGGCTCACGCCAGCAGGGCCTTGAGGGTCTGGCGATAGCGGGCCGTGATCGCGTCGCGGGCATGGTGGCACCCGCCCGCGACCACCTGACGCCCCTGGCTCCAGACGGTGTCGATGCCCCCCCGGCGGCCGGCGAAAACCAGACTGTCGATCAGGGTGTCGCCTTCGCGTCCCACCAGGGCCGGATGCTCCGGATCCAGGGTGATGAAATCCGCCGCTGCCCCGCGCTTGAGCCCGCCCTGCCCTGCGCCCAGGGCCTGGGCCCCGCCCGCGCAGGCCCCGCGCCACAGGTCGCCACCGGTCGAGCGCCGGGGTCCGCCGGCCAGCACATTGCGGGCGCGACGGGTCAGGCGCTGGGCATATTCCAGGGCCCGCACTTCCTCGGCGGCCTCGATCAGAATGTTGGAATCGGTGCCCAGACCGAAGGCCCCGCCGGCGGCCAGATAGTCATGGGTCGGGAAGACGCCGTCGCCCAGATTGGCCTCGGTGACCGGACACAGGCCCGCCACCGCCCCGCTCCGGGCCAGGCGCTCGGTCTCCACCGCATTGATGTGGGTGGCGTGGATCAGGCACCAGCGACGGTCGACCGGCGTGTGGTTCATCAGCCAGCGGACGGGCCGCTGGCCAGTGGCGGCCAGGCAGTCGTCGACCTCCTTGGTCTGCTCGGCCACATGCATGTGGACCGGGCCGTCGCCGGCCAGGGGCAGGATGGCGTCCAGCTCCTCGGCCGTCACCGCCCGCAGGCTGTGAGGCGCGATCCCGACCACCGCCTCGGGCACGCCGGAGACGATCTCGCGGCAGCGCTCGACCAGGCGCGCGAACCCGTCGACGTCGTGGATGAAGCGCTTCTGTCCATCGGTCGGTGGCGCACCGCCGAAATTGGCGTGGGCATAGAAGACCGGCAGCAGGGTCAGGCCGATGCCGGTCTCGTCCGCGGCGGCGGCGATCCGCACGGCCATCTCGGCCGGGTCGTCATAAAAGCCGCCCGACGGGTCGTGGTGCAGATAGTGGAACTCGCCGACCCGGGTGAAGCCGCCCTCCAGCATCTCGACCTGGCCCATGGCGGCGATGGTCTGGACCTCATCTGGGCCGAGCCGCTCCAGGAAGCGGTACATGACCTCGCGCCAGGTCCAGAAATTGTCGCCGGAATCGCCCCGCGCCTCGGCCAGGCCGGCCATGGCCCTCTGAAAGGCGTGACTGTGGACATTGGCCAGGCCCGGCAGGGCGGGACCCAGGCGGATCGCATCGCCGGCCGGGGCGTCCGTATCGATCCGGGTGATGCGTCCGCCCGCGAGGGTCAGGCGGACACTGCGTGCCCAGCCATCGGCCAGAAGGGCGCTCTGGCACCAGACCACCTTCGATCCTGCGTTCCCGGAATTCTCAGCGTCGGTCACTGGACAAACCTCATCATTCGCAAATATGTCTATACATATTGAAGCGCCTCGCAAGGTCCTGGCGCGCGTCCTGGGAGGGAGCTCATGCGCTGTGATCGGGTCTGGATCAATGCCCGACTCGCCACGCTGGACCCTGAGCGCGAAGGCCTCGGCGAAGTCGACCGCGGCGTAGTCGCGGCGCTGGACGGCCGCATTGCCTACGCCGGACCCCAGGCCGAGGCCCCCGCGTTCGACGCTGCCCAAACGATCGACTGCGAGGGCCGCTGGATCACGCCCGGCCTGATCGATCCCCATACCCATCTGGTCTTTGCCGGCGACCGGGCCCACGAGTTCGAGCTGCGTCTGGCCGGGGCCTCCTACGAAGAGATCGCCCGGGCCGGGGGTGGCATTGTCTCGACCATGACGGCCACCCGCGCGGCCTCCAAGGCCGATCTGGTCGCCACCGCCCTGCCCCGGCTCGACGCCCTGATCGCCGAAGGGGTGACCACGGTCGAGATCAAGTCCGGCTATGGCCTGTCGCTGGAGGCCGAACTCAAGTGCCTGCGCGCCGCGCGCGCCCTGGCCGACCACCGCAGGATCGACATCCGCACCACCCTGCTCGCCGCCCATGCCGTGCCGCCGGAGTTCCGGCACGATCCGGACAGCTATGTCGATCTGGTCTGCAGCCAGATGATCCCCGCCGTGGCTGCGGCCGGCCTGGCAGACGCCGTCGATGTCTTCTGCGAGACCATCGGCTTCACCCGCGCCCAGGCCCGAAAGGTGTTCGAGGCCGCCCACCGGCACGGGCTGAAGATCAAGATCCACGCCGAGCAGTTGTCGAACCAGAACGGCGCAGCCCTGGCCGCCGGGCTGATGGCCCTGTCCGCCGACCATCTGGAGCATCTGGATGCGGACGGGATCGAGACCATGGCCGCGTCCGGCACCGTCGCGACCCTGCTGCCCGGGGCCTACTACTTCACGCGCGAGCACCAGTGCCCGCCCGTCGAGGCCCTGCGTGCGGCCGGCGTGCCCATGGCCCTGGCGACCGACTGCAATCCCGGCACCTCGCCCCTGACCTCGCCCCTGCTGGTCATGAACATGGCCGCCACCCTGTTCCGGATGACCGTCGAGGAGTGCCTGGCCGGCGTCACCCGTGAAGCGGCCCGGGCCCTTGGACTGTCGGACCGGGGTGTGCTGCGGATCGGCAAGGTCTGCGACCTGGCTCTCTGGGACATCGAGCGTCCCGCTGAACTCGTTTATCGCATGGGCTTCAACCCGCTCCATGCCCGTGTCTGGAAGGGTCATTGACCATGGTTGTTCTCCATCCCGGCGAAGTCTTTCTCCTCGAATGGCAAAAGATCTATCGCGGTGCCCCGGCCCGGCTGCACGATGACGCCTGGCCCGTGATCGCGGAGAGCGCCAGAGCCGTCGAACGCATCCTGGCGCGCGGCGAGCCGGTCTACGGCATCAATACCGGCTTCGGGAAACTGGCCAGCGTCCGCATCGGCGACGCCGATCTCGAAACCCTGCAGCGCAACATCGTCCTGTCCCATGCCGCCGGCACGGGCGAGCCCTCACCGGTTGCGGTCATCCGGCTGATGATGGCCCTGAAGCTGGCGAGCCTGGCCCAGGGGGCTTCGGGCGTCCGGGTCGCGACGGTGCAGCTGCTGGAGGCCATGCTGGCCAGGAACCTGACGCCGGTCGTCCCCTGCCAGGGCTCGGTGGGAGCCTCGGGCGATCTGGCTCCCCTGGCCCATATGGCCGCGACCCTGATCGGGGTCGGCGAGATCTTTGTCGACGGTGTCCGGGTCCCCGCCGCCGAGGCCCTGGCCGATGCCGGCCTCTCGCCTCTGGTCCTGGGTCCCAAGGAGGGCCTGGCCCTGCTGAACGGCACCCAGTTCTCCAATGCCAATGCCCTGGCGGCCCTGTTCGAGGCCGAGCTCCTGTTCCAGTCGGCCCTGGTCACCGGTGCCCTGTCGACCGAGGCGGCCAAGGGCTCTGACACCCCCTTCGACCCCCGCATCCATACCCTGCGCCGGCATGTCGGCCAGATCGAGACCGCCGCCGCCCTGCGCAGCCTGATGGCCGGCTCGGCCATCCGCGCCTCGCATCTGAAGGAAGACGAGCGGGTCCAGGACCCTTACTGCCTGCGTTGCCAGCCCCAGGTGATGGGGGCGGCCCTCGATGTGCTGAAACAGGCGGCGACCACCCTGGCAACCGAGGCCAACGGTGTGTCGGACAATCCGCTGATCTTCCCGGGCGGTGCGGACGGCGTCGACGAGGCCCTGTCGGGCGGAAACTTCCATGCCGAACCGGTGGCCTTCGCCGCCGACATGATTGCCCTGGCCGTCTGCGAGATCGGCTCGATCGCCGAACGCCGGATCGCCATGCTGGTCGATCCCGCCCTGTCGGGCCTGCCGGCCTTCCTGACCCCCAAGCCGGGCCTCAATTCCGGCTTCATGATCCCCCAGGTCACCGCCGCCGCCCTGGTGTCGGAGAACAAGCAGAAGGCCTATCCGGCCAGCGTCGACTCGATCCCGACCTCGGCCAACCAGGAAGACCATGTCTCGATGGCCGCCCATGGGGCCCGGCGCCTGCTGGCCATGGTCGAGAGCGCCACGGCGGTGATCGGCATCGAACTGCTGGCCGCCGCCCAGGGCTGCGACTTCCATGCCCCGCTGAAGTCGAGCCCCGTGCTGGAGGCGCTGCGGACCCTGGTGCGCAAGGCGGTACCGCATCTGGACGATGACCGCCATTTCCATCCCGACATGGAGGCCGCCAACCATCTGGTCCGCTCCGGCGCGGTCATCGGCGTGGCGAGTGACCTGCCGGGCGTCGTGTAATGACCTGGCTGACCGTCGATCCCGGCGAGGCCCCGCTGGTCGTCAGCCTGCCTCATACCGGCGTCGAGATCCCGGACGACATAGCGGCCAACCTCGTCTCGCCCTGGCTGGCCCGCAAGGACGCCGACTGGTGGGTCGACCGGCTCTATGATTTTGCGCACGATCTGGGGGCCACGGTGATCCGCACGGCCATCTCGCGCACCGTGATCGACGTCAATCGCGACCCATCAGGGGCCTCGCTCTATCCGGGTCAGACCACCACCGAGCTTTGCCCGACCACGACCTTCGACGGCGAACCGCTCTATCGCGACGGCATGGCACCGGACGCTGCCGAGATCGACCGTCGGCGCGTCGCCTTTTTCGATCCGTATCATGCCGCGCTGACCGCCGAGATCGCCCGGCTGCGCGAAAGCCATAGGCGGGTCGTGCTCTACGAGGCCCATTCGATCCGCTCTCTCGTGCCGCGCCTGTTCGACGGCCAGCTGCCGCAGTTCAACCTTGGCACTAACAGCGGCGGCAGCTGCGACCTGGTACTGACCACGGCGGTCGAGGCCGCCTGCGACGGCTCGGGTCATTCCCGCGTCACCAACGGCCGCTTCAAGGGCGGCTGGACCACGCGACGCTACGGCCAGCCGGCGCTGGGCGTCCACGCCATCCAGATGGAGCTGGCCTGCCGCGGCTACATGGATGATCCGGCCACGCCGCCGACGCCCGACACCTGGCCTTCCCCCTACCGCCCCGACCAGGCCGCGCCGCTGCGCGCGGTCCTGTCCGAAGTCCTTTCCGCCTGCATGGCCTTTGCGAGAGATCCCGCATGACCCGCCGCGACAACAGCCGCGTCATCCGCGCCGCCACCGGCCCCGAGCTTACGGCCAGGTCCTGGCTGACCGAGGCTCCGCTGCGGATGCTGATGAACAATCTGGACCCCGACGTCGCCGAACGCCCGGAGGAGCTGGTCGTCTATGGCGGCATCGGCCGGGCGGCCCGCGACTGGGAAAGCTTCGACAAGATCGTCGAGACCCTGAGGCGGCTGGAGGACGACCAGACCCTGCTGGTCCAGTCGGGCAAGCCGGTCGGTGTCTTCCGCACCCATGCCGACGCCCCGAGGGTGCTGATCGCCAACTCCAATCTGGTGCCCCGCTGGGCGACCTGGGAGCACTTCAACGAACTGGATCGCAAGGGCCTGGCCATGTACGGCCAGATGACCGCCGGATCGTGGATCTATATCGGTGCCCAGGGCATTGTTCAGGGCACCTATGAGACCTTTGTGGAAATGGGCCGCCAGCACTATGCCGGCGACCTGTCCGGCCGCTGGCTGCTGACGGCCGGCCTGGGCGGCATGGGCGGGGCCCAGCCCCTGGCGGCGGTGATGGCCGGGGCCTCGTGCCTGGCCATCGAGTGCCAGCCCTCCCGGATCGAAATGCGGCTGCGCACCGGCTATCTGGACCGGTCGACCGAGAACCTCGACGAGGCCCTGGCCTGGATCACCGAAGCCCGGCTCGACGGCAAGCCTGTCTCGGTCGGTCTGCTGGGCAATGCCGCCGAGCTGCTGCCGGACATGGTCCGGCGCGGCATCCACCCCGATCTTCTGACCGACCAGACCAGCGCCCATGATCCGATCAACGGCTATCTGCCGGCAGGCTGGAGCCTGGAGCAGTGGGCCACGGCCCGGGAACGCGATCCCGACAGCGTCAACCGCGCCGCCCGCGCCTCGATGGCCGTCCACGTCCAGGCCATGCTCGACTTCCAGGCCGCCGGGGTGCCCACGGTCGACTATGGCAACAACATCCGCCAGATGGCGCTCGAGGAAGGCGTCACCCGGGCCTTCGACGTGCCGGGCTTTGTGCCGGCCTATATCCGTCCGCTGTTCTGCCGGGGAATCGGCCCGTTCCGCTGGGCGGCGCTGTCGGGTGATCCCGAAGACATCGCCCGCACCGACGCCAAGGTGAAGGAGCTGATCCCGGACAATCCCCATCTGCACAACTGGCTCGACATGGCCGCCGAGAAGATCAAGTTCCAGGGCCTTCCGGCCCGCATCTGCTGGGTGGGTCTCGGCGATCGCCACCGCCTGGGTCTGGCCTTCAACGCCATGGTCGCCTCGGGCGAGCTGAAGGCCCCGGTCGTCATCGGCCGCGATCATCTGGACTCCGGCTCGGTTGCCTCGCCCAATCGCGAAACTGAGGCCATGCAGGATGGCTCGGACGCCGTGTCCGACTGGCCCCTGCTCAACGCCCTGCTCAACACCGCCTCCGGGGCCACCTGGGTGTCGCTGCACCATGGTGGCGGCGTCGGCATGGGCTTCTCGCAGCATGCCGGCATGGTCATCGTGGCGGATGGGACGGAGGCCGCCGCAAGGCGGCTGGAACGCGTGCTGTGGAACGACCCGGCCAGCGGCGTCATGCGCCATGCCGATGCAGGCTATGAGGACGCCCGCACCTGCGCCCGCGACAAGGCCCTGGACCTTCCCGGCATCCTCTAGACCGTGGCCTGACGGGACCGGGGTGCGACAAGGCGGCGCGCGGCGAATGTCGCAATGGCGTGGAACCGACTCAATCTCGATCCTGTTCAGGGTTAACGGAGATCAAAGATGGCCCTGTCCCTGCACCCCGCCCCCTATGACGCCCGCCGCACCAAGCGCCGCGCCAGCCAATGGCCGCTGGGTCTGTCGGTCCTGGTCATGGCGCTCGCCAATGCCGCCCTGTGGTACGCCATCTATGCCCTGACCCACGGCATCTTCGCCCTGGATGTCCGCTTCTTCGCCGGACTGTAGCGCCCGCGCCCGGTGGGTGTGGAAGGACCTCCCGGCCCGGTCCCAGGCTCGGGCCTAGTCGCTACCCGACGCCGCGCCGGCTGTCTGGGTAGAGAGACCCGGTGCATCGCTCCGGGTGCCGGCCAGGGCCTGTAGCAGCTGGGCGGGATGCAGGGGCTTGGCCAGGTGCAGGTCGGCTCCGGCCGCCTTGGCCGAGGCGATATGTTCCTCCATGGCATTGGCCGTCAGCATGACGATCAGAACGGGTGGCAGACCCAAGGCGGCCTCGCGCGCCCGGATCTCTCGGGTCGCGGTCAGGCCGTCCATGATCGGCATCTGCATATCCATGAGGATAGCGTCGAAAGAGTCGGCGCGGACAGCCGCCAGGGCCGCCGCGCCGTCCTCGACCATGGTCAGGTCGACGCCAAACGGCTCAAGCACGACCTCCACGACCTTGCGATTGGTCGGATGGTCTTCCGCGACCAGCACCCGCAGGCCCTGCAGGGAAATTTCGCTCTCCGGCTCGCTGCCGGTGTCCAGCAAAGCGCCCGCGGTCCGCGGCAGGGGCAGTTCGACTTCAAAGGTCGCGCCCGCGCCGGCCACTGCCCGCGCGTCAATCCGCCCCCCCATCATCTCGACAAGCGCTGCCGAGATCGACAGGCCCAGCCCGGTGCCGCCAAACTGCCGGGTGATCGACTGGTCGGCCTGGACAAACCGCTTGAACAGCCGCTCCCGCACCGTGTCGTCAAAGCCGACCCCGGTGTCGGCCACCGTGAAGACCACGCGATCGTCCCGCGACTCGACCGTCAGGTTGACCGAGCCCTTGACGGTGAACTTGACCGCGTTGGCCAGGAGGTTGGACAGGATCTGGCTGATCCGACCGGCGTCGCCCAAATAGCCGCCCGCCACATCCGGCGCGAAAGACCAGGTGAAATCCAGCCCCTTGGCCTCGGCGACCGCAGCGTGCAGTTCGGCCATGTCGCGAACCAGTCGCTCAAGATCGAAGGGTGCGGGGTTGAGGTGGAACTGGCCGGCCTCGATCTTCGAGACATCCAGAATGTCGCCCAGCACCTGCTCCAGCAGCCGGCCCGATGAGGCTACCAGACCGGCAAGGTCACGTCGGGTCTGGGGATTGTCCTCGTCCACCAGACGGTCCCCGATGGCGATGACCCCGTTCAGCGGCGTCCGCAGCTCATGACTCATATTGGCCAGGAACACCGACTTGGCCTGGTTGGCACGTTCGAGTTCGACCGTCCGCTCGGCGACCCGCACCTCAAGGCTTCGGAGCAGCTCTTCATTGCCCTCGCGCTGCTGGCGCAGGGTCCGCGCCAGGTCGCCGATTTCGTCCAGGCGTCCCTCGACGCTCAGAGCCTGCGCATGATCGCCCCCGCGCTCGGCCTGGGCCAGAAGGTTGAGCGGCCAGGCCAGCTCGCGGCTGATCACCCGATAGAGCAGCATCACCTGCAGCATCACGCCCAGGACGCCAAACAGCAGCACCCAGGATGCGGTCCGGATTGACGACAGCACCACGTCATTGGACGGGAAGGTCATCAGGAACCACCAGTTGGGCTCCTTCAGGTGTCCATAGGCGATCACTCTTTCGCTGCGCACATCGCGGATCGCACCGATCTCGCGACCTGTCTCCCGAATCTGTCGCATCACGTCGCTGATCTGGACCCGGGCCTCGAACTCGCGCAGGCGAGCGACATCGACCACGCCGTTGCGCGCCAGGCCGGGGGCCGCGATCAGCTCACCGTCATTGGAGACGATCATGTTGGTTCCGCCCGGCAGGGCATCGCCGACGGCGCGCAGCAGGTAGGAATCCAGGGACAGGCTGGTACCCCAGGCCCCCATGAACTGGCCCTTGAAGTAGAACGGGGTCACACAGGCGGCGTTCAGGCCCCGGCCACTGGGATCGGAGATCAGGCGGCGAAGCTTGGTGCACTTCAGGGTCCGGCCAGGATTGTTGGCCGGAAGGGCAATCTGGGTCATCTCTTCGCCGGAGATATCCAGGGTCGGCGGCGCATCGCGGCGATAATAGATCAGCCTGTCGGGCCGCTTGGGACCGAACATCACCATCCGCGTCTGGGGTGTCAGGAAATAGAAGTTGTCGTACTGGCCCAATTGGCTCTCGCCGGTATTGGCCACCACTTCCAGAGCCGAGACGAACAGTGCCTTTTCGGCAGGGTTCATCCGGTCGGCTTCTCTCAGAAAGCCACCGATGCCGTAGACGAAATGCGGGCCCTCGCGGCCGCCGTCATAGAGAACCGGTGCCGTGCGTCGGGTGCCGTCGCCAAAGGTCGGAAACAGCGTGTCGAACTCGGTCTTGGCCTCGGAGGCGTCACGGTTGTCCAGGCGCTGGGTCAGGGCCAGACTGGCGGCCTGGTGCACCTTGACCAGATTGGAAAACAGCCGGTCCTCGGTCTTCACCCGCTCGCCGACATATTCGACCAGGTGCCGCATCTGGGTATCGGTGGCGCTTTTCTGCACGAACACGAAGGCCACCGCCGTCGCCACGCCGGTGACGGCAATCGACAGCACCGCGACGATCGCCAGCAGGCGCCGCGCCAGGGGCGAGGTCATTTCCGTGTTGGGCAGAAGGCTGCGCACGCCCTGTCAGTCTCCCCTGATCTCCACCAGAAGACCCTTGTTAGCCATAAAGGCCAATGTCCCCTAACAGCCCCTGAATTTACGCATTCTACCGATCGGCTTTTCCCATCGGCCGCAACAGTCTATAGCCACCCCGTCCGCGCCGCGAACTGGTCCTGTGCGCCAGATTGCCCCAGGCGCGCCACCGCGAGAGGAAAGACCCCGCAATGGCCAAGATCAAAGTCGCCAATCCCGTTGTCGATATGGACGGCGACGAAATGACCCGGATCATCTGGAAGCTCATCAAGGATAAGCTGATCTTCCCCTATCTGGACCTGGAGCTCGACTATTACGACCTCAGCGTCGAGAATCGCGACGCCACCGACGACCAGGTGACGATCAACGCCGCCGAGGCGACGAAGAAGCACGGCGTGGCCGTCAAGTGCGCCACCATCACCCCCGACGAGCAACGAGTCGAGGAGTTCAAGCTCAAGAAGATGTGGAAATCGCCGAACGGCACGATCCGCAACATCCTGGGCGGCGTGATCTTCCGCGAGCCGATCATCTGCCAGAACGTGCCGCGCCTGGTGCCCGGCTGGACCCAGCCGATCATCGTCGGCCGCCATGCCTTCGGCGACCAGTACAAGGCCACCGACTTCCTGTTCCCGGGCAAGGGCACCCTGACGATGAAGTTCGTCGGCGAGGACGGCGCAGTCATCGAGCACGAGATCTACAAGGCTCCGAGCGCCGGCGTCGCCATGGGCATGTACAATCTCGACGAGTCGATCCGCGACTTCGCCCACGCCTCGTTCGCCTACGGCCTGGGCCGTGGCTATCCGGTCTATCTCTCCACGAAGAACACCATCCTGAAAGCCTATGACGGCCGCTTCAAGGACATCTTCCAGGAGATCTTCGACGCCGAATATGCCGAGCAGTTCAAGGCCAAGGGCATCCATTACGAGCACCGCCTGATCGACGACATGGTGGCCTCGGCCCTCAAGTGGTCGGGCGGCTATGTCTGGGCCTGCAAGAACTATGATGGCGACGTGCAGTCCGACATCGTCGCCCAGGGCTTCGGCTCGCTGGGTCTGATGACCTCGGTGCTGATGACTCCGGACGGCAAGACGGTCGAAGCCGAAGCGGCCCACGGCACCGTGACCCGCCACTATCGCCAGCACCAGAAGGGTCAGAGCACCTCGACCAATTCGATCGCTTCGATCTTTGCCTGGACCCGCGGCCTGGCCCACCGGGCCAAGCTGGACGACAACCAGGATCTGGCAAACTTCGCCCTCACCCTGGAAAAGGTCTGTATCGACACCGTCGAAAGCGGCTTCATGACCAAGGACCTGGCCCTGCTGGTCGGCGATCAGCAGTCGTGGCTGACCACCGAAGGCTTCCTCGACAAGATCGACGAGAACCTGAAGAAGGCCATGGCCTAGGCACCAAGCTGCTCCCCCCCTTGGGGGAGCTGTCATGGCGTGACTGAGGGGGCCATCCCGGCCAACGCCCCGCTAGCCCCCTCCGGCCCTCCGGGCCACCTCCCCCGCAAGGGGAGGATCAAGACGATCAGCGCCCCTTGGGAAACCGAGGGGCGTTTTCTTTGATCTGCGCTTCGCTAAGCTCGACCGCGATCGATGGAGAATCACGACATGAAGCGCGTCCTGCTTGCCACTGCGGCCTTTCTGGTTCTCTGCGCCCCGGCCCTGGCCCAGACCCCGGCCACCGCACCGGAAGCGGCCCCCAAGGCCGAGACCAAGCCGGACAAGCCCAAATGGGACGTGCGCAACCCGCCGGCCGGCTACACCCAAGACCTGAAGCTGGACGTCACCGAAGGCTCGTGGATGTCGCTGGACGTCAGCCCCGACGGCCAGGAAATCGTCTTTGACCTGATGGGTGACCTCTATGTCCTGCCGATCACCGGCGGCGAGGCCAGGAACATCGCCAGCGGCATTTCCTGGGACATGCAGCCCAAATACTCGCCGGACGGCAAGTCGATCGCCTTCACCTCTGACCGCGGCGGCGGCGACAATCTGTGGGTCATGAATCGCGACGGGAGCAATCCCAAGGCGGTGTCCAGCGAGAGCTTCCGCCTGCTGTCCCAGCCCGACTGGACGCCCGACGGCCAGTACATCGTCGGCCGCAAGCACTTCACCTCGGGCCGCTCGCTGGGGGCCGGCGAGATGTGGCTCTATCACCGCGCGGGCGGCAATGGCGTGCAGCTGACCGAACGCCGCACCCAGCAGAAGGACTCCGGCGAGCCGGCCTTCTCGCCCGACGGCCGCTATCTCTATTTCAGCGACGACGTCACCGAGGGCGGGGTCTTCGAATACAGCAAGGATCCCAATACCGAGATCTACGCCATCCAGCGCCTGGACCGCGAGACCGGTGAGGTGAAGAAGTTCCTCGGCGGGCCCGGCGGCGCGATCCGCCCCACCCCCTCGCCCGACGGCAAGTCGCTGGCCTTCATCCGCCGCGTGCGCTTCCAGTCGACCCTCTATGTGATGGACATCGCCTCGGGGCGCGAGACCAAGGTCTATGACCATCTCGACCGCGACATGCAGGAGACCTGGGCGATCCACGGGGTCTATCCGGCGATCAGCTGGACGCCCGATGGCCAGTCGATCATGCTGTGGGCCGGCGGCAAGATCCGGCGCATCGCGGTGGCCAGCAAGGCCGTCAGCGACATCCCCTTCCACGTGGCCGACACCCGCAAGGCCCGCGAGGCCGTGCGCTTCCCGGTCGAGGTCGCCCCCGACAGTTTCGACGTCAAGATGATCCGCTGGGCCCGCACCGCGCCCAACGGCAAGACGGTGGTGTTCGAGGCCCTGGGCCATCTGTGGATCCGCGACCTGCCCGGCGGCACCCCGCGCCGCCTGACCAGGCAGTCGGACCACTTCGAGCTCTATCCGGCCTGGTCGCGCGACGGCAAATCGATCGTCTACACCACCTGGAACGATGAGGACCTGGGCTCGATCCGGGTGATCCCGGCCACCGGCGGCGAGGGTCGCAAGGTCAACAAGAACCCCGGCCGCTTCGTCGAGCCGGTGTTCTCGCCGGACGGCAAGACCATCGTATATCGCACCTCGACCGACGGCGTCCTGCTCAGCACGCTATGGACCCGCGATCCGGGCATCTACCGGGTCCCGACGGCCGGGGGCGAGCCGACCCTGATCACCGACAAGGGCAGCATGCCGCAGTTCGGGGCCAGCAATGACCGCGTCTATTTCAGCGGCCGCCAGGACAAGCTGGCCGCCCTGAAATCGGTCGATCTGAATGGCCACGAGCCGCGCACCCACCTGACCTCGGAATTTGCCGCGGAGTTCGCCGTCTCGCCCGACGAGGCCTGGGTGGCCTGGACCGAGCGCTTCAATGCCTATGTCGCCCCCTTCCCCAGGACCGGACGCGCCGTCAGCATCGCCCCCGACGGCAAGGCCCTGCCCCAGACCCGGGTGACCCGCGACGCCGGTGACTGGATCCACTGGTCGGGCGACAGCCGCACCCTGAACTGGGCCCTGGGTCCGCAGCTCTACAGCCGTGGGCTGAAGGACAGTTTCAGCTTCATCGAGGGTGCCCCGGCCGAACTGCCCAAGCCCGCCGAGAGCGGCATCAATCTCGGCTTCAAGCAGGCCGCCTTCAAGCCGGCCGGCAAGCTGGCCCTGACCGGTGCCCGCCTGGTCACCCTGAAGGGCGACGAGGTCATCGAGGACGGCGTCGTGGTGCTGGACGGTGCCCGCATCGCCGCCATCGGCCCAAGGGGCTCGGTCACCATCCCGGCGGATGCCAAGGTCATGGACCTGACCGGCAAGACCATCACCCCGGGCCTGATCGATGCCCACTGGCACGGCTCGATGGGCTCGGACGAGATCATCCCGCAGCGCAGTTGGGTCAATTATGCGGCCCTGGCCTTCGGGGTCACCACGCTTCACGACCCGTCCAACGACACCAGCGAGATCTTCGCCCATTCCGAGCTGCAGAAGGCCGGCCAGGTGGTGGGCCCGCGCATCTTCTCGACCGGCGCGATCCTCTATGGGGCCACCACCCCGTTCACCGCCAAGGTCGACAGCCTCGATGACGCCCTCTCCAACCTGCGCCGCATGAAGGCGGTCGGGGCCTGGAGTGTGAAGAGCTACAACCAGCCCCGCCGCGAACAGCGCCAGCAGATCATCGAGGCCGCCAACCAGCTGGGCCTGATGGTCGTGCCCGAGGGCGGGTCGCTGTATCAGCACAACATGTCGATGATCATCGACGGCCACACGACCATCGAGCACTCGATCCCCCTGGACCGTCTGTATGCTGATGTTCTTCAGCTCTGGCCCCAGACCAGGGTCGCCTATACCCCGACCCTGGTGGTCGCCTTCGGCGGCAATGCCGGCGACAACTACTGGTACCAGGCCACCAAGGTCTGGGATGACCCGCGCCTGCAGCAATATGTGCCCCGTCGCCTGCTCGACAATCGGGCCCGCCGCCCGGTCCTGACCCCCGACAACGAACTGAACCACATCGCCGTCGCCCGCGAGGCCACCCGCCTCAACCGCCTCGGCGTCTCGGTGCAGATCGGGGCCCATGGCCAGCGCGAGGGCCTGGGCGCGCACTGGGAAATGTGGAGCTTCGTCCAGGGCGGCATGACCCCGATGGAAGCCCTGCGGGCCGGCAGCCTGAATGGAGCCCGGGCTCTCGGCATGGACAAGGACCTCGGCTCGCTGGAGCCCGGCAAGCTGGCCGACCTGGTGGTCTTCGACGCCAACCCCCTGACCGACATCCGCAATACCGCGACCATTGCCTACACCATCGCCAATGGCCGGGTGTTCGACAGCAAGATGAACGAGGCCGGCAAGCCGGAGCGGCCGCCGTTCTGGTTCCAGAGCGGCGACGGCGAGGCCCTGAGCGTGGAGGCGACAGCAACGGAGTCGCACAGCCACGATCGCGACTAGGGAGCGCGCGATGGCCGCCTGGGCCGCTCGGTACAGGGCAGGCCTGCGCCGCCAGAGCCGGCCGGGCCATTTGGGACCTTGCCATGCGGGGACCGGACGCGCAGGAGCAGGACTCGTCCTGCCTCCGCGAGTGTCCTGATCATGCGCGCCATCCCAAGACCCTGGTTCTTCGTCGTTGCAGCGGCCCTGGTGGTCGCTGTGACGGCCTGGGTGCTGGCCTCGCGACGCCCGCAAGAGGTTGCGGTCCTTGTGATCGAGCCCCGCACGATCGAACAGGCCCTGTCGGTGGTCGGTCGCGCCCGCCCGGCCGAGCTCATCCAGGTCTCCTCGCCCAATCCGGGCCAGGTCATCAGCCTGCTGCATGACGAGGGCGACCAGGTCCAGCCCGGTGACCCGATGGCGGTGATCCTGGCGACCGTCGAAGAGGCCCAGACGCAGGCCGATGCCGCCCGAGCCCGCGCCGCACGGGCCCAGGCCAGGGAAGCCCAGCTGGTCTATCAGCGCACCCGGACCCTGCATGAGCGCGGCTTTGCCGCCAAGGCGGCGCTGGATGCCGCAAAGGCGAGCCTTGAGACGGCCCAGGCCAATGTCGCCGCAGCGGATGCCGGCCTGCGGGCCTCGACCGAGCGCTCGCGGGAATTCACCATCCGCGCGCCCATGGCCGGCGTGGTGCTGGTGCGTCCGATCGACAATGGCCAGGTCGTGGCGGCGGGCACCCCGCTGTTTCAACTGGGCTCGGCCAGGGGCGTCGAGATCCGCGCCGAGGTCGAGGAAGCCTATGCCGATCGCCTGGCGGCCGGCCAGACGGCCCGCGCGGCCCTGTCAGGATCGCCCGGCATCTTTGCCGCCCGTGTGACCGAGGTCTCGCCCCGGGTCGATTCCAGCACCGGCGGCCGGACGGTTCGCCTGACGGCCGAAGGCAGCCAGACCCTGACCCCCGGTCGCTCGATCGACGTCACCATTGTCATTGACCAGCGCCAGGCCGCGATTGTCGTGCCACGCAGCGCCGTCGTGGATGCCACGGCTGCGCCCAAGGTCTATGTCGTCAACGCCGCCAATCTGGTCGAGATCAGAAAGATCACCGTGGCGCGGTGGCCTTCCGTTCAGGCCATCGTCGAAAGCGGCTTGAAGGCCGGGGACCGCGTCGTCCTGGAACCGACCTCGACCAAGCCCGGCGCGCACATCGAGCCTGTGGCGGCCAAGGCGGGCGGCTAAGGCCATGTTCGCCCTGAAAGTCGCCCGACGCTATCTGCTGTCAAACCCCTCCCAGACCCTGCTGCTGGTGGCGGGCGTCGCGATCGGGGTGACCGTCTTCGTATTCATCACGGCGCTGATAGCCGGACTGGCGATCCTGCTGACCGAGCAGGTGACCGGCAAGAGCGCCCACGTCAGCTTGGAACCGCCGACCCGCATTGCCCGGGTCCTGGCAGGGCCGGACCTGCCGGTGGAATCCGTGGCCCTGGTCTCCACCTTCCAGCGCCAGCAGATCCGCAATTGGCCCATGGTGCTGGAGCTCCTGCGGGCCGACCCGCGAGTGTCGGCGATCAGTCCCCAGATCACGGGCAGCGCCGTCCTGGTGAAAAGCGAGGCGGTCCGGACCGTCTCGATCGTCGGCGTTGACCCGCAGGGGATCGACGCGATCTCGCCGATCTCGCCCAGCATCATCGACGGCAATGGCGACCTGGGGGCCGATGGTCTGCTGATCGGCGCACGCCTGGCCGAAGACCTGGGCCTCAGTGCCGGCCAATCCATTCTGTTGCGGACAGAGCGTGGCGTCGAACGGCAGCTCACCATCAAGGGCGTCTTCCGGACGGGCCTGCAAAGCCTGGACGAGCGCGTGGCCTTCCTGTCGCTGCAGACGGCCCGGCCCCTGTTCGTCCTGCCCGACGGGGTGACCAATATCGAGGTCAAGCTGAAGGACCCCAATCAGGCGCGCGCCATGGCGCGGTTCCTGGCCGATGCCACGAGCCTGCGCGCAACGCCCTGGCAGGAGAAGAACGTCAGCCTGGAGGGGGCCCTGGTCGCCCAGGGCCGAACCGGCTCCATGATCCAGGTCTTTTCGCTGATCTCGATCATCATCGGCATAGCCAGCGCCCTTGTGCTGTCCGCCTATCGTCGTCGCAGCGAGGTCGGGATCATGCGCGCCTTCGGTGTGCCGGGCAGCTTCATCCTGTGGGTCTTCCTGCTCCAGGGACTGCTGATCGGCCTGGTTGGCGCCTTGCTGGGCTGCGCCACCGGCTATGGCCTCTGCATCTGGCTGCAGGGGATCACCAATGCCGCCGGCGACTCGGTCCTGCCGATCGCGCCCGAGCGGGGCGGCTATGCGGCGGCCCTGGTGCTGACCACCCTGGGGGCCGTGATCGCCTCGATCCTCCCCGCGCGCGCGGCCTCGAAGGTCGATCCGCTGGAGGCGATCCAGCAATGACCCGCGTGTTGGAAGCCCAGGGCATCGAGAAGGTGTTCAAGAACGGGGACGAAGAGACCCGCGTCCTGAACGGCATCGACCTGACCCTCGACAAGGGGGAGCTCGTGGCCCTGCTCGGGGCCTCGGGGTCAGGCAAGTCGACCCTGCTGTCGATCATCGGTCTGCTTTTGCGCCCGACGGCCGGAAGCCTGACCCTCAGTGGCGAACGGATCGACGATTTCTCCGAACGGCAGCGGGCCCAGTTTCGAAACCGTCGACTGGGCTTTGTCTTCCAGTTCCACCATCTGCTGCCCGACTTTACGGCCCTGGAGAATGTCGCCTTTCCCGCTGCGGCCCCGGCCGGCGGCATCTCGCGAGAGATGCGGGCGCGCGCACGGGACCTGCTGACCCGGGTCGGGCTGGAGGACCGGATCGACTATCCCGCCACCCGGCTTTCCGGCGGTCAGAAACAGCGCGTCGCCATCGCACGGGCCCTGATGAACCGTCCCGACCTGATCATTGCCGATGAACCGACCGGCAATCTGGATCGCGAGTCGGCGGAACGGGTACTGGCCCTGATGCGGGAAGTGAACCGGGAAGACGGAGCCACCTTCCTGATCTGCACCCATGATGAAGGTGTCGCAGCACGCTGCAGCCGCCAGCTCACCCTGAGGGACGGCAAGCTGGTCTCCAATGTCAGCCGCACCATCGACGCCTGAACCGCTCTGCCAAAGGCGAGGCTCGACCAGTCTGGGCCTGGGGCTTCGAAACCCGTTCATCCACCCTGCTATCTGAACCTAAGCCCTTGATATTCCACGCCTGGAACGCGCCAACGCCACGGTGATCCACACCGCCGTATACTGGTCTTACCTCGGGGCGATGGGGAGGGCGCGCGGCCAGCGACCTTTGCGGCCCAGGGGGGTGGTCGAGCGGGGCCAGGTCCGGGGGGGATACCCGGACGGTCCGGGGACCTGGTTGCTGGCCAGGCCTGCCCGCCGTCGGCGTGAATGAGGAAACACACGGGAGATGCCTTCGGCCCTCGTGCCTCGTTCGTCGCGGCGCCCGGGAAACCGTGCGGCGCGGGTTTCGGTAAGGCGTCAACAGCGCCACCTGCCGGAACGCTGGCGGAAAACGACCGCGCGGGGCCCCCGGGTTTCGTCGAAACGGTACATCAAGTTTTCATCCGGGCGCAGCCCGGTGCCTCGCATCCCTCCCCAAACTTCGCAGCCCTGGCGCGAGGCCGAAAACCTGCGTCTGGATTTTGCATCAAAGGGCCGTCATGCGGCCGGAAAGGAGCCTCTCCATGCCCCGTCATCGCTCGCCGCGTCCTCGCCGCGCCAGCAAGGGTCCGTCACGACCGCACCGCCATGCCTGGCTGACGGCGGCGCTGGTCAAGAAGATCAGTGCGCTCGCCGACATGATCGAACTCAAGCGTGCCGAGTGCGACGTCGACATGGCCTCGATCTTTCAGGGCGGCCGAGTCCCCCCAGGTCCCTCCTCGCGCGAAGCCCCTTGCGATGCAGAACCGAATACCCCTTCTATGCCGCGTTAACCTTCACAGGGTCCGGGGGCCGTCGATGAGTTTGCAGAAGCGGATCTGGGACCTGATCGTCCTGGGCATTTTCGTGTTCGCGGCCACCTTCGCCTCGGCGCCCTGGTTTGCTTTCCGCGCCCTGAAGGCAGCGGCCCAGTATGAAGACGTGCAGGCCATATCCGAACTGGTCGATTTCCCGGCCGTTCGGCGCAGCCTGACCGGCCAGCTCAAGGAAGCCGCGCCGGTGGCGGCCGCCGAGCCCCCCTCGATCTGGCGTGACCCCCTAGGAGCCATGCGCCGGGCCATTGAGCCCATCGCCCCGCCAGAACCCAAGGTCGACCGTTATCTGACCATTGCCGGCATCTCGGCCCTGACCCGGGGCTACGCCCCCGGCGCGGCCCCCGCCGGTCCGGCCCGGCCTGAAACCGTGGGCGGCAAGATCAGGGCTGTCGTCCGCGGCCCCTATCCGACCATCGTCTACTGGGACCCCAACCGCGTGCGGGTGGCGATGAAGCGGCCGGGTCAACCGGGCCGGGTGACGGTGTTCAGCTTCCAGCGGACAGCCCTGTTCACCTGGAAGCTGGTCCATATCCGGCTGCCGCGCGAAGAACGTTAGGTCTTCAGGGGCGGCTGTCACTCAAGCGTCAATCTAGGCTGCTAACCGCGCTGGACATCCCTGCTGGAAACCACGCGCCATGACCCGCCTCGTCCGCCTGCCCCTGCTCGCCGCCGCCTCCCTTCTGGCCCTGTCCACGGCTGCCCTGGCGGAGCCGACCGCCTGGTCCCGTCCCAATGTCGCCACCGCCGAGGGCGCGGTGACGGTCGAGCTCGGCGGCGTCAAACTGGTCAATCAGGGCCTGGTCGGGGCCGGCCGGCTTTCGGCCGCCCTGCGTGACTTTAATGGCGACACCCTGGGCTCGTTCTCGGCCATGGCGATCAGCGACTGGCGGCGTCAGGCCGACGGGACCTATGCCGGCACCCTGACCACCCTGCCCGATCGCGGTCCCAACGGCGTCGGCACGATCGTCGGCACCTCGGACTATGCCAATCGCCTGCACCGCTTCAGCTTCACCTTCGCGCCCTATGCCGGAGCCGAGGCTGTAGCCCCCGAGCAGGTGAAACTGACCCCGAACGGCGGCTTGCTGCTGAAGGACGCCAAAGGCCAGACCTTTACCGGCCTCGACCCGTCCGAACCCAAGTCCGCCGGCCGCACCAGCCTGGACAGCGAAGGCCTGGCCGTGACCGCCGACGGCGGCTTCTACGTCTCCGACGAATATGCCGCCAACATCTACCGCTTCGACAAGGCCGGCGCCCTGAAGGGCGTGATCGCCCCGGTCGCCGCCGTGGCCCCGACGAGCGGCGGCGCGCCCTTCCTGACCGGTGCCAAGGCCCCCGAGACCGGCCGTCGCAACAACCAGGGCATCGAGGGCGTCAGCCTGGTTCCGGGCGGCAAGCGCCTCGCCGCCCTGCTGCAGAGCGCGACGGTGCAGGACTCGGCCTCGGGCAAGGACACCGACCACACAAGGGCCAATACCCGCCTGTTCCTCTATGACATCAGCAAGTCCGCCACCCCGGCCGCGCCGGTGGCGGAATATGTCATGCAGCTGCCGGTGTTCCGCAACAAGGGTGACGGGGCCGCGCCGGACAAGACCGCCGCCCAGTCCGAGATTCTGGCCCTGAACGATCACCAGTTCCTGGTCCTGGCCCGCGACGGCAATGGCCGCGGCGGCGGCGCGACCCGTCCGGCCGTCTATCGCAGCGTGCTGCTGGTCGACACGACCGGCGCGACCAATATCGCCGGCACGGCCTATGAAACCTCGACCAAGCCGGTGGCCCCCAATGGCGTGCTCGAGGCCGGTATCGTCCCGGCCCAGCAGGTTGAGCTGATCAATCTGATCCACCCGGCCCAGATGGCCCGCTTCGGCTTCAACCTCGACAACGCCGCGACCAACACCTTCACCCTGCCCGAGAAGTTCGAGGCCCTGGCCTTGGTTCCGGCCCTGGATCCCAAGGCCCCGAACGATGCCTTCCTGTTCATCGGCTCGGACAACGACTTCCAGACCGCCAATGGCATGGTCGGCGGCATTGCCTTCGACGCCGGGATCAAGGCAGCCGACGGCAGCGCGGCGGGCGACAATGACAATCTGGTCCTGGTCTATCGTCTGACCCTGCCGGGCTGGTCGGCACCCGCCGGCAAGTGATAGAGCGGGGCGTCCTCCCAACCGGAGCCGCCGCCCCGTGATCGAGCTTGCTTTCGGCGTCCTGTCGCGGGTTCTGCCGTTTTTCCTGCTGGTCGGTGCCGGCGTGGCCCTGGTCCGGCTGCGCCTGCTGGACCAGCCCATGGTCAGCGGCCTGTCGGCCTATGTGTTCTGGATCGGCTTTCCGGCCCTGCTGATCCAGTCGCTGTCGCGGATCGGAACGCCCGGAGCCGCGCTCGCCTGGGGACTGGCGGCCTATGCCGGGGCGGCCCTGCTGGTCATGGCCGGCCTGCTGGTCCTGGGCCTCGCCCTCGGCTGGACAAAGGAAGAGCGCGCCGGTGCGGCCCTGGCCGGCGGCCTTGGCAACAGCGCCTTTCTCGGCCTGCCCGTCGCCGTCGCCATCCTCGGTCCTGAAGCCGCCCGCCTGGCCGCCGGCGTCGTGGCCGTCGACTTCGTGGTCATCGCCGCGACAGGCATCGCCCTGCTGGGTTGGGCCGCTGGCCGCTCGATCCCGGGATCCGCATGGCGCGCCCTGTCCAATCCGATCGTCGTCGCATCGCTGATCGGAGTGGGCCTGGCCATCACGGGCCTCACCCTACCCGCCGTTCTGGATCGCGCCCTGGCCGCAGCAGCAGTGTCGGGCAGCCCGGTGGCCCTGGTCGCCCTGGGCGCGGCCCTGGCCCTGCCCTCAGCCGATCCGAAGCTGGCTCCGCAGTCGGGGCCGGTGCTCGCCGCCGCCCTCGCCAAGCTGCTGGCCCTGCCGGTCCTGACCTGGCTGGCCGTGGGCATGACCGACGCTCCAACCGCCTTCCGGCTGGGTGCTACCCTGCTGGCCGCGACACCGACGGCGGTCAATGTCTTCATTCAGACCCGGGCCCTGGACGTCTTCGCCCGGGGCGCGGCGCGGACCGTCGCCCTGACCACAGCCCTGGCGGTCGTGAGTCTGTCAATCGTGGCGATGTTGCTGACATGGGGTGTCAGCTAGTTCCCTCTTCGTTCTGGATTCAAGCGCCACATCGCGGCTAGTCTGGGGCACCAAGGAGGACACCAACCATGATCCGCTACGTTACCATAGGCGCCAACGATCTGGACCGCGCCCAGACCTTCTACGATGCCATTGCCGCTGTACTGGGCCAGCAGCGCCTGTGGCGGCAGGGCGACTGGATCGGATATGGGCCGGAAGGCGGCGATGCCAAGGTGTTCATCTGCAAACCCCATGACGGGCAGCCGGCGCGCGCCGGCAACGGCATCATGATTGGACTGCAGGCCGAAAACACCGCCCAGATTGACGCCTTTCATGCGGCGGCCCTGGCCAATGGCGGCACCTGTGAAGGACCGCCCGGCCCTCGGCCCGCCTATGGCGATGGCTATTACGGAGCCTATGTCCGGGACCCGGACGGCAACAAGCTCTCGGCATTCCTGAGCAGTTGATCGTAAAGAAAAGCCCGCCGCCTCCTGCGAGACGGCGGGCTTTCGTTTTCAACGGCTAAAGCGGCCTTAGCCGGCGAGGACGGCCTTGATGGCATCCAGGCCGTCCTGGGCCTTGGTGGCGTCAGGCGCACCGCCCTGGGCGAAATCGGCCTTGCCGCCGGCCCCTTGCCCGCCCATGGCCAGAACAGCGGCCTTGGCGAGGTCGGCAGCGCTGAACCGGCCGACCAGATCAGCGGTGACGGCAACGGTCACGGCAGCCTTGCCGTCGCTGGTCCCGACCAGGGCCACGATTCCGCCGCCCGTCAGCTGCTTCTTGAACTCCTCGGCCACCCCGCGCAACTCCTTGCCGCCGACGCCGTCCAGAACCTTGGCGATCAAGGCCGTGCCGCCCACGTCTTCGGGACCTGAGGCCGCGCCACCGCCGCCGCCCAAGGCCAGCTGCTTGCGGGCCTCGGCCAGCTGCTTTTCAAGCGATTTGCGCTCGGCGATCAGGGCCTCGACGCGGGCAGCGACCTCCAGGACCGGTGTCTTGAACTGGTCGGCCAAGGCCTTGGCGACGCCGGCCTGATCCAGCAGGAAGCGACGGGCGGCCTCGCCGGTCAGGGCTTCGATGCGGCGGATGCCGGCCGCGACACCCTGCTCGGACACGATCTTGAACAAAGCGATGTCGCCGGTCCGGGCCACGTGAGTGCCGCCGCACAGCTCGACCGAATAGGCCTTGCCGGCTTCGGTCAGAGACTTGCCGAGGGTCAGAACCCGGACGCTATCGCCGTACTTTTCGCCGAACAGCGCCACGGCGCCGGCCTCGATGGCCTCCTGCGGGGCCATTTCCTGAGTCTCGGCCGGCACGTTCTGACGGATGACTTCGTTGACCTCGGTCTCGATGCGCTCGATCTCGTCCGGCGACAGCGGACCGCCATGACTGAAGTCGAAGCGCATGCGTTCGCCATCGACCATCTGGCCCTTCTGGGCAACGTGAGGACCCAGCACATGATGCAGGGCGGCATGCACGAGGTGGGCGGCTGAGTGGTTAGAGCGCGTGGTGGTACGGCGGGCAGCGTCCACGGACGCCACGACGCTGTCGCCGACCTTCAGGTCGCCGGCCAGTTCAACGCGGTGCACATAGAGCTCGCCGGCCTGCTTCTGGGTGTCGAGCACCCGGCTCTCTCGGCCATTGACCTCTATCACGCCGGTGTCGCCGGCCTGGCCGCCGCTCTCGGCATAGAAGCTGGTGCGGTCCAGCAGGACCTCGACGGTCTGGCCAGCCGCTGCGGCCTGCGCCTCGGCACCGTCGACCAGAAGGGCCTTCACCACGCCTGTGGTCTCGGTGTTGTCGTAGCCGACGAAGTCGGTCGGACCCGTGCGTTCCTTGATGCCGAACCAGGCGGCAGCCGCGCCGGTCTGGCCCGATCCGGCCCAGTTGGCGCGCGCCATGGTGCGCTGGCGCTCCATGGCCACATCGAAGCCGTCGGTGTCGACCGTAATGCCCCTGGCGCGCACGGCATCCTGGGTCAGGTCCAGTGGGAAGCCATAGGTGTCATAGAGCTTGAAGGCCACCTCGCCATCCAGCACGCCGCCGGACGTCAGGTTGGCCGTGGCGTCATCCAGCAGACCCATGCCGCGGCCGAGGGTAACGCGGAACCGCTCCTCTTCCTGGCGCAGGGTTTCGACGATCGAGGCCTCGGCGCGGCGCAGTTCCGGATAGGCTTGACCCATCTCGGCGACCAGGGTCGGGGCCAGACGGTGCATCAGGGGCTCATTGGCGCCCAGCAGATAGGCATGGCGCATGGCGCGGCGCATGATCCGGCGCAGGACGTAACCGCGGCCTTCATTGGACGGTGTGACGCCATCGGCCAGCAGGAACGAGGATGAACGCAGGTGGTCGGCGATCACCCGGTGCGACGGGGCCTGTGCCCCTTCTGCCTTGACGCCGGTCAGGTCGACACTGGCGGCGATCAGGGCCTTGAACAGGTCGATGTCATAGTTGTCGTGCACGCCCTGCAGGACGGCGGCGACCCGCTCCAGGCCCATGCCGGTATCGATCGACGGCTTGGGCAGGGACAGGCGCTCACCGCCGGCCAGCTGCTCGAACTGCATGAAGACCAGGTTCCAGATCTCGATGAACCGGTCGCCGTCCTCATCCGGGCTGCCGGGCGGGCCACCAGGGATGTGCGGGCCATGGTCAAAGAAGATCTCGGAGCAAGGACCGCATGGACCCGTGTCGCCCATCGACCAGAAATTGTCGTTTGTCGCGATGCGGATGATGCGGTCATCCGTCAGTCCGGCGATCTTCTTCCAGAGATCCGCAGCCTCTTCATCGGTGTGATAGACGGTGACCAGCAGCTTGTCCTTAGGCAGGGCGAAGTCGCGGGTCAGCAGGGTCCAGGCATGGCTGATCGCCTGTTCCTTGAAATAGTCACCGAACGAGAAATTGCCGAGCATCTCGAAGAAGGTGTGATGCCGGGCGGTGTAGCCGACATTGTCGAGGTCATTGTGCTTGCCGCCGGCGCGGACGCACTTTTGCGAGCTGACCGCCCGCGGATAGGCCGGCGTCTCGGCCCCGGTGAAGGCATTCTTGAACGGCACCATGCCCGCATTGACGAACAGCAGGGTCGGATCGTTCTGCGGCACCAGCGGTGCCGATGGCGTGATCGCGTGGTCGGCCTTGCCGAAATAGTCGAGGAAGGTTCCGCGGATCTCGTTCAGGCTGGGCATGGGCGTCTCTAGGATCTCGATAGAGTCCGGCTGTCCGGAGGTTGGGGCTGCATAGCGCGGTTTTCTGTGGAGTGGAAACCGAGTCGGCGGTGCGAGCCGAGTGTCACCGCTTCAACGGCCAGATTGGCTGGCCCATGGCACCCTCCCCGCCGGTGGCGCGCAGCCCGCAAACGAAATCGGACGCCTGGTTTGGGGTCCAGGCGTCCGGGGATCGCGGCCTTCGCGGCGGGGGTGCTGCGGGCGTCTGAGTGGCGGGTTTCGCCCGAAGCGAGCGAAGGTCGCGAAACCTTTGGAGCCGTCCGGCCCTATTCGTCGCCGTCCTCGGGACCGCCCACCAAAAGCTCTTCCTCAATCTTCTGGGAAGATTTGCGCACAGCCGCCTCGATCTCGTTGGCGAGATCCTTGTTGGCCTTCAGGAACTCGCGGACATTGTCGCGGCCCTGACCGATGCGCTGGCTGTTGTAGGAGAACCAGGAGCCGGCCTTGTCGATCACCCCGGCCTTGACGCCCAGGTCAATGATCTCGCCAAGCTTGGAGATGCCCTCGCCATACATGATGTCGAACTCGACCTCACGGAACGGCGGGGCCACCTTGTTCTTCACGACCTTGACCCGGACATTGTTGCCGATGATCTCGTCGCGGTTCTTGACCGAGCCGGTGCGGCGAATGTCCAGGCGCACCGAGGCGTAGAACTTCAGGGCGTTGCCGCCCGTGGTGGTCTCGGGGCTGCCATACATCACACCGATCTTGTGGCGGATCTGGTTGATGAAAATGACGATGGTATTGGTCTTGTTGATCGAGCCGGTCAGCTTGCGGAGCGCCTGGCTCATCAGGCGGGCCTGAAGGCCGGGCAGGCTGTCGCCCATCTCGCCTTCGATTTCCGCCTTGGGCGTCAGGGCCGCCACGGAGTCGACGACCACGATGTCGACGGCCCCCGACCGCACCAGGGTGTCAGTGATCTCCAGGGCCTGCTCGCCATTGTCGGGCTGAGAGACCAGCAGATTGTCCAGATTGACGCCCAGCTTGAAAGCATAGCCCGGATCCAGGGCGTGTTCGGCGTCCACGAAGGCAGCCGTGCCGCCGGCCTTCTGCACCTCGGCCACCGCGTGCAGGGCCAGGGTGGTCTTGCCCGAGCTTTCCGGACCGTAGATCTCGATCACCCGCCCCTTGGGCAGGCCGCCGATGCCGAGGGCGATATCGAGGCCGAGCGAGCCGGTGGAGACAGACTCCATCTCGACCTTGCCCTTCTCGCCCAGCTTCATCACCGAGCCCTTGCCAAAGGCCCGATCAATCTGGGCAAGCGCCGCCTCGAGCGCGCGCTGCTTGTCGCCGTCTTCCTTACCCACGAGTTTCAAAGCCGCCTGGTTCATTGGAGATGCGCCCTTATTCCATGATTCCGCCCGGCCGAGCCGGGCTTCGCGTTTCGCGCGCCCATTGATCGGTGGAACACTCAAAATCGTACCACCTTTGTTCCGTGTTCGCAAGATGTTCTTTTCATAATGAGCCCGCTTTCCTCTACCCGGATCCGGTATTTGCGGCTCTTTGTCGCAGGTCTATTTCCGGATCGGGAAACACGTCCTTAAGGCCCGCGTGCGACGTTTGCGGTCGTAAGGGGAGCCGAACCTTGTCGATAGATCCACGTCGCCTACTGGGGCTGGCCTTTGCCAGCGCCGACCTGCTGGTCGAGATTCGCGACGGCACGATCGACATGGCCCTGGGGGCCGCCCAGCGCATTGTCGGGCTGAATGAGGCCGCCCTGACCGGAAAGGTCTGGCGCGACCTGTTTTGCCCGTCCGATCAGGCCCTGATGGATGCGATCATCGCCTGCGCCGATGACGGCGCACGCCGGGGTCCGGTGATCGTCCGCCTGGCGGGGCCGACAGAACGTCATGTCAGCGTCGTCATGCGCGCCTTGCCCGAAAACGGCGGCCGTCTGTCCTGCGCCCTCACCACCAGTCAGGCTCCCAGCCCCGCCGTCGGCTCCGATGGCCTGCATCCAAGGGAATCCTTCGAGGACATCGCGAAGGGCTTGTTCGAAGCCGCGCGCGTGACCGGGATCGAGCTGGAACTGGCCATGATCGAGTTCGCCGGGCTCGGCGAGCGCCGTGCGGCCCTGCCGCAATCGGAAGCCGAGGTGCTGGACGCCCATGTCGCCGGCGCGGTTCGCGCGGAATCCCACGGCGGTGCCGCGGCCACGCGACTGTCGGACGACCGCTACGCCGTGGTGCGGGCCAAGGACGAGAATACCGACAATCTGACGCGCCGGCTCAGCCACATGCTCGAACTGGACGCCAGCGCCCACGTGGTGTCGCTGGAGCCCGGAAACGCCTCGGCGCGTTCCATGCGAGCCCTGCGCTACGCTCTCGACGATTTCCTGAGCGAGGGCCTGAAAGACACGCCGCCGATGAGCCTGGCCGAAGCGATGAACCGCTCGGTCAAGCGCACCCTGGCGCGCGCCGGAGCCTTGGGCGTTGCCGTCAGCCAGCGCCGCTTCAATCTCGCCTATCAGCCGGTCGTCAATCTGGCGACGGGCGAGGCCCACCACCATGAGGTGCTGGTCCGTTTCGAGGAGGGCGCAAGTCCCTTCGCCCTGATCCGGATGGCCGAAGAGTTCGACCTGATCGAGGAACTGGACCACGCCATTGTCGAACAGGCCACCCGCCGCCTGGCCCAGGACCGGTCGGGCGACCTGAAACTGGCCGTCAATGTCTCCGGCCGAACGATCGTCACCGAGGGCTTCGTCGACCACGTCTCGCGTTTGCTGGCCAAGTTCGACCAGGCCAAAGGCCGCCTGATCTTCGAGATCACCGAGAGCGCTGCCATCGACGACCTGCCGCGGGCCAATCGCCATATCCAGTCCCTGCGCGGCATGGGATCGCTGGTCTGTCTTGACGATTTCGGATCGGGTGCCGCCTCCTTTGCCTATCTGCAGGAACTCAGCCTGGACATCGTCAAGATCGACGGACGCTATGTTCGGGAACTGGCCGCCAACGGGCGCGAGGGGGCCATGGTGCGGCGCCTGGTGGAAATGTGCCGCGATCTGAAGATCCGCACGGTCGCCGAAATGATCGAGTCGGCCGAGGTCGAGGACGTCGTGCGCGACGCTGGCGTCGATTTCGGTCAGGGCTGGCTTTACGGCAAGCCGGCAGACATGCCCAAGCCGGCCCTGAAGCCGCCCTCGGCCGTCAAAACCATTGCCCGCCGGGCCGGGGCTTCGGAGAGCTGGGGTTAGAACCCCTTCTGACCCTGATGACTTCATCAGGGTCAGAAGAAAAGATTCCTAAATCAAAAGCTTAGAGCATTTTCGACCCGATAACTGCTTCACACCTATCGGAAAACGCTCCAGGCCCCAACTCTCCTGACGCCGCTATTTGCCGGCCTTCTTGGCGGCGATGTAGTTGTCGATCACGCTTTCCAGGACGGTCAGGGGCGTCATGCCCGACAGCAGGCCCGCGTCGTGGAACTCCCGGATGTCGAACTTCTTGCCCAGGGCCTTGCGGGCCTTGTCGCGGGCACGCAGCCAGACGATCTTGCCGATCATGTAGCTGCAGGCCTGACCCGGCCAAACGCAGTAGCGCTCGATCTCGGTGATCGCGCCGCTTTCCTCGTCGCCCATGGTTTCGGCCATGTACTTGATCGCCTGCTCGCGGCTCCACTTCTTGTGGTGCATGCCGCTGTCGACCACCAGACGAACGGCGCGGAACAGGGCGTCATGCAGCATGCCGATCTGGCCACGGGGATCGGTCTTGTAGATGCCCATCTCGACGGCCAGCTCTTCGGAATAGAGCGCCCAGCCCTCAGCATAGCCCGAGAAGCCGATCACCTTGCGGATCAGCGGCAAACCCTTGGCCTCGTTGGAGAGCGTGAGCTGTAGATGGTGGCCGGGTACGCCTTCGTGCACGGTCAGGGTCGTCAGGGTGTACTTGGCCTGTTCCTTGGTGTCGCGAAGGTTGATCCAGTAGATCCCCGGACGCTTGCCGTCGAGCGAGGGCGAATTGTAGTAGCCGCCCGGCGCGCCGGCCTCGATGGCCTTGGGTACCCGGCGGATTTCCAGCGGGGCCTTGGGCAGCTGCCCGAAATAGGCCGGCAGTTGCTTCTCAATCCACTTGGCCTTGACGTTGAGGTCAGCGATCAGCTGTTCCTTGGCCGCATCGGTGTTCTCGTAGATGTCCTTGCCCAGCTCGGCCATGCGCTGGCCGACCGTACCCTTGGTCATGCCGATGGATTTGAAGAGCTTGTCGGCCTGGGCCTCGATCGACTTGACCGTGTCCAGACCCAGCTGGTGGATCTCGTCAGGCGTCAGATTGGCGGTCGTATAGTTCTTCAGCGAGGTGGCGTAGTAGTCACCGCCGTCCTTCAGGCGCCAAACGCCGGCGTCATGGGTGGCCTTGGGCCGCACACTTTCAAGCAGGACGATCTGGCGCTTCAGGGCAGGCAGGACCGAGTTCAGATAGACCTTGGTCGCCTCGCCGGCCCAGTCACCCTCGATCTTCTTTTCGGCAGTACGGCGCACGATCGACTTGATCAGCGGAGCCTCGGCCGTCGGAGTGTCGGCAAAGGCCTTCATCTGGATCAGGGTCTTGTCGATCACAAAGTCGGGGGGGATCACGCCGTCGGCGTAGTCGCGCTTGGCGATGATGGTTTCCTGGTCCATCAGGCGGGCAAAGCCCTCCATCCGCTGCAGGTAGGCGTCCGCGTCGGCCCGGGTTTCGATTGCGTGCTGGGTGTCGAGGAAGTCAGGCATCGACTGGTAGCTGCCTGTCAGCTGGCTCAGCACATAGGGCGCACCAGAGCCGCCACCGGCATAGGTGAACTTGCTACCCTCGTCCTGCACCGCCAGGGTGAACTCAACGGTGTCGTAATTGACAGCGTCCATGCCCGACATTGACTTGCGGTCGATGGCGCGCAGGGCCTTCAACTGCTCGCGGGTCTGGACCGCGCCTGCGGCGAGAGCCTCAAAGGATCGATCGCTGAGCAGGCCCTTGGTCCAGGCCAGGTCGCCCTTGTCCAGACCCAGCCCCGTGGCCAGTTCAGGGGCTTGCCGCAGCAACTTGGCCATGGCGTCGTCGAACAGGGCATTCATCTTGGCCACTTCGCCGTTGGCGGGTGCGGCGGCCTGGGCGAAGGCGAGCGACGGAGCCGAGGCGGCGAGGCCGGCGGCCGCAGTGGAGAACAGCATCTGACGGCGAGTTTGCAAGGCGAGACCCCTAAAGAACGTTTTGTTGGGCGAATGCGTAGGCCCAGAGCCGGATGACCGTAAATTAATTTCTCTTAATCCGGAGCCGGGCGTGGCTGCTAAGGTCGAAAGGGTCAGTCGCCCCGGTCGAGGGTCACGTAGAGCTCACTCTCGATCACCCACTGGCCGGTGACCTTCTTCCAGACTGCCAGATAGGTCCCGGACTGTTCGGGCACGCCCTTCCAGGATCCGACCCAGCGGCCGCGCTCGGCGGCCCGCAGTCCGGCACTGTCGAGTTCGACCGCCTCGCTGGTTCGGACATAGGCGATGAAGGCCGGGTCGCGGAACTGGGCCTCAAAGGCGGCGATCACCTCGCCCGCCCCCATCAGCAGGGAGCCGTCGCCCGCGATCAGCCTGACCTGGGGATCGAAGAACGGCGAGAGCCGCGCTGCCGTCTTGGCGGCGATCAGTTTGTTGGTCAGCTTGCGGCGGGCGGCGATGGCGTTTTCAGGCGTGGTCATGGGCCAGGTCTCGCAAAGCGGTTGCGGCGGTGTAGCCTGCCGGATCACCGCGCCGCAAACTGAGTCGCCATGACCACCCTCCCCCCCGTGATCGTCACCGAACGCCTGACCCTGAAAGCCTCCGAGCTCAGTGACTTCGACGACAGCGTCGCCATGTGGTCCGATCCCCAGGTCACCCGCTTTGTCGGCGGCCGGCCTTCGACGCCGGAGGAGAGCTGGGCCCGCCTGCTGCGCTCGCGCGGCCTGTGGCCCCTGCTTGGCTTCGGCTACTGGGCAGTGCGCGAAACTGCGACGGGGCGCTATGTCGGCGAGGTCGGCTTTGCCGACTTCCATCGCGAGATCACGCCCAGCTTCTTTGGCCAGCCGGAAATGGGCTGGGTTCTGGCGTCCTGGTCGCATGGTCAGGGCTACGGAACAGAAGCCGTGACGGCAGGCCTCGCCTGGATCGACCAGACCCTGGCCCCGCCGCGGGTGCCCTGCATTATCGATTCGGCCAACGTCCCGTCACTGGCCCTGGCCCGCAAGACCGGTTTCAGCCTGGTGACGGAAACGGCCTACAAGGACGCGCCGATCATGCTGCTGGAGCGCAAGCCCTAAACGGGGTGGACCCAGCCGTGGGGATCGGCCGCGCGACCACGCTGGATTCCGATCAGGGCGCTACGCAGTCGCTCGGTCATCTCGCCCTCGGCACCATTGCCGATCGCGAAGTCCCCGGTCACCGTCCGGACCGTGCCGATGCCCGTCAGTACTGCGGCCGTGCCGCAGGCGAAGACTTCCCGCAACCGTCCGCTGGCGGCGTCAGCGCGCCACTGCTCGAGCGAATAGGGCTCCTCGCGCACTGTGATCCCCTGTTCGCGCGCCAGGGTAATGATGGCGTCGCGGGTGATGCCCGGCAGGATAGTGCCGCCCAGGGGGGGCGTCTGCAGGCTGCCGTCGTCCATGCGGAAGAAGACGTTCATGCCGCCCAGTTCTTCGATCCAGCGGCGCTCGACCGCGTCGAGGAACACCACCTGGTCGCAGCCATGGGCGATCGCTTCGGATTGGGCCAACAGACTGGCCGCATAGTTGCCACCGCACTTGGCCGCGCCCGTGCCGCCCAGGGCCGCACGAGTGTAGGTCTCAGAGACCCAGACCGAGATCGCCGAGGCCTTGTTCTTGAAATAGGCCCCGACCGGTGAGGCCAGGACCACGAACAGATACTCCGAGGCCGGCTTGACCCCCAGGAACACCTCGGTCGCGAACATGAAGGGCCGCAAATAGAGGCTGCCTTCACCGTCGGGGATCCAGTCGCGATCGATGGTGACCAGTTGCTCGACGGCTTCGACAAACAGGGCTTCCGGCAGTTCGGCCATGGCCATCCGACGCGCCGACTCCTGGAACCGGCGGGCATTCTGTTCAGGCCGGAACAGGGCCGCGCCGCCGTCCGCCGTCCGATAGGCCTTCATGCCCTCGAAGATTTCCTGGGCGTAGTGCAGCACCGAGGAGGCCGGGTCCATCGGGATCGGACCGCGCGGTTCGACCCGGGCATCATGCCAGCCCTTGGCCGCCGTGTAGCGAATGGTCACCATGTGGTCGGAGAACACCCGACCAAAACCGGGATCCGCCAGCAGCTCGGCGCGGCGCTCCGCAGACGTTGGCGCGGGATGCGGCCCATGGGCGAACGAGACGGTGGCGGCTGTGGTCATGGGGCGCTTGGCTCTCGCTCAAGAAGTTCGGTCGCGGCGCGAACACGCCACAGCGATGGAATGGATATGCCAGACGCCCGCCGTCAAGACCCGAGGCGTTGAAGACCGGATCAGACTGCCCTCTGTGACGCCGAAAATCGCCTAGATATCCCCGCCAACGTTGGGCGCAAGTCCGGGTGCCCGGGCCACGTGAATGCCGCACTCGGTCTTTTCCTGACCGGCCCAGCGACCGGCCCGCACGTCGTCGCCGTCTTCGGCCGGCTTGGTGCACGGCCAGCATCCCACTGAAGGAAAGCCTTGAGCGACCAGCGGATGGGCCGGAAGGTCATGCTCGATAACATAGGCGTCAAGCTCGGCCCTGGACCAGTTGGCCAAGGGGTTGAACTTGATCTTGCCCTCGGCCTCCTCGACCACCGGCAGGGTCAGACGATCACCGCCATGGAAGCGCTTGCGGCCGGTGATCCAGCCTTCAAAGCCCGTCAGCGCGCGGTCGAGGGGCAGGACCTTGCGGATATGGCAGCAGCCGTCGATGTCCGTCCGCCAGAGGTCGGACCGGGGATCCTTGACTGCCAGATCGGCAAAGGCCGGACGCAGGTCCCGAACATCGGTCAGGCCCAGGCGAGTCGCCAACTGCCTGCGATAGTCCAGGGTCTGGCCAAACAGCATGCCGGTATCAAGAAAGAGCACGCTGATATCCGGCGACACTCGGGCGGCCAAATGCAGCAGCACGGCCGATTCCGCCCCGAAGGACGACACCAGTGCCAGGCTGTCGCCAAAGGTCTCATAGGCCCGGGTCAGGACCGCCAGCGGGTGGGCATCGCGCAACTCGGCGTCCAGCCGGGCTGCCAGGCTCGGCACGGCATCCGTCTGGTCGTAGGCCATCAAGCCGTTCTTTCCTCAAGGGCTGTTGGACGAGCGTCGGCACCGCGCTGGTAGACATGGCGGAAACGCCCGGCGGCCTTGGCCCAGGCCTCGGGACCCGCGCCGTCGGCGGGCTCGAAGGCGTCAAATCCGCAGCGGACCATGAAGCCGGCCTGCTCCTGCAGCACGTCGCCGACCGCGCGGACCTCGCCGACATAGTTCAACCGCTCGCGCAGGAGCCGGGCCGAAGTATAGGCACGGCCATCGCGGAACTTCGGGAAGACCACCGCCACCACCGCCAGACGCGGCAGGTCATAGGCCAGGCCCTCGACCTCTTCGTTGGACTCGATCCGCACGCCGACCTTGCGGCTGTTGGACGCCAATAGCGCGTCGCCTTCGGCCTGAAACCGGTTCAGCGACAGGATAACATCGCCGGTTTCCGGGATCGCCTCCTCGTCGGTGACGTTGACGAAGCTATTGTCGACGAAGGCCGCGACGCCGTTGGTCAGCTTAATCAGCCTGGACATAGACTGCCTCCTTGAAGGGCTCGAGACCGACGCGACGATAGGTATCGAGGAACCGCTCCTCGCCGTTGCGGAGCCCCAGATAGGCCTCCACCAGGGTGTCGATGGCCCCGGCGACCTTGTCGGCCGGGAGGGCGGGGCCGAGGATCTTGCCGATCGAGGCGTCTTCCGCGCCCGATCCGCCCAGCGACAGCTGGTAGAATTCCTCGCCCTTCTTATCGACGCCGAGAATGCCGATGTGGGCCACGTGGTGGTGACCGCAGGCATTGATGCAGCCACTGATCTTGATCTTCAGTTCGCCCACCTTCTCGGCCCGGTCCTCGTCGGCGAACTTGGCGGCGATGTCCTGGGCGATGCCGATGGCGCGGGCATTGGCCAGGGCGCAGTAGTCCAGGCCCGGGCAAGCGATGATGTCGCTGGCCAGATCGATATTGGCCGTCGCCAGCCCTGCCGAGGCCAGGGCCGCGTGGACGGCCGGAACGTCGTCCAGCTTGACGTGCGGCAGGACGAGGTTCTGGGCGTGGGTCACCCGGATATCATTGAGGCCATACTGCTCCGCCAGATCGGCCACCAGATCCAGCTGATCGGCCGTCGCGTCGCCGGGCGTCTGGCCCTGGGCCTTCAGCGAGATCTCGACAATGGCGTAGCCGGGCTTCTTGTGCGGCTTGATGTTGTTGCGGGCGAACCGCTGCAGGGCCGGACTGGCGGCACGGGCGACTTCGAAGACCTCCGACACGGCCGGCAGGGCCTCAAACGGCGTCTGGGCGAAGGCACCGCGGATGCGGGCCAGCTCGTGATCAGGCAGGTCGGCGCGAGCGGCGTCGATCTTGGCCCACTCTTCCTCGACCTGACGGCCAAACTCTTCGGCCCCCAGGGCGGCGACCAGGATCTTGATCCGGGCCTTGTAGATGTTGTCGCGGCGGCCGTGGCGGTTATAGACCCGCAGGACGGCTTCCAGATAGCTGAGCAGACGGCCGACCGGCAGGTGCTCCTTGATGGTCGGGCCCACATGGGGCGTGCGCCCCTGGCCGCCGCCGACGATCACCTCGAAGCCCAGTGAGCCATCACGCGCCCGGCGCAGCATCAGGCCGATGTCGTGCACCTTGGCCGCCGTGCGATCCTTGAGCGCGCCGGTAATGGCGATCTTGAACTTGCGCGGCAGATAGCTGAACTCGGGGTGCAGGGTCGACCACTGGCGGATCACCTCGGCCCAGACACGCGGATCGTCGATCTCCTCGGCCGTGGCCCCGGCATAGGGGTCGGCGGTCGTGTTGCGGATGCAATTGCCGCTCGTCTGGATCGCGTGGAGATCGACCTCGGCCAGGGCATCAAGAATGTCCGGCGCGTCCTTCAGCTTCACCCAGTTAAACTGGATGTTCTGACGCGTGGTCATGTGACCGTAGCCCTTATCATAGGTCCGGGCGATCCAGGCCAAACGACGCATCTGGGCTGCGTTCAGCGAGCCATAGGGTATGGCAACCCGCAGCATGTAGGCGTGCAGCTGCAGATAGAGGCCGTTCATCAGCCTCAGGGGCTTGAACTGGTCCTCGGTCAGCTCGCCTGCGAGGCGACGCTGGACCTGACCGCGAAACTCATTGGAGCGGTCGATCAGGAACTCGCGATCGATGACATCGTACTGGTACATCGTTACTTCCTGCGGATCAGGTCGACCCGGCCGGTCGAGCGGGCGGCACCGGCGGCATGGCGCAGGGCGTCGACGGCCTCGCCGCCTTCGGCCTGCTTGCCGTGGGTGGGTTCGTTGGTGGGGCCAAGGGCCCGGATACGTTCGCGATAGCTGACCGGAGCCCAGTGGCCCTCGGACGGAGTCAAATCGATCGGATAGACGTCGACGACGATCGTCGGCTGACCCTTGCCCTTGGCAACAGCCGTCTCGACGGCGGCGTCGTCATTGTCGAACAGCTGGGCGTCGCCAAAGGGCTCGACCCACTGGCCGGTCTTCCAGAACACGACCTCGCCGTCGAGCAGGCGGTTGGCGGTGATGGCTTTCATGAGCGCAGGCTCCGCTCGAGCGGTTGATAGGAGGAATGGGCGTCAGCGACCGGCGCGACGTCGGCCATGGCCATGGCCTCGCCGACCATCAGCAGCGCAGGGCCCTTCAGGCCCTCAGCGGCGCCAGCAAGGCCGGCCAGGGTGGTCAGGATACGGCGCTCGTCAGCGCGGCTGGCATTCTCGACGATCAGGGCCGGTGTCGAGGCCATGCGGCCGGCGCCCATCAGGCGACCGGCGATCAGACCCGCGGTCGAGACGCCCATATAGACTACGACGGTCTGGTTGGGCCGGGCCAATGAGGCCCAGTCCAGGTCAGGCTCGCCATGAGCGGCATGACCGGTCACGAAAGTGACGGCTTGCGCAGAGCCACGATGGGTCAGGGGCGCGCCGGCGCTCGCTGACGCAGCCAGGGCAGCAGTGACACCAGGAACGGTGTGGCACTCGACGCCCGCCGCTCGGCAGGCGGCCAGTTCCTCGCCGCCCCGCCCGAACAAAAACGGGTCGCCGCCTTTCAGCCGCACGACGGTCAGACCTTCCAGGGCGAGCGCGACCAGCAGCTGGTTGATGTCATCCTGCGGCAGGGTGTGGCGCGACTTGCGCTTGGCCACATCGATCCGCTGGGCCTTGGCGGGTGCCAGATCGAGGATATCTGCCGACACCAGGCCGTCATGCACAATGACGTCAGCGGCCTGCAGGACCCTCAGGGCCCTGACCGTCAGCAGGTCGGGATCACCCGGACCCGCGCCGACAAGATGGACGATGCCTGGCGCGCGCGGGGCCTCGTTGCCGCCGAGAACGACGAGCCCGGGCTTGCGATTTCGGGCCGGAACGCGGGACATGATTTATAGAACCTCTATCGATGCAGTCGGGATAAAACCTTGCAATGCAAGACGGGGCCGCCCCGAAGGACGACCCCGCGCGCACAAGCCGATGAAAAGGGCCGATCCATCAGCAAGCCCTTGCAAACTGGTTCCCGGCGGTCCAATTCGCAAACAAGGACTTCTGCCGAGGCGTTCAGTAAAACTCATGGAAAGACAGACCGAGCGCCGTCGCCTGCCGCCGCTGAACGCCCTTCGCGCGTTCGAGGCGGCAGCACGCCACCTGAACTTCAGCCGGGCTGCCGACGAGCTTTCCGTGACGCCTGGTGCTGTCAGCCAGCAGATCCAGAACCTGGAAGACTATGTCGGCGCTGCCCTGTTCAAGCGCACGCCCAAGGGCCTGCTGCTGACTGATGCCGCACAAACCGCCTTGCCCGCCCTGCGTGAGGCTTTCGACCGTCTGGCTGAGGCCGCTTCGCTTCTGACGGCCGCCGTCGACGGCCGTCGCCTGACCCTGACCGCCGCCCCATCCTTTGCCGCCAAGTGGCTGGTGCCACGCCTCGGCAAGTTCGAGCAGGCCCAGCCCCAGGTCGATGTCTGGCTGTCGGCAGGCATGGAAGTGGTCGATTTCGCGGCCGGCGAGGTCGACCTGGCGATTCGCTACGGCTCCGGCCGCTATCCGGGCCTTGAGGTCATCCGACTGCTCAGCGAGACCGTGGTACCAGTGGTCAGCCCCGCCCTGCTGGCCGAAAACCCTCTGTTGGCACCCGAGGATCTCTCTCACCACATTCTGCTGCATGACGGCTCGCCCGACGCCGACGACAGCTGCCCCGACTGGGCCATGTGGCTGGCGGCGCGTGGCCTGCGCAGCATCGACGGCTCACGCGGCCCCCGCTTCAACCAGTCCAGCATGGTCATCGAAGCCGCCGCCAACGGCCGCGGCGTCGCCCTGGCCAAACGCACCCTGGCCCAGGCCGATCTCGATGCCGGACGCCTGGTGATCCCCTTCGAGATGGCCACGGCCGTCGACTTTGCCTATTACGTCGTCCATCCCAAGACCAAGGGACGACTGCCTCAGGTGAAGGCCTTCGTCTCCTGGCTCAAGGACGAGGCCGCTGCCCACGAGGCAGCGCTGCTCACAATGGACAACGGCGCAGGTATCTAGAGCTACATGGTCAAGACAAAGATCGAGGTCGGCGAACGGCTGGTTCCCGACGACTGCCAGACCATGCTCGACGTGCGTCAGGGCGTTGATGCCCTGGACCGCGCCCTGGTGGCCCTATTGACCGAGCGTCAGGGCTATATGGCGGCGGCTGCCCGCATCAAGGCCGACCGCACCAAAGTCTTTGACCGCCCCCGGATCGAGGACGTGGTCAGCAAGGTCAAGGCCGCCGCACGCGAGGCGGGCCTGTCAGAATCGATCGCCGAGCCCGTATGGCGCACCCTGATCGATCGCTGCATTGCCTATGAGTACGACAGTTGGGACAAGACCAAGGGCTGAGGCATCAAGCCCCAGCCCACGCCTCATCTATCGGTTGCCGCCGATCAGGTCACCCAGGCCGCCCAGTAGCGAACCTTCACCCTGGTTGCCGCCCTGGCCTGCAGCGGCCTGCATCATCCGGCCCGCCAGACGCGAGAACGGCAGGGACTGGATCCAGACCTTGCCCGGCCCGCGCAGGCGAGCAAAGAACAGGCCCTCGCCACCAAACAGCACGCTCTTGACCCCGCCGGCCATGACCAGGTCGAAGTCAACATCGGGGGTGTAGGCGGCCAAACAGCCGGTATCGATGTGCAGTTCCTCGCCCGGCTGAAGCTCGCGCTCGACCAGGGTTCCGCCCATCTGGACGAACACCCAGCCGTCACCCTCCAGCTTCTGCATGATGAAGCCCTCACCGCCGAACAGGCCGGTCATCATCCGCTTCTGGAAGTGAATGCCGATGGACACCCCGCGCGCGGCGGCCAGGAAGCTGTCCTTCTGGCAGATCAGCTGGCCACCCAGCTGGCCCAGGTTCAGAGGCAGGATCGAACCCGGAGTCGGCGAGGCGAAGGCGACCCGCGCCTTGCCCTGGCCGGTGTTTGTGAAGACGGTGGTGAACAGGCTTTCGCCGGTGATCAGCCGCTTTCCGGCCCCCAGCAGCTTGCCCATGAAGCCGCCGCCCTGTTCGCCCGAGCCGTCGCCGAACACCGTGGTCATCTCGACACTGGCGTCCTTCCAGACAAAGGCACCGGCCTCGGCTATGGCGCTCTCGCCCGGATCCAGCTCGATCTCGACGAACTGGAGCTCCTGCCCCTTGATGTCGAAGTCGATGTCGTCGGCGACATTGGCGTTGCGCTGATGATGCCAGGGGCTGGGGGGCATGGATGGGGCTCCGTTGATTGACGCGCCAGCTTAGCCGGGCGGCGAGCAAGCCTCCAATTACACATCCTTTATTTGACGCGCCCTGGCGGCTCAGCCCTTCAGCGACCTCAGCATCTGTTCGTGGGCATAGGCGGCAATGTCCAGCAAGGCGGCGTCGAGCGCGGTCTTGACCCCCTCCAGGCTCTCCTGGCCGGCCTCGGCCCGTTCGCAGACCTCGCCCAGTGCAAAGGCCCCGACCCCCCGCGCCGCGCCCTTGACCGTATGCACCGCATCACGCCATCCGGCATGGGCCGGATCGAGCATGGGGGTCCACATTGCGGCCTGTTCGCGAAACAGCGCCAGCACCTCATCGACCACCCCGGCATCGCCGGCCGCGAACCCCTCGAGATAGGCGAAATCGACCGCGCCGCTGATGTCTCGTCTAGCCACGAAATAGTCCCTTGCGTTCCAGGAATCTTTGCGTATGTTCCGCGCCTCGCCGCCGGGGCAGTCAAGAGCTTCGGACCGAGCGGGCGCATAGCTCAGTTGGTAGAGCAGCTGACTCTTAATCAGCGGGTCGTAGGTTCGAATCCTACTGCGCCCACCATTTTCCGCTTAAACTTCAAGATGTTGAACCTTCCCCTTGGGGGCAGGCCGAAGACCTGCGCCGTAACGGGCGACCTTGGCGGGCATGGATGAAACACGCTGACCTCCGCGCCAGGCGCACTGACGCCTAGCTTGGCCCTTCGCCTACGCCGCCGACACCCGAAAGGCCAGCCATGCTCTGGCTTGCAGGGGGAGCGTGATCAGGGGCCTGATCGAACGCTGGCGCCGAGCCGGCCTACAGCAGCACGCAAACTCTGACGATCGGCGATCCGGATGTCGGCCCCCTGCACCGATACCCCGAAGGGACCGAGGGCAGCCATGGTTCGCGACAGGTTTTCCGGCGTCATCCCGAGCAGCGACGCCAACAGATGCTTCGAGTAAGGCAGGCGTATCTCGGCGCAGCCAGAGGCCCCCGCCGACAAGGACAGCAGGAAATCGGCCAGCCGTTCCTGGGCACAGCGCAGTCGCTGCGCCGCAGCGGTGGCAACCAGGTCCTGATAGTCGTTCGCCAGGGTGGCAGCCGCCTTGGCTGCAAGGCACGGATCCCGCGAGACCATGCCGAGAAAGAGGGAGTGAGGAACGAACAGCACCCGGCACCGTTCCGCCGCCCGCCACGTCGCCAGCGGGCTGGTACTGGCCATGACGCAGGCCAGGTTCAACACCTGGGGCGCTGAGACGACGGCCAGCACCGCACGGCGACCATCGTCATCAATTCCCAGCGCCGCGATCCCCTCCTGCAGCACGATCAGGTCGTCCCCCTGATCGTCGGCCCGGATCGGATCCCCCTTGTCAAAGGTCAGGCTTCCGGCTGCATCGAGCAGGGCCGCGCGATCCGCCAGGGTCAGATCGGCGAAAAGGCCAAATCCGGCCAGGCCATCCGCGCGACGGCCGGCGGGCGGCCGCCGCGCCCCGGTGCGCTCGATCGGGTCAAACCGCTCCGCGTGGATGGTCATGCACTTTTCCGGCGAGACACGGTATCGGCCAGAAGACACTGAACCGCGCTGCCCAGCTTCTGAACATTGAGCCGATTGGCGGCGAGCGCCTCCGTCAGCTCCTGGCAGTCGAGTGTGGCGAACCGAACCTTCACGCCGCCATTGGCCGTCCGGTCAACCAGTCCATCCTGCTCAAGGCGCACGACCTGCCGGCGCGTGGTCTCTACCGGCATGGACAGGGCCCGGGCGATCGACGACAGGCTCACCGGACGGCGCGGATCATCACCGTCAAGTTCGCCTTCAGCGGGCAAGTGTACTTTGCTCAGGGCAAGGGACGAGGCCTTCAAGGCCGTCAGATAGACGAGGCCGCGCGAAACATCCCCGTCAAACAGCCGACCCAAAAGCGCGACCGTCTGCAAAAGGTAGTCCGTGCCCAGATCGAGGTACTGGCGCTCGAGCAAGGATGGCGAAGTGGCCGGCATCGATAGTCTCCCTGCTACAAGCTTGCCCTTTCCGCGCCGGCGCGAATTGATTGGTGTCAAGACAGACCCATGATCGTCCCAATCCGCCGCCAGACGGCGGGGGGCGCAGGCGCTAGATGACCTTGGAAAAGCCGTCGCCGCCGGTTGAACGGCGGTCAAACACCTGAGCGATCAGACGAACATAGGGGCGGCCACGCGTCGTCACCTCGACCCTGTTGTCCCGGACTACGGCCAGACCTTCGTGGACCAGGGCCTGCAAGGCCGCCAGATCTTCAGCAAACACCGAGACACCAAACCCGTGGCCGAGCGCGACCCGGGACAGGTCGACGCTGAAATCGCACATCAGGCGCTCGATCACCTCGCCACGCAGGCGATCGTCCTCCGTCATCTGCAGGCCGCGGGCGACCGGAAGGCGGCCGGAGGCGATCGCGTCGCGCCAGGCGACTTCGGCCGGAAGGTTCTGGACATAACCCTGTGGCAGGCGGCCGATCGAAGAGGCCCCAAAACCCAGCAGGGTCTGGCAGGTGTCAGCCGTATAGCCCTGGAAGTTGCGCCTCAGCCGGCCGGCGGCCTTGGTCACCGCCAGACCATCTTCCGGCAGGGCGAAATGGTCGATGCCGATCGCGACATAGCCGGCCGCCACCAGGCGCTCGGCGGCGGCCTGGCTCTGCTCGAAGCGGGCTTCCGCCCCCGGCAGTTCGGCTTCAGGCAGCAGCCTCTGATGCGGCTTGGCCCATGGCACGTGGGCATAGCCGAAAAGGGCGATGCGCTCGGGCCGAAGGGTCAGGACGGCATCAAGGGTGGAGCGGACATCGGCGATGGTCTGGCGCGGCAGGCCATACATCAGGTCGAGATTGATCGAGGCGACCCCGGCCGCCCGCAACCAGCCCACCGCACGCTGCACAGTCTCGAATGGCTCGATGCGATTGACCGCTTCCTGAACATGGGGTGCGAGATCCTGCACCCCCAGGCTGGCCCGGGTTAGGCCATGATAGGCGGCGGCCTTGACCCAGGCTTCGGTCAGGGTGGCGGGATCAAGCTCCGCCGAAATCTCGATTCCCGGCGCAAAGCGAAACACATGCCTGAGCGCACCGAACAGCCGGACCAGGTCGTCGCGCGACAGCATGTTGGGTGTGCCACCGCCGAGGTGCAGAGCTCCGGCACCCAGTCGGCCTGGCAGCCGGGCCTCGACCAGGGCGAGCTCTTCGACCAGGTTCTCGACATAGTCACTGATCAGGCTGGCCTTGTTGACCACGCGGGTATGGCAACCGCAGTACCAGCAAAGCCGGGAGCAGAACGGCACATGGACGTAGAGCGATACGCGCTCGGCCGGGTCCAGAGCGGCCAACCACTGGCCATAGACCTCGCTGTCTACCGCGCCGGTGAACTGCAGGGCCGTCGGATAGCTGGTGTAGCGCGGCGCGCGACTGTCTCGGACGTCAAACGCCGACGGTCGGGGCGTCACCACTGGGTCTGCGACGGCGATTTTGGTCAGCGTGGCGGTCGTCATGGTCGAGGCTCCTCAAACTCGACCGCGACTTTTCCATGCTGCTCCCCCAGCAACCGTGATCTGGATCAATCGGCGCGCGGCGGCGGAAGGTCTTCCAGATGATCATACAGGATGCGCTCGGCATCGCCCTTGGGGTCATCATACTGACCCGACCTCATGGTCCACAGGAAGGCCGCGAGACCAAGGCCCCCCAGAGCCACCGAAGCCGGGGCCAGAAACAGCAGGATCGTCATTTGGGCATCCTGACCGAGCCGGGCCGCAGGGCATTGAGCAGCACGACCATCGATGAGCCCGACATCGCCAGGGCGGCAATGAACGGATTGAGCAGACCGGCCATGGCCGCCGGAGCCGCGACAACATTGTAGAGGGCCGAGAAGGCGAAATTCTCCAGGGCGCGCCGTCTGGCTGTGCGGGCCGTTACAATGGCCTCAATGACCACCGACAGGCGCTCGCCGGTGAAAACCAGATCGGCCGCGCTCTGTGCTGCATCCACCGCCGCAGACGGGGCCATGGAGGCATGGGCCCGGGCCAGCGCAGCGGCGTCATTGAGGCCGTCTCCCACCATCAGGACCCGCCGCCCGGAGGCCTTCAACGCATCGATGGCCGCAGACTTCTCGAGGGGTGTCAGACCGGCGCGCCAAGCGGTGACGTCCAGTCCCACAGCCTTAGCCACCCGTTCCACCGGCCCGGCCAGATCGCCGGACAGGATCTCCACGCTCAGCCCCATGGCCTTGAGGCCTGAAATGGTCGCGGCGGCGTCGGCGCGCGGCTGGTCCTCGAATGCGAAGCGGATCTTCACATCATCCTCGAACCCGAACCAAAGTTCGGTTTCGAGCGCGCCCGCGCTCTGCAGGCCCACAAAGGCTGCTCGGCCAAGGCGCGCGCGGCGGCCGTCGATCAGGCCTTCGACGCCCTGGCCGGCGGTTTCCACACAGGCCTCGGCAACGGGTCCAGCACCGGCCTCGGCCGCCAGGGCACGCGCCAGGGGATGACGTGACGCCCGGGCCAGTGGCGCGGCCATGGCGACCAGATGAGCGGGCGCATCAAGCAGCCGGGGCTGACCCTCTGTCAGGACACCTGTCTTGTCGAAGACCACATGGTCAATCTCGGCCAGGCGCTCCAGCGCGGCCCCGGACTTGACCAGCACCCCGCGACGGAAGAGCCGGCTGCTGGCGGCGATCTGGACGGCGGGCACCGCCAGGCCCAGCGCGCAGGGACAGGTGACGATCAGAACAGCAGCGGCCCGCAGCAGGGCTTCGCGCGGCCCCAGGCCCAGGGCCCAGCCGCCGACGAAGGTCAGGGCCGCCAGGCTATGAACCACGGGGACATAGAGAGCGGCCGCCTTGTCCGCCAGGCGCACATAGTTGGAACGGCTCTGGGCCCCGGCCTCCATCAAGCGACCGATAGCCGCCAGGGTGGAATCCTCGCTGCGCGCCGTGGCCTCCATCACCAGACGGCCGCTGAGATTGAGCGCGCCGGCATGGACGGGCGAGCCGGGAGCAACAGCGGCCACGGCGGTCTCACCGGTGATCAGCGCATTGTCGAGGGTCGACTGCCCGTTTTCCACGCGGCCATCGACGGGAATGCGGTCGCCCGGTGCCACAACCAGGCGGTCGCCCACCCGAACCTCGGCGATCGGAACCCCCTGCTCCAGGGGCCCGACCAGCCGCACGGCGAACGGTGTCTGCAGGGCCAGGAGGTCGCGGGCCGCCGACCGGGCTGTACTGCGCAGGCGGTGATCCAGGTAGCGGCCGATCAGCAGCAGAAACAGCAGGGTGACCGCCGCGTCGAAATAGGCGTGTGGCCCGCCCAGAATGGTCTCGGAAAAGCTGACGATCAGGGTCAGGATCACGCCGATCGAGATCGGCACATCCATATTGGCCTTGCCGCGCCGCAAGGAGGCCCAGGCCGACCTGAAAAAAGGCCTGCCGGCGAACAGGGCGCAGGGCGTCGCGATGATCGCCGCCATCCAGTACATCACCGTCAGGGTTGAGGCGTTCAGCTCCTGGCCGAACAGGCCTGCCCAGGCGGGGACGGTGAACATCATCACGTTGCCGGCACCGAAGCCCGCGACGCCGAGGGCTACGGCCAGCTCGCGGCCCTCCCGGTCCTGGGCGGCGGCGGCCTCGCTCGGGTCAAACAGGCAGGCTCGGTAGCCCAGACCTTCAACGGCTTCGACGACCCGATCAGGATTGGCCGATACGGCCCTGAGATCGACCGCCAGCTTGCCGGTCGTCAGGTTGAGGCGCGCGCCGTCCACGCCGGGCAAGGCGGCGACGGCCTTTTCGATCTTGCCGATACAGCCGGCGCAGCGGGCCCCATTGACCAGCAACTCCAGCCGCCCCCTGCCCGAGGCATCACGCCGGACGAAGGCCTCGAGATCGCGAGGAACGGCAAGAGACGCGGTCATGGAGCCACCAGACGGCTTTCGATCTCGAACTTTTCGCTCGCATTGCGGGCGGTGGCGTGCAGATCCCAGGCCCCGTCCAGTCGCGCCTCGGCCCGGTACCAACCCTCGCCCGCCGGCTTGAAGTTCAGGGTTTGCCGGCCCGTTTCAGTCGCCGGACGCTCCAGCACCCCTGTCAGAGACAGGTTTGAGAGCGGCCGCCCGGCCTTGTCCGACATCCGCAGGGCGACAACGCCGGGCTCGGGGCGCTCGATCACGGCGGCCCAGCCAAGCGCTTCCTCGCGCTGGCGCTGGGCCAGGGTGCGGTTGAAGGCCAGTCCGGCCTCATAGGGGTTTGAAGCCACCTCTCCCGAAAAGCTGCGATAGGCCTGGACGATGAACAGGGTGTCCACGGCAATGATCAGGGCGAAAAACGTCACCATGCCGGCCAGAACATGCCAGCCGGTGATGCGTCCCTTTTCAGCCGGGGGCAGCGAGGATGCGAGATGGGTCATTTCGGATTCGCGGCTCCGGAAAGAAAGACGGTCTTGGCGTCGGACTGGATCTCGCCCGAGCGCACGATAAAGCGACCAGGAAGGCTGTGCGGGCGGTCGGCATCGGGCGGCACGGTCACGAAGACGCGTGCAGCGACGACCTCGTCAGCAGGCACCAGGATGGAAACGCTGGACCCCGCCGGCCGCCCCGGCTGGCTGAGGCGCGCGCCGTCGAGGCCGGCGAAGGCGACCTCGAACTGACGATCCTCGAAGGTCCGGTTGGCGATCTTCAGGGTATAGCCATCGCGCACCGCCCCGTCGTGCATGCGCACGAAGATCGGGTTGCGGTCGCGGATTACATGGACATCGGCCAGGGGCCTTGTGATCAGGCCCCACAGGGTCAGGCCCGACACCAGGACCAGGGCCAGGGCATAATAGATGGTCCGGGGCCGGATTGGCCTGTAGACCGCCTTCTGACCGCAGGCACGGGCCGCGACGGCAGAGTCGGTGTCATAGGCAATGAGGCCTGTGGGACGCCCCAGTCGGCCGAGGATATCGTCACAGGCGTCGACGCAGAGGCCGCAATTGATGCATTCCAGCTGGCTGCCGTCACGGATATCGATGCCCATCGGACAGACGACGACACACTGCTGACAGTCAATGCAGTCGCCCCGGCCCTCCCAGGACTGGCCCTTCTTGTGGGCACCGCGGGGTTCACCGCGGTCGCGCAGATAGGCCACCTGCAGGGAGTGCTCGTCGAGCATGGCCCCCTGGATCCGCGGCCAGGGGCACATGTAGGTGCAGACCTGCTCGCGCATCCAGCCGGCAAAGACATAGGTGGTGGCGGTCAGCAGGGCGCAGGAGACATAGGCGGTCATGGCCCCCTGCCCGATCCAGAAGGTTCGGATCAGGGTCGGCGCGTCATGGAAATAGAAGATCCAGGCTCCGCCGGTGCCGAAGGCGATGCCCAGCCAGGTCAGGTGCTTGCCAGTCTTGCGCCAGGCCTTGTCGAACGACAGGGGCTGGGCGTCGAGGCGCATGCGGGCATTGCGGTCGCCCTCGAACAACCGCTCGACCACGATGAAGAGATCCGTCCAGACCGTCTGGGGACAGGCATAGCCACACCACAGCCGGCCAAACAGGGCGGTGACCAGGAAAAGGGCCAGGGCGGCGATCACCAGCAGGCCCGTGAAGATATAGACTTCCTGTGGCCAAAGCTGGATGTCGAAGAAGTAGAAGCGGCGTCCGGCGAAATCGACGAGCACCGCCTGCTGCGGCAGATCGCCAGGACGGGCCCAGCGGATCCACGGCGTGATGTAATAGATCGCCAGGGTGACGATCAGCAGCGCCCACTTGATCGTCCGCCAGCGGCCAGAAACCAGCTTGGGGTAGATCGGCTCGCGCGGCTTGTAGAGTCCGCCCCTGGCGTCGCCCTTGCCCTTGGCCCGAGCGGCGGCCGAGACCGTCGTTCGGGCTTCAGGCTTTGGGTGGGTGTTGTCGATGAGGGTGGGCATGGGCCCTACTGACCGCCCGCATTGGCATGGACATAGACCGACAGGGCCTTGATGGTCTCAGGGCTGAGGCGGTTGCCCCAGGTGGGCATGACCCCGCCGGTGCCGGCAAAGATCTGCCCCCGGATGGCAACACGGTCGGATCCGTAGAGCCATTCGCTGTCCGTCAGGTTCGGGGCACCGACCGACGGCATGCCGCGACCGTCAGCACCGTGGCAGGCGACGCACTGGCTGGCATAGACTGGTGCGGCGCGTGCTACGGCTCCGGCATCAGCAGGTCGGCCCGACAGCTTGACCACATATTCCGTCAGGTCGCTGATCGCCGCCGGTTCCAGCAACTGATCCCGACCGAAGGCCGGCATCTGCGAGGTCCGGGTCTGGGGGTGATCGGCGCGAATGCCGACCGTGATGGTGTGCTGGATATCCTCCAGCGTACCACCCCAGAGCCAGACATCGTCGCGCAGATTGGGATAGCCCTTGCCGCCCGTGCCGCCGATGCCGTGACAGGTGGCGCAGTTGTCACCGAACACGGACTGACCGACCTGCTGGGCATAGGCCTGCAGCTGGGGATCGCTCTCGATCTGGGCGAGGCTGGCCTTTCGGATCATCGCCGCGCCGGCACCCCGGTGGACATCGAGAGCCGCGAGATCGCTGGTCACTTTGGCCCGATCGGACTGACCCAACAGGCCCTTGGTGTAACCATGCAGGCCCGGCCAAGCGGGCATCAGGATCATGTAGACCACTGCGAAGGCAATGGTGCCGTACCAGGTCCATAGCCACCAGCGCGGCAGCGGATTGTCGAGTTCACGGATGCCGTCCCACTCGTGACCGGTGGTTTCGACGCCCGAGACGTCATCGGTTTCGCGTTCGGACGCCATCAGAGCATTTCCTCGTCATCCAGCGGCATGCGCGCGGCATGCTGGAATTCCGCCTTCTTGGAAGGCCACAGGGCGTAGACGACGCCCGCCAGGAAGATCAGGCCGAAATAGATCAGCCCCGCCTGCTGGGCGAACCGCGCCACGGTTTCGTAGGTGAGCCCGCTCATCTCTGGTTCTCCGGAGCCTGGGCCTTGTAGGATTTGAAATCGACCAGGGTGCCGAGCATCTGGAGATAGGCGATGGCGGCATCCATCTCGGTGATCTTGTCGGGATTACCGTCGAAGTCGCGGTTGACCACCTTGGTGCCGTAGCGTCCGCGCAGCCCGACCGCATCGGTCGAGAAGGGATCGGCCTGGGCCTCGAGATCCTTCTTGGCGCTGGCGATCTGGTCCTTCGTATAGGGGACGCCGACCGTGTGCAGGGTCTGCATCTTGTCGGCGATATCGCTGTAATCCAGCTCCTTCTCGGCCAGGAACTTGTAGGGCGGCATGACCGATTCCGGCACCACCGACCGGGGATCGGTCATGTGATCGCGGTGCCAGGAGTCGGAGTACTTGCCGCCGACACGGGCCAGATCGGGACCCGTTCGCTTGGACCCCCACTGGAACGGGTGGTCATACATGCTCTCGGCCGCAAGGCTGTAATGGCCATAGCGCTCGACCTCGTCACGCAGGGGGCGGATCATCTGCGAGTGGCAGAGATAGCAGCCCTCGCGGACATAGATGTCCCGGCCGGCCAGTTCGAGCGGCGTGTAGGGACGCATGCCGTTGACCTTCTCGATCGTGCTCTGAAGCCAGAACAGCGGGGCGATTTCCACGAGGCCGCCGATCGAGACGACCACGAGGATGCCGACGATGAGCAGCAGCGAATGCCGCTCGAACTTGGCGTGGTGTTTCCAGACAGACATCAGGGACCTCAGGCGATCGCAGGAGCGAGGGCGGCCGGCGTCTCTTCAGACGTGGCTTGGGAAGGCATCAGGATCGTGCGCCAGATGTTGACGATCATGATTACGGCACCGGCGAGGTACATCGCGCCGCCAAGCGTGCGGATGATGTTCTCGACGTGTTTGGCGGAGACCGTCTCGATGAAGCTGTAGGCAAGGAAGCCCTGGGGCGTGTATTCGCGCCACATCAGGCCTTCCATGATGCCCGACACCCACATCGCGGCGATGTAGAGCAGGATCCCGGTGGTCGCGATCCAGAAGTGCCACTCGATCAGCTTGTTCGAGTACATCTCCTTCTTCTTCCACAGCCAGGGCACCAGGCAGTAGATCGCGCCGAAGCTGATGAAGCCGACCCAGCCCAGGGCCCCGGAGTGCACGTGACCAATGGTCCAGTCGGTGTAGTGGCTCAGCGCATTGACTGCGCGGATCGACATCACCGGACCTTCGAAGGTGCTCATGCCGTAGAAGGCGATCGAGACAACCATCATCCGCACTACCGGATCGGTACGCAGCTTGTCCCAGGCCCCCGACAGGGTCATCAGGCCGTTGATCATGCCGCCCCAGGAGGGCATCCACAGCATGATCGAGAAGGTCATGCCCAGGGTCTGGGCCCACTGCGGCAGGGCCGTGTAGTGGAGATGGTGCGGGCCTGCCCAGATGTAGATGAAGATCAGGGCCCAGAAGTGCACGATCGACAGGCGATAGCTGTAGACCGGACGCTGAACGCGCTTGGGCACGAAATAGTACATCATGGCCAGGAAGCCGGCGGTCAGGAAGAAGCCGACGGCATTGTGCCCGTACCACCACTGGGTCAGGGCATCCTGGACGCCCGAGAAAACCCCGTAGGACTTGTGGTTCAGCAGACCGACCGGAACCCCGGCATTGTTGACCAGGTGCAGCAGGGCGATGGTGACGATGAAGGCCAGATAGAACCAGTTGGCCACATAGATGTGCGGCTCCTTGCGCTTCCAGAGCGTGCCCAGGAAGACCAGCAGATAGGCCACCCAGACAATGGTCAGCCAGATGTCCACGTACCATTCGGGCTCGGCGTATTCCTTGCCCTGGGTCGCGCCCATCAGATAGCCGGTGGCGGCCATGACGATGAACAGCTGATAGCCCCAGAACACAAACCAGGGCGCGATGCCCCCGGCCAGCCGGGCCTTGCAGGTACGCTGCACGACCCAGAACGAGGTGGCGATCAGGGCGTTACCGCCAAAGGCAAAGATCACTGCCGAGGTGTGCAGGGGCCGCAGGCGTCCGAAGTTCAGGAAGCCGAGCTCAGGGAAATAGAAGATCCGCGGCCAGGACAGCTGGGCGGCAATCAGTACCCCGACGGCGAGGCCGGCCGCACACCAGAACATGGTGGCGATGACCCCGGCCTTGATCACATTGTCGCTGTAGCGGTCCGGCTCGTCCCGCAGACTGCCCGACGCCAGTCCGGCATTGAGCATGAAGGCCGTCAGAACCGCAGCCAGGGCAAAGGTGCCGGCCTGCAGCTGAAAGATCGGATCATGACTGAGCCCCGTCCCCATGATGGCGAGAAAGGCACCGACGATCGCGAAGGCGAGTAACGCGGCCGACCCTGCGGGCGGGCCTGTATCAGGGAGAGACGGGGCGGACATTCGGACTCCGTTCAGCGAACTTGGCCCTGCCTCCCACGATCTGTTCAGTCCCACTTTGATCCGGATCAAAGCAGAGTTTGGAGAGCTGAATGAGATGGCAACCAGTCTTCCGGAGTCTCCGATGCCCGACCTCACCGCCCAGATCTGGGGCAAGACCCAGACCGCCCTGGCTGCAGTCGCCGTGTTCAGCTGGGGCGTCGCCCTGTGGCAGGCAGCGCCGCGCCTGCTGGCGGGACCGATCTGCAGCAGTGCCCAGGATCTATCAGTGCTGGCGGGTCATTGCCCGGCCTGCCCGGCGACCGTCTTGGCCAGTCTGGCGCTGATGACGAGCCTCGCCCTGCGCTGGCGCGACCTGCGCCGTCCGGCAGCCCTGGCATCCCAGAGCCCACCAGGCGCAGGCTAGACAAGCCTTAAGCGGAGGCCGTGTTTGTGGTCGACCTCGCCCTTTCCTGGCGGGCGCTACCCAGGATGAGCATCCTTATCAATCGTTTACCCAGATTTTGGGGGATATCTTAAGCCGGGTGGGGCCTAATTGCCGAGACGCCCGGGGCCCGCCATGCTGCCTTCAACCATGATCAACCTGGAGAAGGCCCGCGCCCTGATCGCGGACAGCAGTAGTCAGGCGCAAGACATCCTGGCTTCGGTCCTGGCAGGCTTCGGCCTTCGCAATGTTGTCCGTGTTCAGACCGGCCGCGAGGCCCAGGACGAGCTCAAGGCGCGCCCCGTCGATCTGATCTTCACCGATGCCCAGATCAAGGATGTCGATGGCTACGAGCTGATTCACTGGCTCAGGCGGCAGGCCAACGACACCCTGCGCCAGACGCCCGTCATCCTGGTTTCGGCCCACACGCCCATGCGCGATGTGGTCCGCGCCCGCGATTGCGGAGCCAGCTTCATCGTCACCAAGCCGGTTTCGCCTCATGTCATGCTTGAGCGCATTCTCTGGGTCGCCCGCTCGGATCGGGCCTTCATTGAATGCGATGTCTATGTCGGGCCTGACCGCCGCTGGCGAAACACCGGTCCGCCGCTCGAGCATCCCGATGGTCGCCGTCGGGATGACCAGGCAGCAGAGGTCGGTGAGGCCGCCGATCAAAACCTAAGCCAGACCGAACTAGATCAGCTGGTGAAACCGCAAAGGACCGCCGCGTGAGCGAGGTAAAGCGAACCCGGATGAAGCCGCGACTGGCCGAGCTGATCAGCCAGCCGGGCGGCATCTATGCCCAGGAAGCCCTGGCACGCGCCGAAGCGGCGCTTGAGACCCTGCGCGAGCCCCTGCTGGGCTCGATCGACGAGGCCCTGGCCGAGCTTGAGCAGCTTTCAAACCCGTTCGATGTCGACAATATTCCGACGCTATACCGGCTTTCGGGCGACATCATCAATTTCTCGCTCGCCGAGCGGATTGGCGGGGTCGAGCGCGCGGCACGTTCATTGTGCGAACTGCTGGACGAGGCCTTGCCGAACGATCCAACCACCAAGGCCGGCATATCGGTCCATATCGCCAGTCTGCGGCTGTTGCATCGCCGGCTGGACTCCGAGATTGACCAGGCGTCGATCCTCAACGGGCTTGGCCGAATTCTCGCCAAGGCCCGCGAGGCGGCCAAGGCCGCCGCAGCCTGAAGCCCCTTGCCTGCCATCAATCGACGCCTTGACCTTGGGGGAGGTGCCTCAAGTCTCTCGCGGTCTGGCCCAATGCCGCTAAGCTGATCCCAAACGCGCGTTCGATACGGACGCGCCGAATGGATTCGCCCAGGGCCGCATCATGAGTTCCAACCCCGCCGCGACAGCGACCGACCCCCAGCTGCTGGAGGCCCTGCGCGACACGGTCCGAGCCCTGTGTCGCGACTTTCCCGGCAGCTACTGGCGCGGCCTGGATCGCGAGAAGGCCTATCCCACCGACTTCGTCCAGGCCATGACCCGAGCCGGCCTGCTGGGCGTCCTGATTCCTGAAGCCTATGGCGGCAGCGGCCTTGGCCTGACCGCGGCAGCGACCATTCTCGAAGAGGTCCATGCCAATGGCGGCAATGCCGCCGCGCTTCACGCCCAGATGTACACCATGGGCACGGTGCTTCGGCATGGATCCGCTGCGCAGAAGGCCCAATGGCTGCCGGCCGTCGCCGACGGCTCCATCCGGCTACAGGCCTTTGGTGTCACCGAGCCCACCGCCGGCACCGACACCACCTCGATCAGCACCTTCGCCCGCCGCGAGGGCAACACCTATGTAATCAAGGGGCAAAAGGTCTGGACCAGCAGGGCCGAGCACTCCGACCTGATGGTGCTACTGGCCCGCACGACGCCCAAGGAGCAGGTGGCCAAGAAGAGCGAGGGCCTGTCGGTCTTCCTGGTCGACATGCGGGCGGCAAGGGGCCACGGCCTGACGATCAAGCCGATCGCCACCATGCTCAACCACGCCACCACCGAGATCTTCTTTGACGACCTGGTGATCCCGGCCGACAGCCTGATCGGCGAGGAGGGCAAAGGCTTCAAGTATATCCTCGACGGCATGAACGCCGAGCGGATCCTGATCGCCGCCGAGTGCCTGGGTGACAGCAGCTGGCTGATCGGCAAGGCGCGTGACTATGCCAATGAGCGGCGGGTCTTCAATCGGCCGATCGGTCAAAACCAGGGCGTTCAGTTCCCGATCGCCCGGGCCTATGCCCAGGGCCATGCGGCGCGGCTGACCGTCTATGATGCGGCCGCCCGCTATGAGGCGGGCCTGCCCTGCGGCGAGCACGCCAATATCGCCAAGCTCCTGGCCTCTGAAGCCAGCTGGGCGGCCGCTGACATGTGCTTGCAGACCCATGGAGGTTTTGGTTTCGCCGAAGAGTACGACATCGAGCGCAAGTTCCGCGAAACGCGGCTCTACCAGGTGGCCCCGATCTCCACCAACATGATCCTGGCCTATGTCGCCGAGCACGTTCTGGGCCTGCCGAGATCCTATTGATGGCGCAGATATCGGACTGGATCGGCCGCGAACGGCGCAGGGTCGAGGCGCTGGCACCCGGCGACCTGGCGCGCCTCGGGGCCGTGCTCGACCGTCCTGAGGTCCCGCTGCAGGTCCCGCCGGCCTGGCACTGGGCCTGCGCCGTCGAGACGCCCCGGCAGTCACAGATCGGTCCGGACGGCCACCCCCTGCGCGGCGGGTTCATGCCACCCGTCGCCGCGCCGCGCCGGATGTTCGCGGCGGCCGACCTGCGGTTCGAGGCCCCTCTCCTGGCCGGTGCCGAGACCGAGTGGGTCGAACGAATCGCCGCGATCAAGGAGAAGACCGGACAAAGCGGCGTGCTGACCTTCGTCGAGGTCGAACGGCGTATCTCGCAAGGTGGCATTCTTCGTGTCGCCGAAACCCAGACCATCGTCTATCGCCCGGCACCGGTCCCGGGTGAGGCTCTGCCCGCCCCTACCGCCGCACCCGATGCAGCCGACTGGCGCAAGACCGTTACGGCTGACGCGACGATGTTAATGCGGTTCTCGGCCGCCACCTTCAATGCCCACCGCATCCACTATGACCGGCCCTATGCCGTGGAAGTCGAAGCCTATCCTGGTCTGGTGGTGCAGGGCCCGCTGATCGCGCTCTGCCTGCTGGAGGCAGTCCCGCCGGGCCGCGCGGTCACGAGGTTTTCGTTCAGGGCCCTGCGGCCGCTGTTCGACGGCGTGCCGTTCGAGGTCTGCGGCAGGTACATCGATGACGGGGCGCAGCTGTGGGCACAGTCGGCCGAGGGCTGGCTGGCCATGACCGCGCAGGTGGAATTCGCGCCCTAGATCCAGGCCTGTGGCAGTCAGCTGATCCGCGAGGCCTCCGACCTGCTTATCGACCGCCTCCGGACCCTGATCCTCAGGACGCTTCCGGGCCCAGCACGCGCGGATCGTTCTCCAGGCTCGAGGTATCGAACCCGTGATAGAGCGACAAGAAGCGGAACGGGTGCTCCTGATAGCTCTCGAACATGATGTTGTTGATGTCGCTGGTCGTGTCGAAACAGCCGAGCACCGCATCCGGCACATGGCGCATCAGGTGATGGCGGCCCAGCAGCAGGGCGACCTGGTCAATCCAGCGGGTGACGACCTCACGACCCAGTCGGTCGTCGAGATAGGCCCGCAAATAGGCAAACAGCCGGATGGCATTGGCGGTCGGATTGACCAGCAGCAGGTTGGCCGTGATCCGTGAGCCCGCCGCGAGATTCTTGCCGTTCTCGTTGAAAACGACATCCGCCTGGACCCAGGTCTGCAACAGGTCGCTGACCCCGCGCTGAAGCAGGAGATCGATATCGGAGACGAAGATCGGCCGTCCCAGGGTTTGCAGCAGGCCACCGAGGCGCTGAAACCGCACGGACTGGAAATGGGCGACCGGCAGGGCGATCAGCCCCTTGGGCGGCGCGTCGTAGCAGCGGGTAAGGACAGCAGACGCCTCAAAGTCGTCGCCGACAAAGATCAACCGCTCGTCCGTTACACCGACCGCCTTGACGGCCTGGGCCAGCCGCTCGCCGCCGCCGATCACATGGATCACCACCAGGCTGGAGACATCGCTGTGCCGCAACACTGACAGGGCGTACCAGCGGCCGTATTGCTCGACATACTTCTCGTCGGCGGCGGCGAAGAACACCACGTTCACAGCCAGTCGGTCGGCCAGGGCCTGCAGGCCCGCTGTATCGAGCGCCTGTCCTGTGGCGGTCAGGTACTGGGCGGGGGGATCGGCCGCCGGTGGCGGGGTCGGCTCTACGATCGAGGCGATGTCGAGCGCGCCCAGCAAGGCCCGATAGTGGTGCACCCAGTCGGCCCATTCCGGATCTGACAACAGATCGCCGACCGCCACATTGGGGACTTCAGCGGCCAGACTGGACAACAGGGCGATGTCCGCATCCGCAAGTGGCCGGCACAGCAACAGGCTCATAGCCTCATGGAAGTCGCGCAGCCGCACCAGTGGATGAATGTCCTTGTCCGGTGAGACCGCAAGGACAGCGCGGTGTCGGATTTCGGCCGCCTGGTCTCCCCGGGCCCGGGCTTCGTCGGCCAGCAGGGTCAGGGCCCCCGCATGGGAGGGATCCAGGACATTCAGGCGGCGGGCAAAGGCCAGGGCCTGATCCATCTGCCCAAGGGCCTGATGGCAGCCCATGGCCGCGCTGACCATCTGGACGCCGCCCGGCATCAGGTCGGCCATCACCGAGGCATAGGGCTCGGCCAGGGCGATCTCGCCCAGGGAGATATGCCGGTTGAACACTTGGGAGCCGTAAGCCGTCTGCTGCTGGATCAGGGGCCAGAGGGCCTGGATATCAGGCGTGATCGCCTTGGCCCTGACCAGGGCCCGCAAGGCCTCCAAGCCCCGGCCGGCGGCCAGGTGGCAGCGCGACAGGCCGACCCAGGCGGCATAGTCATGGGTCCCGCCCAGCAGGTGCTCGAACAGGACCTGGGCGTCGGCCGGTCGCTCTTCGTTGAAGAGGCGCTCAGCCAAGGCCAGGACCTCGTCTGCCCGGGCACCGACCGGCCGCGATTCCGGGCGACGGAGCCGGTCGGCGCGCTCGAACAGGACGTCGATCTGCAGCAGGGCATTGTCCTGCACCTGCGGAAAGCGACTGAACTCCATGACGTCGGCGCACCGGAAACCCATCTGCGCCATCTTGGCGAAGATATCCTCGGCCTGGGCACCACCGAGATTGTAGTCGACCAGCGCCACCTCGATCAGGATGAAGTCGGCCTTGGCCAGCACAGTCTCACCGCCGACCAGGACATCCAGCTCCGAGCCCTGGGTATCGATCTTGACGAAATCGAACTGCCGACCGGCGAGAAGGTCGTCGATCCTTGCCTTCTCGACCTCATGGCGGATCGCGGTCTCGTCGTCGAAATAGGCAGTGTTCTCGCGATAGAGCGAACTGCCGGTGGATTGCAGCCAGTCCTTGCTGAGAAAGAGCACCCCCGTCCCTGCCCCGTCCGAGGCCGCCACCGCATGGCGCTCGAACGGCAGCCGCAACAGCGCCTCACGGCAATGGGGATTGGGCTCGATCAGGGTCGGCAGGCAGCCGGGAAACACCTCAAGAAAGCCCTGGGTAAACTCGCCAAGATGCGCGCCGACATCCAGGAGCGTCCGGGGCGCATAGCCCTCGCGCCTCAAGGCTTCGAGGTGCGGGCGGCTCATCGGCGGATCCTCATGGGCGCTCGGCTGCGGCGATGTCCTCGGCCGTCCAGAGCCGGCTGTCAGGGCCTAGCGGACGGGCCTGATGCCGACGGGCCAGAGCTGCCTTGTACAGGGTCGCGAAGGCCGGTTCGGTGAGCATCTCGCGATCATCCCGATCCAGTCCGATACCAATCTCCAGATAGGTGTCGAGATTGGCCATGGCCGGCTTTGGACGCTGGCCGGACTGGTAGTCGGCAGCCATCTCGAGGAACAGCTCCTCGACGCTGCGGACCAGGAGGTCCATATCGAACAGCACGCAGGAGGCGCGATTGGCGTCCAGTCGCTCGCTGAGCGCCCGCGTCGCCGCTCGGTCCCCGGCCAGGGCCACGGCACGTTCGACATAGTCCTGGGCGCTTTCACAGACCAGTTCCGCCAAACCCGCCGAGCGCACCAGACTGCCGCAGACCCGCGAAGCAAAGCCCCGGCCCGACAGCGTCAGGACCGGTACGCCCATCCACAGGGCGTCCGACGCCGTCGTGTGGGCACCGTAGGGCGCAGTGTCCAGGAAGAGGTCGGCCAGGGGATAACGGGCCATGTGAAAGGGATTGGCCAGCTTGGGCGCGAAAATCAGACGTTCACTCTCGATGCCGCGCAGGCGCGCCTGCTCGCGCAGCCGGGCATTGGTCTCGGGATTACTGTCCAGCAGCCACAGCACGCTGCCCGGCGTCCGCTTCAGGATCTCCATCCAGCGCCCAAAGGTGAAGGGCGTGATCTTCTGCGGGCCGTTGAAGCAGCAGAAGACGAAGGCCTCCTCGGGCAGGCCGACCTCGGCGCGGCTCGGCCTGATCTCCGACACGATCCTCTTGCGGTCATTGGGCTGGTAGCAGGGGATCCGCCGGACGGTTTCCGAATAGAAGCCTTCCAGCTCCGGCGGGATGATCCAGGGATCGGCGATGATGTAGTGGTGGAACGAGCTGCCCATGGTGCCCGGATAGCCCAGCCAGTTGACCTGGATCGGGGCCGGACGGCGGGCGAAGACGGACGTTCGTGCGTCGCGGGTGTGGCCGTTCACATCGACCAGAATGTCGATCTGATCATCGGCAATGGCGCGGGCCGCCTGGTCGTCGGTCATGCCACGGATATCGGTATAGTGCTCGACGGCGGCACGGGTCCGGGCATTGAGAGCGTCCGTGGCCGGCGGGCCGCAATAATAGGCAAAGACCTCGACCTTTTCCCGGTCATGCAGCTCGAACAGCTCGGCCATCAGATAGCCGACGGCATGGTCACGCAGGTCCGAGGAGACATAACCCACACGCAGGCGACGCCCGGTCAGGTCGATGGGCGCATTACGGCGTTCAGCAACGATGGCTTCCGGCAGGCAGCTGCCGTCGCGTTCGGTAAAGGCGGCCGCCGCCCCGAGCTGCAGCAGCGGGTCGTCGGAATAGGCGGCCACGGAAAGGGGGTTGATCCCTTTCAGAAGGGCGCGACGGTCGACGCGCTCCCACGGTTCGAGCACAGGCCACTTGCACTGGGCCAGGCGCGCAGCGACCAGCTGGCTGATGGCGTCCAGCTGCGTCGGGTCGAGATCGGCGCAGCGCCAGAGGGCCGCCTCGGCCCGTCCGCTCTGCTGGGCCTCAAGCAGGGCACGAGCCATCTGCTTGTAGGCCGAAAACACATAATGGGCGTTCGAGCCGGTGACGGCCAAGGGGCGGGTCGCCGCAGCGTTCCAGGTCGCTATGGCCGCCTCGAGCCCCCCTGCCCGCTCCTGCAAGCCGCCCAGATTGATATAGGCCGGCATGAAGTCGGGATTGAGGGCGATCGCCCGCTCCAGATTGGCGATCGCTGCCGGGCTCGAACCGAGCGCGGACTGCAGGGTCGCGCAATTGAACAGCGCAATGAAAAGCTGGGGATGGTCCGGATTGAACTGGATCCAGATCTTGTAGATCTGCTCGGCCATGACCGCCTGACCGGCCTCGGCATAGCGCCCGGCGACGTTGATCAGGTCGCCCAGCGGCAGGCCCTGCGTCGTGATCGTCTGGAGGACGGCGAGGTCGTCAGTTTCAACCATGGTCTTCTCAAGCGCGCCTGCGGAACCGGAGAGCGTCCGACTCGCGACGCATGATGTTGGCACGCCCGTCAAACCTCACCAATCGCGGCTCATTCCGGACGCGGCACAGCCTGACGGTCACCTGGCAGGCCCGGCCACCGACGCCGCGATGCGGCGCCGGCCAACCTATGAACCTTAGGTTACGCCCAGATAGGCGACGATCTGCGGATCCGAGAGGCTCTGGACCTGGGTCGTCGTCAGAGCCGACGCCTGGGTCGCGGTCATGGCCGAGATGCTGGTCGTGGTCAGGCTGTCCAGCTGGGTCGTCGTCAGACTGGCCAACTGGGTGCCCAGCAGCGATCCCACCTGGGTCGTCGTCAGCCCGCCGATCACCGTATTGGTCAGGGCCGCGACCTGACTGGTGGTCAGGGCCGCGATCTGGGTGTCGAACAGCTCGCCGATATCCGTGGTCGACAGACCCTTGATCTGGCTCGTTGTCAGCCCCTTGACCTGGGTCGTGCTCAGCGCCGCCGTTTGGGTGGCGTCGAGGGCCGAGACATTGGTCGCGCTCAGCGACGCCAGCTGGGTCGTGGTCAGGGCGGCGATCTGGGTATCAAGCAGTTCGCCGACGTCTCCCGTCGAGAGGCCCGCCAGTTGCGAGGTCGTCAGACCCTTGATCTGGGTGGCGTTCAGCGCGGCAACCTGGGTTCCAGCCAGGGCCGAGAAGCCGGTCGAGGTCAGGGCTCCAAGCTGCGAGGCGCTCAGGGCGGCGACCTGGGTGGTCGACAGGGCCTGCAGGGCCGTCGTGGCGAAGGCCGTGATCTGGCCGGTCGTCAGGGCACCGACCTGGGTCGCCGAAAGCTCGCCGATATCGGTCGTCGACAGGCCCCTGAGCTGGGTATTGGTCAGCCCCTTGACCTGGGTTGCCGACAGGCCGGCCACCTGCGTCTCGTTCAGGGCCGACAGGTTGGTAGCGTTCAGGGCCGCAAGTTGCAGCAGGCTCAGAGCGGCCAGCTGGGTGTCGGCCAGGGCCCCGGCCTGGGTCGTGGTCAGGGCCGCCATCTGAGACGTCGTCAGGCCCTTGACCTGGGTCGTGCTCAGCGCGGCGACCTGGGTATCCCTCATGCCGGGCAGGACGCTCGGATTGAAGGCCCCGACCTGGGTCGCGGACAAGGCGGCGATCTGGGTGGTCGTGAAGTCAGAACCGATGTCCAGATCGTCCATCGCCGCCAGCTGGGTCGTGGTGATGGCCTTGACCTGGGTCTCGTTCAGCGCCCCGAACTGGGTGGCGTCAAAGGTGCGGATATTGCTGCCCAGGGCCGCGACCTGGGTCGTGGTCAGGGCTGCGATCTGGGTGTCGACCAGGCTGTAGGCCTGATCCACGGTCAAGGCACCGACCTGGGCCGCTGTCAGACCCTTGATCTGGGTGGTGTTGAGCACATCGATCTGGGTGTCGAACAGCGCCTTGACGCCCGTGGTGGTCAGGCCGCCGATCTGGGTCGCGCTCAACGCGCCGATCTGACCGGTCGACAGTTGCTGGACGTTGGTCGCGGTAAAGGCACCGATCTGGGCGGCGGTCAGGGCACCGACCTGGGTGGTCGACAGTTCGCCGACGTCCGTGATCGACAGGCCCTTGAGCTGGGTTGCCGTGAGGGCCTGGACCTGGGTCGTGCTCAGGGCCGCGACCTGGGTATTGGCCAGAGCCGAGACATTGGTCTCGGACAGGGCCTTCAGCTGATCCGCCGTCAGGGCGCCGATCTGGGTTTCAGAGAACTGGCCGATGTCGGCCGTGCTCAGACCCTTCAGCTGGGTGGCCGTCAGACCCTTGATCTGGGTCGTGCTGAGGGCCGCGACCTGGGTAGCGTCCAGCGCCGACAGGTTGGTGGCCGACAGGCTGGTCAGCTGGGTCGGCGTCAGGGCGGCGATCTGGGTGTCGGCCAGTTCAGCGATGTCGGTGACTTTCAGCCCGGCCAGTTGCGAGGCGGTCAGACCCTTGATCTGGGTGGCGTTCAGGGCCGCGACCTGGGTATCGGCGAGCGCCGAGACAGCCGTGGCGGACAGGACGCTGATCTGGGCCGCGCTGAGGGCGCCGACCTGGGTGGTCGACAAGGCCTGCAGGTTGGTGACGTCCACCGCTGCGATCTGGGAAGTGGTCAGGGCCCCGATCTGGTCGGCAGACAACTCGCCCATATCGGTCGTGTTGAGGCCCTTGATCTGGGTCGTCGTCAGAGCCTTGATCGCCGTGGTCGTGATCGCCGCCGTCTGGGTCTGGTTCAGAGCCGAAACATTGGTGGCGCTGAGAGCCGCCAGTTGCACCACCGTCAGGGCACCGACCTGGGTGTCGGCCAGTTCGCCGATATCCGTGGTGTTCAGGGCCGCGAGCTGGGTGGTCGTCAAACCCTTGATCTGGGTGGCGTTGAGTGCGGCCACCTGGGTGCCGGCCAGGGCCGAGACCCCGGTGTTCGACAGGCTACCCAACTGGGTCGCAGTCAGGGCGGCGACCTGGGTATCGGCGAGTTCACCGATGTCGACGGCCGACAGGCCCCTCAACTGGCTGGCCGTCAGGCCCTTGATCTGGGTCGCGGACAGAGCCGCAGTCTGGGTCTGATCCAGAGCCGAGACGCTGGTCGCGCTGAGCGCGCCGATCTGGGTGGCGGTCAGGGCCCCGATCTGGGTGTCGGCGAGATCACCGATATTGCCGGTGGTCAGGCCCGCCAGCTGGGCGCTCGTCAGACCCTTGACCTGGGTCGTGCTGAGCGCGGCAAACTGGGTGTCCGCCAGAAGGCTGACATTGGTGGCCGACAGCGTGCCGATCTGGGTCGCCGACATGCCTCCGATCTGGGTCGTGCTCAGGGCCTGCAGATTGGTGATCGACAGGGCCCCGATCTGGGCGGCGCTCAGGGCCCCGACCTGGGTGGCCGACAGCTCACCGATATCGCCGACCGAGAGGCCCTTGAGCTGGGTGGTGCTCAGCGCCTGGATCTGGGTATTGGCCAGGGCCGCAATCTGGGTCTCGCTCATGGCCGAGACATTGGTCTCCGACAGAGCCTTAAGCTGGTCGGCGGACATGGCGGCCACCTGGGTGGGCGACAGTTCGGCCATGTCAGTGGTCGAGAGACCCTTCAGCTGGGTTGCCGTCAGACCCTTGATCTGGGTCGCGGACAGGGCCGCAGTCTGGGTGGCATTCAGGTCAGAAATGCCGGTCGCCGTCATCGCGCCAAGCTGTGTAACGGTCAGGGCCTGGACCTGGGTATCGGCCAGTTCGCCGATATCGCCCGTGTTCAGCCCCTTCAGCTGGGTCGCCGTCAGGCCCTTGATCTGGGTGGCGTTCAGAGCGGCCACCTGGGTGGCGTCAAGCGCCGAGAAGGCGGTCGCGGTCAGCGAGCCCAGCTGGGTGGCGGTCAGGGCCCCGACCTGGGTGTCGGCCAGGCCCTGGGCCTTGGCGGCCGACAGGTTGGTCAGCTGGCCGGCCGTCAGGCCCTTGATCTGGGTCGTGCTCAGAGCCGCGATCTGGGTATCGGCCAGCTGGGTGATGCTGGTGGCCGCGAGGGCGGCGATCTGGGTCGCACTGATTCCGCCGATCTGGGTCGTCGACAGCGACTGCAGGCCGGTGACGGTCAGGGCAGCGATCTGGGCGACGGCGAGTGCGCCGACCTGGGTGGCCGAAAGCTCGCCGATGTCGGTCGGCGCCAGGCCACGCAGCTGGGTGGTGGTCAGGGCCTGGATCTGAGTATTGCTGAGGCTGGCGACCTGGGTCTCGCTCAGGGCCGCGATCGCGGTATCGGCCAGGGCCTTGAGCTGATCACCCGTCAGGGCACCGACCTGGGTCGACGTCAGTTCACCGATATCGGTGGTCGTCAGGCCCTTCAGCTGGGTTGCCGTCAGACCCTTGATCTGGGTCGCCGTGAAGGCGGCCGTGCGGGTTTCGTCGAGATAGGAGACAAAGTCCGCCGTCAGGCTGCTGACCTGGGCCGCCGACAGGGCCGACAGCTGGGTGCCGCTGAAGTCATCCCGGTCGTTCGGATCCAGCATCTTCAGCTGGGTCGCGGTCAGGGCCTTCATCTGGGTCGTGGTCAGGGCCGCAGCCTGGGTTTCATCCAGATATTTGAAGCTGGTGGCCGACAGGGCCGCAATCTGGCTGGTGGTAAAGGCTTCGATCTGGGTCCCAACCAAAGCGTCGGTGACGCCGGGGTTCATCGCCGCCATCTGCGACGTGGTGAAGCCCTTGATCTGGGTGGTCGAGAGGACGCCGATATCCTCGTTGGTCAGAGCGAGGATGTCGGAGATCTTCAGCGCGCCGATCTGGGTAGCGCTGAACACCCCGAACTGGGTCTCATTCAGCAATCCAATGGCCAAGCCCCCCGGCAGGCCTGCGATCTGCGAGGTCGTCAAGGCCGGGATCTGGGTCGACTGAATGTTGGCGCCTTGCGCCGCGAAGAAGGTCTGAAGAGCGTCTCCCTTCAGGGCCCCGACCTGGGTGGTAGTCAGTGACGCGGCCTGGGTGGCGTTCAGAGAGCCGGTCGATCCGGACTGGAACGCACCGACCTGGGTCGCGGTCAGGGCCTGGATCTGGGTGACATCGAACTGCGCGAGGCTGCCGTTCAGGCCTGAGACCTGGGTCGTTGTCAGCGCCTTGACCTGGGTGGTGGTCAGGGCAGCCTGCTGGGTGTCGTTGTTGGCGAGCTGGATCAGATTGCCGGTGCTCAGCGCAGCCAGCTGCGTGCCAGTGAGGGCCGCCACCTGGGTGTCGAGCAGGAAGAACGTGTTGCCACCGTTGAACCCGGCGATCTGGGTGGTGGTCAGAGCCTTGATCTGGGTCGTCGACAAGGTCGACTGTTGGGTCGCATCGAGCGCATTGATGGCCGTTGTAGACAGGGCGCTGACCTGGGTTGCCGTCAGAGCGGCGACCTGGGTGTCGACGAGGGCGGAGATTTCGTCAGCGCCAAAGCTCTTGAGCTGCGCTGCGGTCAGGCCCTTGACCTGGGTTTCGTTCAGGGACCGCAACTGCGCCGTTTCCAGCTCGACGATGTTGGTCGTCGAAATGGCCCCGATCTGGGTGGCGGTCAGGCCGCCGATCTGGGTGGTGGTCAGTTCCTGCAGGTTGGTCACCGACAGGGCGCTGATCTGGGCTGCGCCCAGTTGGCCGACCTGGGTCGCCGACAACTCGCCGATATCGACGGTCGACAGCCCCTTCAGCTGGGTCGTGGTCAGGGCTGCCACCTGGGTGCCGGTCAGGGCCGCGACCTGAGTCTGGCTCAGGGCCGAGATATTGGTCTCCGACAGCGCCTTCACCTGGTCGACGGTCAGGGCCGCGACCTGGGTGTCGAGCAGTTCACCGATGTCGGCGGTCGACAGTCCCTTGATCTGGGTGGCTGTCAGGCCCTTGATCTGGGTGGCATTCAGGGCGGCGGTCTGGGTCGAGTTGAGGGCAGAGACCCCCGTGGTCGACAGGCTTCCCAGTTGGGTCGCGGTCAGGGCCGCCACCTGGGTATCGGCCAGTTCGCCGACATCACCGGCCGTCAGGCCTTTCAGCTGGGTCGGCGTCAGGGCCTTGATCTGGGTAGCGTTAAGGGCCGCCGTCTGGGTCTGGTTCAGGGCGGACAGGCCCGTGACGCTCAGGGCCGCCACCTGGGTCGCGGTCAGGGCCGCCACCTGGGTGTCCGCGAACTCACCGATATCGCCCGTGGTCAGGGCCCCCAACTGGGTCGCGGTCAGCCCCTTGATCTGGGTCGCATTGAGGACGGCGATCTGGGTATCGACCAGGGCCGAGAAGGCGGTCGTGCTCAGGGCGCCGATCTGGGCGGCGCTCAGGGCTCCGACCTGGGTCGTCGACAGGGCTTGCAGATTGGTCACGGCCAGGGCCGCCGTCTGCGAGGCGGTCAGGGCACCGATCTGGTCGCCCGTCAGTTCGCCGATGTCGGTGGTCGTCAGGCCCTTCAATTGGGTCGTCGTCAGACCCTTGATCTGGGTCGCCGTCAGGGCGGCGGTCTGGGTCGCGTCTAGTGCCGAGACATTGGTCGCCGACAGCGCGCCCAATTGGGCGACGGTCAGGGCCTGGATCTGGGTGTCGACCAGCTCACTGATGTCGCCGGTCGAAAGGCCACCCAGCTGGGTGGCGGTCAGGCCCTTGATCTGGGTCGCATTCAGCGCCGCCGTCTGGGTCTGGTTCAGGGCCGAGACGCCCGTGGCCGACAGGGCACCGATCTGGGTCGCAGTCAGGGCCGCAACCTGGGTGTCGGCCAGGTCACCGATGTCGCCGGCCGAGAGCCCCTTCAGTTGGGTGGCCGTCAGGCCCTTGATCTGGGTGGCATTGAGCGCGGCCGTCTGGGTCGCATTAAGCGCCGAGACACCGGTCGCCGTGAGAGCGCCGATCTGGGTCGCGGTCAGGGCTCCAACCTGGGTATCGGCCAGATAGCCGACATTGGCGGTGGTCAGCGCGCCCAGCTGGCCGACAGTCAGGCCCTTGATCTGTGTGGAACTCAGCGCCGCGAACTGGGTGTCGGCCAGCAGGGTGACGCTGGTATTGGACAGGGCGGCGATCTGGGTGGCGTTAATGCCACCGATCTGGGTGGTCGAGAGCTGCTGCAGGTTGGTGACCGAAAGGGCGCTGATCTGGGCCGTGCCCAGAGCACCGACCTGGGTCGCCGAAAGCTCGGTGATGTCGCCGACCGACAGACCCTTGAGCTGGGTCGTGGTCAGGGCCTGGACCTGGGTATTGGTCAGGGCCGCAATCTGCGTGTCGACCAGGGCAGAGATGTTGGTTTCGGTCAGGGACTTGACCTGATCCGCGGTCAGGGCCCCAATCTGGGTGGTCGAGAGCTCGGCCATGTCGCCGGCGCTGAGGCCACGGATCTGGGTGCTGGTCAGACCCTTGATCTGGGTGGCGCTCAGGGCGGCAGTCTGGGTGGCGTCAAGCGCCGAGATATTGGTCGCCGAAAGGTTGGACAGCTGGGTCGGCGTCAGGGCCGCCACCTGGGTATCGGCCAGTTCACCGATGTCGCCGACCGTCAGACCCTTGAGCTGGGTTGCCGTCAGAGCCTTGATCTGGGTGGCATTGAGCGCCGCCGTTTGGGTGGCGTTGAGCGCCGACACGCCGGTCGCGCTAAGGGCGGAAACCTGTGTGGCCGTCAGGGCCGCGACCTGGGTGTCCGCCAACTCGGCGATGTCACCGGTCGTCAGGCCGGCCAGTTGGGAGGTCGTCAGACCCTTGATCTGGGTGGCGTTGAGGGCCGCCACCTGGGTGTCGAGCATGGCCGAGACGTTGGTCACGCTCAGGGCCCCGATCTGCGACGCCGACAGGGCTGCGACCTGGGTGGTCGAGAGGGCCTTCAGATTGGTCGTGTCGAGCACGGCGACCTGAGCGGTCGTCAGGGCCGAAACCTGGGTTTCCGACAGTTCGCCGATATCCGCAGCATTCAGGCCTTTGACCTGGGTGGTCGTCAGGGCCTTGATCTGGGTGGCATTCAGCGCCGCCGTCTGGGTGGCGTCCAGGTTCGACAGGTTGGTCGCGGTCAGGGACGAGACCTGGGTCGCGGTCAGGGCGGCCACCTGGGTGTCGAGCAACTTGCCGACATCGGCGGTCGACAGATCCTTCAGCTGGCCCGCCGTCAGGCCCTTGACCTGGGTGGCATTCAGCGCCGCCACCTGGGTATCAGCCAGGGCGGAGACCTGGGTGGAGGCGAGGCTACCGACCTGCGACGCCGAAAGGGCCCCAACCTGTGTGGTCGAGAGTTCAGCAATATCGGTGGTGCTCAGCCCTTTCAGCTGGGTCGCGGTCAGGCTGCCGATCTGGGTCGTGGACAGGGCCGCCACCTGGGTCAGATCAAGGGTCGAGACCTGGGCACCCGACAGGGCCCCGAGCTGGGCGACGGTCAGGGCCTGTACCTGGGTATTGGCCAGTTCGCCGATATCGGTGGTGGACAGACCCTTCAGCTGGGTCGCCGTCATGCCCTTGATCTGGGTGCTCGACAGAGCCGCCACCTGGGTGCCCACCAGGCCCGAGAAATTCGTCGCCGACAGAACGCTGACCTGCGTCGCGCTCAGCGCGCCGATGTGCGAGGTGTCCAGGCCGGCCAGTTGGGTGGAAGTCAGGGCCGAAACCTGCTGACCGCTGAGGGTCGTCAGCTGGCTGACGTCGAAGACGACGTTCGGCGCAAACTTCGGGATCTGGGTAGTGGTGAGGGCCTTGATCTGGGTCGAGCTGAGGGCCGCAACCTGGGTATCGGCCAGCACCTCGATGCCGCTGGCGTTGATGGCCCCGATCTGGGTGGAGCTGAGCGACTGGATCTCGGTGGTCGACAGCGACTGGATGACGCTGGCCGGAAGGGCCGAGATTTGAGCGGCGGAGAGGCTCGAGATCGACATTCAGCTGTCCTGGCCGGGGTCCGCACGGAGCGCGCGCGACTCTAAGCAGTGTAGAAACCGAGACCGGGAGATGCCGGCCGCGACTCAGACCCGTTAAGGTCGAGTTTTGGTAACCATATTTTCTTTCCAAGAGGTTTCAACGGGACACGCGGACGCAGCGTCAGGCGGCCCTGGGCAAGGATCTGAGCGCGCGCCCAACGAGACGCGGAAACCCGGCAACATTTATAAATATCAATATCTTATTTGTTGACTGACCCGGACCTAGGATCACGCAAAGGTCGCTGCAGACGCTTGCCTGCACCCTGCATCGGGATCGCTTATCAGCATGTCGATCCCTCTCACACCGGTCCTGATGAACCAGGTGATTCGTCCCCTTGTTAAGAATTCGACGCTGGCGAGACTTTGCCTCGATCCTCTTGGCGTCGAAGCCAGAAGGGTTGATCAGGCAAGCAGCGCCTAGCTATCCAGCAATTCGAAACTGCCGGTCAGACCATCGATCGACGAATTGGCCACCCACAGGTCGAAGACGCCGGGCTCGACCACCCAGCGGTCCTGGTCACCCAGGAACATCAGATTGTCGCGTCGAAGGTCGAACCGGATCTCGCGGCTGGCTCCCGGGGCCAGCGAGACCCGCTGAAAGCCTTTCAGTTCACGGACCGGCCGCGTCCGGCTGGCGACCCGATCCCGGACATAGAGCTGGACGACATGCTCGCCATGCACCGGTCCCGTATTGGCGACCTTGGCCGTGACATGCAGGGTATTGTTCCAGCGCAGACGGGCCTCGCTGAGCTTGAGATCGCTGAGCGCAAAGCTGGTGTAGCCAAGGCCAAAGCCGAACGGAAAGAGCGCATCGTTACGGATCGACCGCCAGCGGGCCTTGTATTCCTGGCCATTGGGGTCGGCCGGGGCCGGGCGGCCCGTTGTTCGACTGTTGTAATAAAAGGGCTGCTGTCCGCTCTCGAGCGGAAAGCTGACAGGCAGTCGAGCCGATGGATTGACCGCTCCAAACACCACGTCCGCGACGGCGTTGCCCATCTCACTTCCCAGGAACCAGGTCGCCAGGATGGCCTTGGCGTCGCGCACCACGCCCTCCAGGGCGATGGCACGGCCATGGCGCAGCAGGACAACGACGGGCTTGCCGGTCGCTGCTATGGCTTCGGCCAGACGCTGCTGAACGGGCGGGATGCGGATATCGGTGCGGGACTTGGCCTCACCGCTCATGTCCTGGCTCTCGCCGACCGCCAGCAGCACGATGTCAGCCGCCTGAGCCGCCGCCACGGCCCGTTCGAAGCCGCCCGCGATCGTGGTTTCAACCTCGCAGCCGCGTTCGACGATCAGATCGGTCGGACTGGCCATGGCGGCGCGCAGGCCGGTGGCCAGGTCGACATTCAGGGACTTGTCGCCAAAAAAGGCCCAGGGTCCGACGACATTGTCACGGTCTTCCGCAAACGGACCAATCAGGGCCAAGCGCTTGCCAGAACGCGGCAGGGGCAGGAGTCCGCCCTCATTCCGCAGCAGAACGATCGAGCGACCGCCGGCCTCGCGGCTCAGCTGGCGCAGGGCCGGCGTCGCCGTGCGCATCGCCTCGACCTTGTCATTGATCGAGCGGTACGGATTGTCGAACAGGCCCAGGGCTTCTTTCAGGGCCAGCACCCGCCGTACCGAGGCGTCAACCACGGCCATGGGCACTGCGCCAGAAGCAGTCAGTTCCGGCAGGTAGCGCAGATAGAGGCCACTCTGCATGCTGATGTCGACACCGGCCAGGATCGCCTGGCGTGCGGCGTCACGATCATCAGCGGCAAAGCCATGAGCCACCAGTTCCTGGTCGGCGGTGTAGTCGGAGATCACCACGCCCTTGAAGCCCCATTCGCCGCGCAAGACATCGGTCAGCAGGCGCTTGTTGGCGGTCGAGGGCACACCGTTGATGTCGTTGAAGGCCGACATGGTGCTCAGGGCACCCGCGTCAAAGGCGGCCTGGAAGGGCGGCAGATGCACCTCGCGCAAGGTGGCCTCGGACAGTTCGACGGCGTTGTATTCCAGCCCTGCCGTCACCGCCCCATAGGCGGCAAAGTGCTTGGGCGTGGCCAGCATGCTGTCTTCGGCCTTCAGGTCCTTGCCCTGGAAGCCCCGAACCCGTGCAGCCCCAAGGACCTCACCCAGATAGACATCCTCGCCGGCCCCTTCCGCCACCCTGCCCCAGCGCTGATCGCGCGCCACATCGACCATCGGCGCAAAGGTCCAGTGCAGACCCGAAGCCGTGGCTTCGGACGCCGCAGCCCGGGCCGTGCGCTCGCAGAGATGTGGATCAAAGCTGCCGGACTCGGCCAGGGGGATCGGGAAGACCGTGCGGAATCCATGGATGACATCGGCCGCGAACAGCAGCGGGATCTTCAGACGCGAGCCCTCGACCGCCGCCTTCTGCGCGTCCAGGGCTCCCTGGGTGCCCATGCCGTTCATCAGGACGCCGATGCGGCCGGCCCGGGTCTCGGCCAGCAGGGTCTGGGCGTTGCGAAGATTGACCAGGGGATTGATGTCGCCGATCGGCGGGCGGATCATGTCGGCGAAGCACGACAGCTGCCCCGCCTTTTCCTCGATGGTCATCCGGGCGAGAAGCGCCTCGATCCGATCAGAGGCCTTGCTGGCGGCATGGGCAGGAGCCGAGACGGCATAGCCAGCAAGGGCCGCCGCACCGGCCAGCATGGTCCGACGGCTCGGCCCGGATCGGCCGCCTTCACTCGCCTTCGACACCATCGATTCCCTCAACGCACCTGGAAAGGCAAACTCGCCGCTAACGTCGAGGGGCGCAACCGGGCTCGCCTATTCGGCGGCCTGCACGGCATCGTCCGGTGAGCGGGCGGCATTGTAGATCTCCAGATCCAGGATCCCTTCCCGCTTGGTCACGAGGGTCGGGATCAGGGCCTGGCCGGCGACATTGACCGCCGTCCGGCCCATGTCGAGGATCGGATCGATGGCCAGAAGCAGACCCGCGCCTTCCAGCGGCAGGCCCAGGGTCGACAGGGTCAGGGTCAGCATCACGGTCGCCCCCGTCAGCCCCGCCGTAGCGGCCGAACCGATCACCGAGACGAAGACGATCAGGAAATAGTCGGTCAGGTCCAGATGCAGGCCGAAGAACTGGGCCACAAAGATCGCCGAAATGGCCGGATAAATGGCCGCGCAGCCGTCCATCTTGGTGGTGGCCCCCAGGGGCACAGCGAAGGCCGAATAGGCGCGCGGGACGCCCAGACGGCCTTCGGTCACAGCCTCGGTCACCGGCAGGGTGCCGACCGAGGACCGAGAGACGAAGCCCAGCTGGATCGCAGGCCAGGCACCGGAGAAGAACTTCAAGGGATTGAGACCGTTGGCGGCCAGCAGGGTCGGATAGACGACGAACAGGACCAGGGCCAGGCCGACATAGATCGCCCCGGTGAAGGCGCCCAGCTGGCCCAGGGTGGTCCAGCCATACTGCGCGACGGCATTGCCCAGCAGGCCGATGGTGCCGATCGGCGTCAGGCGGATCACCCAGGACAGGACCTTGCGGACCACGACCAGGGCCGAGGCGTTGAAGGCCAGGAAGCCCTTGCCCGCTTCGCCGGCCTTCAGCGCCGCGACGCCGGTGACCAGCGAGATCACCAGGATCTGCAGCACGTTGAACGACAGGGCGGTCTTGGCCACCCCCGCGTCACTGATGGTAGTTGAGGCCGTCAGGCCAAGGATGTTGGCGGGCACCAGACCGGTCAGGAAGTCCAGCCAGGAGCCATGGGTCTTGGGGACATGGGCCTCGGTGGCTGCGACCGTCGTATGCAGGCCCGGCTGCAGGATCAGGCCCAGGGCAATCCCGATCAGCACGGCGATCAGGGCGGTGACGGCAAACCAGAACAGGGTCCGCCAGACCAGACGGGCGGCATTCTGAAGCTCGGCCAGATTGGCAATGCTGGCGACAATGGCGGTGAAGACCAGGGGCGGAACCAGAACCCGCAGCAGCTGGACGAAGATCGACCCGATCTGACGGAGGGTCTCGGCAAGGGCAAAGCCCGTCTCACCTTTCGCCGGACCCAGTTCGCGAGCCAGCAGTCCCAGGCCCAGGCCAATGACCATGGCCACCAGCACCTGGAAGCCGAAGCCGCTGATGAAGCGGGATTTGGAAGTCGCGGCAGCCATGATCGATCCTGAAAAACAACGCGCGCCCTATCTCGTGCGGATGGGGCGGATTTACCAGCCCGGTTTTCCGAGATCGACCTCAGGAAAGCTGGAAGGTTGGCTCCAAACGCAGCACGCCCGCCGGTGCCCCTTTTCAGGGCATCGACGGGCGTCTGTAACGATCAGGCTTCAGCGGTTAGTGACCGCCACCGACGACGTCCTCGGTGATTTCATGCACGGGGGCCTTTTTGGCGGCCAGTGCGAACCACAGGACATAGACGTAGCAGACCAGCGGCGCGATGAAGCCCAGGGCCTTGGAACCGGTCGCCTGCTCGATCGAGGCGAACACCAGCGGCAGGACCGCGCCGCCCACGATGGCCATGCACAGCAGGCCCGAGGTCGCCGAGGTCGGCGCCGAGGACCGTTGCAGGGTCAGGGTGAAGATGGTCGGGAACATGATCGAGTTGAACAGGCCGATCAGCAGGGCCGCGCCAGCCGGGATCAGGCCGCTGGTCAGCGGAGCCTGGGCCAGGAACAGGTTCAGCACACCGGTATGGGCGCTGGGGACCATGTCCTTGGTGACGATCACGACCAGGCAGAGGGCGATCGCCCCGAGGGCCACGCCGGTCAGCAGCACATAGTCCTTCACGACCTTGAGCAGGGCCGAGCCACCGAAACGGCCGATCATGGCGAACACCATGTAGAAGGTCGTCAGCTTGCCGGCCTGCTCGGCCGAGATGTTGAGGATGTTGGTCTGCTCGAGGAACAGCAGCAGGTTCAGCGAGATCGCCACTTCGGCGCCGACATAGACGAAGATGCCCAAGGCACCCAGATTGGCCCATTTGGACGTCAGGGCGGCAAAGGGGCTGACCAGCTTGCCGGTCTTGGGGGCGGCGTCGGTGATCCGCTGGCGCACCAGGAAGATGGCCAGGATGAACAGGGCCAGGCCCACGCCGATAGCCAGATAGACGTTCGAGACAAAGCCCAGGGCCTGCTCGCGCATGGCCTGGGTGACGACGATGTCCTTCTCGAAGATCTCGCCCTTGAGCAGGAAGTTGGCACCGAACCACAGGCCGCAGGCCGCGCCCAGCGAGTTGAAGGCCTGGGACAGGTTCAGCCGGAACGAGGAGTCCTCGGGCTTGCCCAGCGAGGCGATCAGCGGATTGGCGGCCACCTGCAGCAGGGTGATGCCCGAGGCCATCACGAACAGGGCGGTCAGCACCAGACTGTAGGTGTGAAGCTTGGCCGCCGCGATGGCGATGAAGCAGCCGGCGACGATACCGCCAAGGCCGACCATCACCGATCTGGCATAGCCGAATTTCGAGAGGAACGCCGCCGAGGGCAGCGACATCAGGCCGTAGGCGATGAAGAAGGCAAAGCCCGTCAGGTTGGCCTGGACCGGGCTCAGGGTGAAGACCGTCTTCATGGTCTTCAGCAGGGGATCCAGCAGGTTGGTGACCAGGGCCCAGATGAAGAACAGGCAGGTGACATAGACGACGGCCAGGGCGACGCCCTTGCCCTTCTGGGCGGTTGCGGAGCTAGCCATCGATCAGACCTCGTTCCGCGACGACCGGCACTTCGCCGATCCATTCACCGTGGCGCGCATCGGCGCGCCGCAACCCAAGCCTGTCATGTTTCACTCCCCTGTCCGTCTTCGCGGGACGCGGCATTCCGTCCAGACGTGACAACGTTGTCAATAGAGAGTGCGCCGCAGCATCCATTTGAGAGCGCTAACAGTCGCAAGAAATGCCCGGCGCTGGGTCCTGCCTTGACCGCAGGAAGCGACGCCTCACCCCCCGCCGCATCGGATGATGCCATAGGTCCGGGTGCTGAACCATTGGCCGGCGAGCTCCAGTTCATAAGGCTCGCGGGCGTTCCAGAGCCTAGCCCCGAGGGCTGGATCAAGCTGCGCGCCGGACGGCAGCGCCGCCACGACAAAGGCCGGTGCATCTCTGGCCGCGCAGAGCTCCCTGATCTGCGGCAGTGTCGGGACCTTCGGGGTCGTGGGCGCGGCACCGAAGGGGCTCTTCCAGTCCGGGCCGACCAGGCCGAGCGAAATCAGCCGGTCGATTCGGTCGTTCAGGACCAGGGCGAGGGGCCGAGACAGCACCACGCCGGCACCCTGAAACTTGCTGGCCCAGCTGGCCCGGCCCGCCAGGGTCCAGGGCTCGACATCCCCCACCAGCCACAGGACCTCTCCCGCCCGGTCCGACAGCAGGGCCTGCAGCTCAGGATCCGCTCCGGACTCCCGTTCGACCGCGAAGCCCGAGCGGTTGTCCCAGAGTAGCAGGGCCAGGGCAGACAGAACCACGGCCCCTAAAAGGGCACCCCGCGGCTTCAGCCGGTCCGGACGCGCCGCCAGGGCCAGGGCGGTGACGGCGGCAATCCAGCCCGGCAGGCCGCTGTTCCAGATCAGGCCGGGCCCCAGCCCCTGGCCGTCCGGCAGGGCCAGTAGCCCCTTTTGCAGGGCGCTGAACCTCAGGACGGCCCAGGCCGCCATAAGCAGGACCGTCAGGCCGAACACACCGCGCCGAACCAGGCCCGGCGCGCTCCAGGTGGCGCGCTCGCCGATCAGGACCGCCGCCAGGGCGATCGCCGCACCGATCAGGGCGATCGCACCCCAGCCGATCAGGGTCCAGCCCAGGCCGAGTGCGCAAACCGCGATCAGCCCGGTCGGCCCCCGCCCCGCCAGGGCCCGGAGACAGACCACAAGCCCGGCCGCGGCCAGGATCGCCATCAGGGCCTGGGTCCGCCAGGCCTGGATCTGGATCGGCAGGATCAGGGACAGACGGTCGGCCAGCCAGCCGAAGCCGACCCCCAGCAGACCGGCAATAAGGACAGCGGTCATCAGTCGGCGGACAGGGCCCCGGCTCAGACTTGCGGCAAGGCCGAGAGTCACGGCCTGGACCGCGATCCGGCCCCAGGCCTCGGCGGGCCAAAGAGAGACGAATACGGTAGGGCTGCGGGCCTCGCTGATCGCCCGCCAGGCCGGATCCATAACCCGCAGCAGGCGGTCGACCACGGGCAGATGAAGGCTCGCGGCGATCACCAGCAGCCCTCCCCCCGCCACACCGGCCAGCAGCCAGCGGCGGTCTTCAAGGCACAGGGCGACGAACAGCACCGCCAGGCCGCACAGGGCCATGATCGGATGCAGGGCCAGGGCCGCAACCAGCAGCCCCCCCGCCAGCCAGCGCCGGTCGGAGAGCCAGGCGGCCAGGGCCGCAAGGGCCATGGCCTCGACCAGGATGCGCGGGGTGGCAAAGGCCTCGCCATAGGCGAAGACCTCATGCGCCCCGTAATAGGGGGCGACGACGATGACGAGGATCGTTGCGGCCCGTCGCCAGGCCACCGGCAGGTCGGCCAGCAGCCGGGAGACCAGCAGCAGCAGGGCTGCCAGCCAGACGACGAGACCCAGCCCGCTGACCAGGGCCACGGCGGCATTCAGGCCCAGGCCCTTGACCAGCCAGGCCAGGACCGGGGTGTATAGGCTGAAGCCGAATTGACCGTCATGGGCGAAAATCACATCGCGGCCGACACCCTGTGGGTCCAGCCGCGCCAGGGCGTCGCCGAAATAGAGCCTGGCATCATGGCGCAGGCCCAGATGCACCCGGCTGAGGGCCAACAGGGACGCCGCGACCGCCAGGAACGCCCAGCGGCCGAACCGGGTGACGCCCTGCCCGCTCACGCCGCGGAGCGTGGGGCGCGGAACAGCAGCGCCCGCCGGACGATGAAGTTGAACACGAAGACCAGCCCCGCCGTCGGGATCTTGGCCAGGCCCGGGGCGAGATGCAGCTGCTCGACCCAGAGGGCCATCAGCAGCTGGGTCAGGATCAGGCCCGCCAGGCCGACGCCCAGGAAGCCGGCAAACTCGCGTCGGCGATCAGCAATCGGACGATGGCGGAAAACGACCGACACGCTGAGCCCATAGGTGACCCCGATGCCGACGGAAAAGCCGATGGCTGCAGCCGCCAGATAGTTCAGGCCCGCCCCGTGCAGAACCAGCAGCAGGCCCCAGTCCACCGCCAGGGCCGCGGCGCTGGCCAGGCCGTAAAGGCCCAGTTCCCGCAGGCCGACCGGCAGCCGAAGCCAGAGCTCGCGGACCAGGCTCATGCTCAGGCGGCAACCTTTTGCGGCACCGCGCGGACGCTGGACAGGGCCTCGCGAGCCCCCGAGACACCGGCCTCGCCATACTCGGCGTCTTCGTTGACGTCCCAGACGTCGTGGATCGTCTCGCCGGCAATGATGTTCTCGGCCGTCAGCAGGCCGGTCATCATGGCGTGGTCCTGGTTGTTGTACTTGTGCATGCCGTTGCGGCCGACCAGATGCAGGCCCGGGAAGTGCATCTTCAGATCAAGGCGGATCATCCTGATGTGTTCGGCATAGCTGTCGTCATAGACCGGGTAGGCCTTGTGCTGGCGCACCACGCAGGCGTCATAGACCTCATCGGGGTTCATCAGGCCGATCTTGGCGATCTCGCGCTTGGCCTGGGCGACCAGGTCTTCGTCCTTGCTGATCCACAGGCCGTCGCCCTCGAAGCAGAAATATTCCAGGCCCAGGCAGGTCGAGACACCGTCGGGGATCATTTCCGGCGACCAGGAGCGGAAGTTCTGGACCCGGCCGACCTTCACCGACGGGTCGTGGATATAGATCCAGTTGTCGGGCAGTTCCTTTTGCGGCTTGCCGATCAGGACCACGGTGATGAAGTCGCGGTACATCAGCTCACCGGCATGGAACAGGCTGATCGGCGTGGGCGACACGGCCTGCATCAGCTCGCGCAGCGGGGCCGAGGAGACCACGTCATCGGCAGTATAGGTCTCCTTCGTGCCGTCGGCGCGGGTGACGTCAACGGTCCAGAGACGGGTGACCTTGTCATAGTGCAGACCCTCGACCTTGCGGCCCATGCGCAGCTGGCCGCCCAGGGCCAGGATCTTGTCGGCGCAGGCCTCCCACATCATGCCGGGGCCTTTGCGGGGATAGCGGAAGCTTTCGATCAGGGTCTTGGGCGCGCCCTCGGCCGTAACCTTGGCGCGGACGCCCAGCGAGCGCTTGACGCCGTCGATGATGGCGGCGGCCAGATCCAGGCCCTTGATGCGCTGGCTGGCCCAGTCTGCCGAGATCTCGTCGCAGCTCATGCCCCACACCTTCTCGGTGTAGGTCTTGAAGAAGATCGAGAACAGCTTCTCGCCGAACTGGTTACGTACCCACTGGTGGAAGGTGGTCGGATCCTTGATCGGACGCGCCTTGGCCCAGCCGAACGAGGCCATGCACTGGGTCGCCGTCCAGATGCCCAGATTGGCCAGGGCCTCGAAGGCCTTCAGCGGATAGGCGTAGAACTTCTCGCGATAATAGATGCGCGACAGGCGTGGCCGGTCGATGAAGTCGTCGGGCAGGATCTCGTTCCAGAGGTCGACCACCTCCTTGGACTTCGAGAAGAACCGGTGGCCGCCGATGTCGAACTTGAAGCCCTTGTAGTCGACCGTACGGCTGATGCCGCCGACATAGACCGGGTCCATCTCGAGCACGGTCACGCCCCGTCCGGCCTTGGCCAGGGTGTAAGCGGTGGTGAGGCCTGCGGGGCCCGCTCCGATCACCAGGGTTTCGACGTGCTGCGCCATGACTCTTCCCATCCCGTTTCAAAGCCAGAATGGCGGCGCTTGGTTAAGGCTGGGGCGCCAGACATGGTGAATCGCGGTTAATTGTGAATCGGAGCCCTTCAGTCGCGGCGAGTCCCGGACACGGCTTCGCCGCTTCACGCGGATGACCGCTGAAGGTGTGGGAAGGGCTGCGGAGCGTCCGGGCCTCGCCCGGATGTGAGTTTGAATAAGTACCGTTTCGACGAAGACGAACGCTCCGCGTGACCGTTATCCCTCTGGCCGGGGCGCGCGGGTCTGGTTCAACCCTTCACCCCACCCGGGCCTTGTCCTCCTCGCGACGGACTTGAGCCTCTGGCTGCAGCCACGCCGATTCCGGAGGGACCCGGAGCGAACCTTCGGACGGGCGGAGGCCTTGGCTTGCCCCCGATAGGCGGGTTTACGTCCCCCGCCCTCGCATTAAGCGCGCCGGCACGGACATTCGTCCGACCGGTGGCCCCGCGCGATCCCCCCTGACAGCCGTCTCTGGTCGCCGGCCGGACGCCCTTCCCGTGCTGTCAGGTGAGACTGATTATGCGGGTGAATTGAGCGCGGAGGATTGGCGCGCTCCGACTTATTGCAAGGGGTTGATTGGACTTGAGTTTGTACGGGAAACGCCGAGTACAGATCGAGCCCAATCCCCGTACTTGCCCCCTACTGGCTGCTGCGGACCCATCTTCCCCCCGCAGGGGGGAGGACGACCTGCGGAGCAGGTCAGGAGGGGGCCTGCGGCATCGGCCGGAGGCAGCGCGCCCCTACTCCGCCAGCGCGTCCCGCTCCCAAGCCAGATACTCCGGCGTCTGAAGCAACCGATCACAATAGGCCTGAGCGGCCCCGATATCGCCGTATTCAGTAACCGAGCCTGGCCATGATCGGCGCGCAGATTGATCTGGCGGTCGCTTCCCAGTCGGCCCGGAGGGGCGGGAGCCTGGGATTCAGGTTGAGCGGGCCCAAGTGTTTCTCCGTACCCCAGATATCAGGAACCGGACGAGGGGCCGCTGAGGACCAGAGCCGCGTTAGGTCGAACCCAGGGACGCCCATCAAGGTCGCCAGTGAGGCGTGAATGTGTGGGGCGTCGAGGTCCTCATACCGAACCAGCTGGTGCTGGCCCTGGAAATCATGCCGTAGCACCGCTGCGTAATAGCCCAGGTATTCCCGGCAAACTGCGGCCACGTCGTCCTGCGAGTAGGGGCGGCTAGCACCGGATTTTTCGTGTACCGCCTGACGGGATCGGACCACGGACAACGGGTTCCGGCAGATCGTCACGAACCGAGCTTTGGTCGGATACAATTCATGCAGATCCGGAAAGAAGGGTGTGAGATGGGGGTCCTTGACGCAGAGTGTGCGCTTGCCCCCAACGACGCGCCAAACATGCCTTAAAGCGATGTCCGTAATCGTGCGGGACATGTCCTGAAATTCAGCGAGATCCTTAAAATAGGCGCGGGTGTGACCCGCCCAAGACGCCTTGCCGTTTCTGTAGGCGGTCATGTACCCACGGAAAAAGCTGACCTCAGGATGGTAGTGACCGACGTCCGGAGCGGTGCAAAGCAGAGCGTGCGCCACGCTTGTCCCTGATCGAGGAGCACCACCCACAAAAACTATTCGATCCGGAAAATCACTCACAACCATAACGCTCTAACTCAAAAACTCTAGACAAGAGCTACAAGCCACTATCTCGGCAATAATTGGCAGCCACAGAGCCGCTAGACAATTATTTTTGCCACCTGATCTAGTGGCAATAACCACCAAATAATTTCCGTATCAGCTATTTCACAAACCCTGAAAGCACAAGATTTCAGGAGCAACAGCGCAGTGCCTATACTACTCCGCCAGCGCGCCCCGCTCCCAGGCCAGATACTCCGGCGTCTGCAGCAACCGATCACAATAGGCCTGAGCGGCCCCGGCATCGCCATATGCCGACAGCGCGATGCCATAGGTCCGGAACCGCGTCGCCACGGGGGTGTAGAAGGCGTCGGCGATCGACCAGTCGCCCAGCAGGAACGGACCGCCCGAGCGGGCCAGCAGGTCGTTCCACAGGGCGGTGATGCGGCGCACGTTCTTCCGGGTGGCCTCTGAGAGCTCAACCGTGCGCGGCGTCTCGTCCAGGGCCATCGGGCATTCGCTGCGCAGGGCCGTGAAGCCCGAATGCATCTCTGCGGTCGCCGCCCGTCCCAGGGCCCGCAGTGCCGCATCGGCCGGCCACAGCCCGGCGTCGGGATACATTTCGGCCAGATATTCGCAGATCGCCAGCGAGTCCCAGATCACCAGGTCGCCGTCCTTCAGCGCCGGGGCCAGGGCGCTGGGCGAGCTCTGGGCCAGGGCCGCCGCCGTGATCTCGGCCTGACGCAGCGCGACCAGGGTCTCGGTGAACGGCACGCCCAGACGCTTGAGCACCAGCCACGGACGCAGCGACCAGGTCGACCATTTCTTGGTGCCGATGACGAGTTCCATGAGCGTAGTCCTGCGGAAAATGGCGGGTAGTCAGGTCGCTTAACCTGCGTCTAAAGTCGCCACAACGATTAGAACAAATGTTCGAGGGAGCAGACGCCCATGGCAGACACGGCCACACCGTCGCCGGTTATCAACCCCGTCTCGACCGGCTATCGCCGCTACGCCCTCTGGGTGCTGTTGATCATCTACACCTTGAACTTCCTCGATCGGCAGGTGGTCAATATTCTGGCCGAGCCGATCAAGCAGGAGCTGGGCCTGGCGGACTGGCAGCTGGGCATGATGACCGGCCTGGCCTTCGCCGTCTTCTATACCGTGCTGGGCATTCCGATCGCCCGCATCGCCGAGCGCAAGAACCGGCCGATGATCATTGCGACCTCGGTGGCCGTCTGGAGCGGCTTCACCGTGCTTTGCGGCTTCGCCCAGAACTTCTGGCATCTGATCCTGGCCCGCATCGGGGTGGGCGTCGGCGAGGCCGGCTGCACCCCGGCAGCCCATTCGCTGATCAGTGACTATGTGCCCAAGGAAAAGCGGGCCAGCGCCATCGCCTTCTATTCGATCGGCACACCCCTGGGGACCCTGGTCGGCATGGCCATGGGCGGACTGGTGGCCGATGCCTATGGCTGGCGGGTCGCCTTCATGGTCGCCGGTGCGCCGGGTGTGCTGTTTGCCCTGGTCGCGGCCTTCACCCTGATCGAGCCGCGCCGCCAGCTGGCCGCCGATATCGCCGCCCGTGCCGCCCAGCAGATCAGCTTCGGAGCCGCCCTGGCGGTTCTGGCGACCAAGAAAACCTTCTGGCTGGTGGCCCTGGCGGCGGCGGTCAAGGCCTTCATCGGCTACGGCCAGGCCCCGTTCGTCGCCTCGTACTTCTTCCGCAACCACGCGGCGGAACTGGCCAGCCTGGCCAGTGTCTTCGGCCTGAAGTCGGCGGGCTTCCTGGGCCTGGCCCTCGGCCTGATGGGCGGCTCGGCCGGGGTCATCGGGGCCTGGCTGGGCGGTGTCCTGGCCGATCGCCTCGGGGCCAAGGACCTGCGGGCCTATGTGATCGTGCCGGCCATCGCCTCCCTGGCCGGGATTCCGCTCTATATCCTGGCGGTCTGCATGCCGACCGCCCTGCCCGCCCTTATCATCCTGACCCTGCCGACCCTGCTCGGCACCCTCTGGTACGGACCGGTCTATGCCACCGCCCAGAGCATCGTCGATCCGGCCATGCGCGCGACCTCGGCTGCGGTGCTGCTGCTGATCATCAACCTGATCGGCCTGGGCTTCGGACCGCTGCTGGTGGGTGCGATCAGTGACATCTTCGCCGGGCCGCTCGGCATGGGCGCAGCCAAGGGCGTGCAGTGGGCCCTGATCATCTCGTCCCTGCTGGGGCTGATTTCGTTCGCCCTGTTCTGGCAGGCCCGCAAGACCATCCGCGAGGACATGGTGGCCTAGGGGCTGACACCCGCAAGACCTGCCCCCTTCGAGTCGCTCCGCGGCCGTCTTCCTCCGAAAGGGGGAAGATCGCCATGGGCTCGGAGGGGGCAAATGAGCCGCTCCGTTCACTCCGAAATTCCCTGCTGGCGCTGCGCGTTCCGTTAAGTCTACAGTCCCCTCAATAATTAGAACAAATGTTTGAAGGGAGAGCGCCAGCATGGCAGACGCGATCGCGTCCAGCGGGACCAAACCGCTGTATTCCAACGGCTACAAGGCCACGGTGCTGGGGCTGCTGCTCGCCACCTACACCTTCAACTTCATCGACCGGACGATCATCGCCACCATCGGTCAGGCCATCAAGGTCGACCTGAAGCTGACCGACACCCAGCTGGGCCTGCTCGGCGGGCTGTACTTCGCCCTGCTCTATACGATCCTGGGCATCCCGATCGCCCGCCTCGCCGAACGCTGGAACCGGGTGACGATCATCTCGGTCTCGCTGGTCATCTGGTCGGGCTTTACCGCCCTGTGCGGCAGCGCCGCCAATTTCGCCCAGCTGGCGGCCTATCGTTTCGGGGTCGGCATCGGCGAGGCCGGCTGCTCGCCGCCCAGCCACTCGCTGATCAGCGACTATTATGCCCCCAAGCAGCGGGCCACGGCCCTCTCGATCTATTCGTTCGGCATTCCGCTGGGCACCATGTTCGGCGCGGTAGCCGGTGGCTGGCTGGCCCAGGAGTTCAGCTGGCGCGTGGCCTTCGTGATCGTCGGCCTGCCCGGCATCCTGCTGGCCGTGATCGTCAAGCTAGTGGTCAAGGAACCGCCGCGCGGCCATTCCGAGGCCAAGGAACAGCCCCTGGAGGCCGAAGACCTGGTGGTCGAGCCCCCCAAGCCGGCCTTCTCCCTGCGCTCCGAGTTCAGCGAGATGTGGGCCGTCACCAAGGTGCTGTTCGCCAAATGGCCGGTGCTGCATATGGTGCTGGGCGTGACCATCGCCTCGTTCGGCTCCTATGGCTCCGGAGCCTTCGTGCCGTCCTACTTCGTGCGGGCCTTTGGCCTGGACTTGGCGCAGGTGGGCCTGATCACCGGCCTGATCGGCGGCTTCTCGGCAGGGGTCGGCACGCTGATGGGCGGCTTCCTCAGCGACTGGGCCGGCAAGAAGAGCGCCAAGTGGTACGCCCTGACGCCGGCCATAGGCCTGACGATCTGCACCCCGATCTATATTCTCGCCTATCTGCAGACCAGCTGGGAGGCCACGGCCCTGATCCTGCTGATCCCGGGCATCTTCCACTATGTCTATCTGGCCCCGACCTTCGGCGTGGTGCAGAACTCCGTCGATCCGCGTCGCCGGGCCACGGCGACGGCCATCCTGTTCTTCTTCCTGAACCTGATCGCCCTCGGCGGCGGACCGGTCTTCACCGGCTGGCTGATCGACCATCTGGCGCAGTACAATTTCAACACGCCGAATGCCGGCGGGCTAATCTCGTCGCTGATCGGCTCGTTCGGACCGGACGGCGCGGCCAGCTTCTCCACCAGCTGCCCCGGCGGCGTCGCCCCCAAGGGTTCGCCCACGGAACTGGCTGATCTCTGCCGCACCACCCTGGCCCATTCCAGCCAGCAGGGCATCATCGTCTCGCTGTGCTTCTATGCCTGGGCCGGCCTGCACTACGCCCTGGCCGCCATCGGCATGGTCAAGCACATGAAGGAAAGGGCCGTGGCCCAGGCCTAGGGCGTCCAGCGCGACCTCTCGACCGCTCTCCCCGGCGAAAGCCCGGGAGAGCGGTGTTGGTTCAGGCCGTAAAGATCCGCCCCTCGCGAACCTCGACCGGCCAGGGTGACAGGCTCGCCCCCACGCAGGGGCCACCGACGCAGGTCCCGGTCTCCACCTTGAACACCGCGCCGTGCCAGGAGCAGGCAATCAGCCCGCCATCGGGCGTCAGATACTGGTCAAGCTGCTGGGCCAGGGGCAGGCCGGCATGCGGGCAGCGGTCGACATAGCCAAACACGTCTCCGCCCTGCCGCACCACGAAGCCGTGGAAGCGGTTGGCCCCGATCTGCAGGACAAAGTTGCGGGCACCGCCGTCGGCGATCAGCTCGACCGGACCAAGACCGACGCCGGCCGGTGTCTTGAAGACCCGACCGGCCGGCTCGACCTGTTCACTCTCTGGGCTCAAACCCGCTCGACCGACTGCTCGATGGCCCCGAAGATCGAGTGGCCACGTGCGTCCTTCATCTCGATCCTGACGGTGTCGCCACCGAGCAGGAACGGTGTCACGGCCTTGCCATGCAGCAGGGTCTCGACAGTGCGCACCTCGGCGAGGCACGAATAGCCCAGCCCGCCCTCGGCCACTGGCAGGCCCGGACCTTCATCGGCCCCGCGATTGCTGACCGTGCCCGAACCCACAATGGTCCCCGCCGACAGGGCCCGGGTCTTGGCGGCATGGGCCACCAGGGTCCCGAAGTCGAAGGTCATGTCGACACCGGCGTCGGCCTTGCCGAAGTCCTTGCCGTTCAGCGAGACCAGCAGGGCACCGTGCAGCTTGCCGTCCTTCCAGGCGTCGCCCAGCAGGGCCGGCGTCACCGCGACCGGCGAGAAGGCGCTGGCCGGCTTGGACTGCACAAAGCCGAAGCCCTTGGCCAGTTCGTCGGGGATCAGGTTGCGCAGGGAGACATCGTTGCACAGCATGACCAGGCGGATCGCCGCCAGGGCTTCCTCGCGCGTCGCGCCCAGCGGGACGTCACCGACGATCACCGCCACCTCGCCCTCGAGATCGCAGCCCCAGGCCGCATCGGCCAGGGGAATGTCATCGCGCGGGCCAAGGAAGCCGTCAGAAGCGCCCTGGTACATCAGGGGATCGGTCCAGAAGGTCTCCGGCATGGCCGCGCCACGGGCCTTACGCACCAGCTGCACGTGGTTCACATAGGCGCTGCCATCGAGCCACTGATAGGCGCGCGGCAGGGGGCTGGCGGCGTCGTGCTCATGGAAGCGCTCCTTGGGCACCGCGCCGTGCTCGAGGCTCTCGGCCAGGCCGCGCAGCAGAGGCTCGCAACGTCCCCAGTCATCCATCGCGGCCTGCAGGGTCGGGGCGATCGTCGCCGCGTCGGTAAACCAGGCCAGGTCGTTGGAGACCACCACCAGACGGCCGTCGCGGCCGTCCTTGAGAGACGCAAGCTTCATGGGCGCTTCCTCGTTATCGTTATCGTTTAAGGCAGGACGGCCTTGGGGAAGCCCGACCAGCAGGCGTCATAGTCCGCCTGAAGCGACGAATGCTCCAGAGCAAATCGCGTCGGACGCAGCGTCCAGCGGCTTTCAAACATGAAGGCCAGGGTGTTTTCGATCTTGTGCGGTGCAAGATCGGCCGCCACGGCCCCCTGCCAGCTGGCCAGATCGGGCCCGTGGTCGCTCATCGGGTTGTGCAGGGACGCCCCGCCCGGCGAGAAGCCGCCCACCTTGGCGTCATAGGCCCCGTGCACCAGGCCCATGAATTCGCTCATCACGTTGCGGTGGAACCAGGGCGGCCGGAAGGTCTGTTCGGCCACCATCCAGCGCGGCGGGAAGATCACGAAGTCGCAATTGGCCGTGCCCGGGATCTCGCTGGGCGAGGTCAGGACCGTGAAGATCGACGGATCGGGATGGTCGTAGCTGACCGTATTGATCGTGTTGAAACGGGCCAGATCATAGCGGTACGGCGCGAAATTGCCGTGCCAGGCCACCACGTCCAGCGGGCTGTGATCCCATTGTGCGGTCCAGAGCCGCCCCTGGAACTTCTGGATCACCTGGGTCGGGGCCTCGACATCCTCGAAGGCCGCGACGGGGGTTTCGAAGTCCCGCGGATTGGCCAGGCCATTGGCCCCGATGGGCCCAAGGTCCGGCAGCTTGAAGGCCGCGCCATAGGTCTCGCAGACATAGCCGCGCGAGGGCCCCGCGACCTCGACCCGGAAGCGGACGCCGCGCGGGATCACGGCGATATGGCCCGGCCCCGCCGTCATCACGCCCATCTCGGTGACCAGGGTCAGGACACCCTGCTGCGGCACGATCAGCAGTTCGCCATCAGCGTTCTGGAAGACGCGATCCGTCATCGAACGGTTGGCGAGATAGAGTTGCACGCCAATCCCGGCCTGGGTCGCCACATCGCCATTGCCGGCCAGGGCCCTCAGGCCATCGACGAAATCGGTCGGTGCCTCGGGGATCGCGATCGGGTCCCAGCGCAGGCGGTTGGGCGTCACGGGCCCGTCGAAGGCAACGTCGCACAGGCCGGGCTGCGCACAGGGCTCATAACGGCCATGGCCGGCACTGGGGCGCAGACGATAGAGCCAGCTGCGGCGGTTCTCGGCCCGGGGTGCGGTAAAGGCCGTCCCCGACAGCTGTTCGGCATAGAGCCCGAACGGCACCTTCTGCGGCGAGTTCTGGCCGACCGGCAGGGCACCGGGCACCGCCTCGGTGGCGAAGTGATTGCCGAAGCCGGATTGGTATTTGAGCGCGTCTATATCAGTCACGTGCTTCCTCCCCCACATCCGCTCTTCCCGGCGAAAGCCGGGACCCGGATTCCTCCGGAGCGGTTCGTGGGTTTCACCTGGGCCCCGGCTTTCGCCGGGGAGAGCGGGATTGTGGGACGGGAAGCGGGCTCCCGTCCACCGGGCTTGACTAGGCCTCGACCGTGATCACGCCGCGGCGGATCTGGTCCAGCTCGATGCTTTCGAACAGGGCCTGGAAGTTGCCGTTACCGAAGCCCTCATTGCCCTTGCGCTGGATGACCTCGAAGAAGATCGGGCCAAACAGGTTTTCGGTGAAGATCTGCAGCAGCAGGCCTTCCTCGCCGACATTGCCGTCCAGCAGGATGCGGTTCTTGCGCAGGCGCTCAAGGTCCTCGCCGTGGCCGGGCACGCGCTTGTCGACCAGCTCGTAATAGGTCTCGATGGTGTCCTGCAGCTTGACGCCCCGGGCGCGCAGCCTCTCGACCGTGTCGTAGATGTCGGGGGTGGTCAGGGCCAGGTGCTGGATGCCCTCGCCATTGTACTGGCGGATGAACTCCTCGATCTGGCTCTTGTCGTCCTGGCTCTCGTTCAGCGGGATGCGGATCGCCTTGTCGGGCGCGATCATCGCCTGGCTGAACAGGCCGGTCGCCTGACCCTTGATGTCGAAATACTTCTGCTCCTCGAAGCCGAAGACATCGCGATAGAAGGTCGACCAGGTGCGCATCTGGCCGCGCTTGACGTTGTGGGTCAGGTGGTCGAGCAGATCGAGACCGACATTGTTGGCCGCTTCGGCTTCCGCCGCGCCAGCCACCGGGGTCCAGTTGGCGAATACCGCGTCCGCGCCCTCGACCAGATACAGCATCGAGCCGCCGATGCCTTCCAGCACCCGCGCGCCCTCGCCCAGCACCGTGACCGAAGCGTCAGCGGCAACCGCCCCGCGCTTCAGGGCCTCGGCATAGGCGGCCTCGATGTCGGCGACGCCGAAGGCCATGCCGTTGGCCGAAGGGCCATGGGCGGCGCGGAAGTCGGCGACCTGGCCGGTCGGCTCGTCATTGACCAGCAGGTTGATGCGGCCCTGCTTGTAGCGGGTCACAGCCTTGGTCGGATGGGTGCTGGCGGCAACGAAGCCCAGTTGCTCGAACAGCGCCTTCATGGCGGCCGGTTCGGGGCTGGTGAACTCGACAAACGCGAAGCCGTCGAGGCCGAGCGGGTTTTCAGCGGTCATGGCCATGGTCAACCTCCAGAAACTCAGTGCGCCAATGCGGCCGGCAGGGCGGCGATCAGGCGGTCATTGTCGGCCGGACGGCCGATGGTGATGCGAACCCAGCCACCGGCGACCGGGGTGGGACGGATGATAAGCCCTTCCTGCAACAAACGCTCGCTCGTTGCTTCGGGACCCGCGGGCGTCTTCAGGAAGACGAAATTGGCGTGGCTCCGGGTATGCTCGATACCCAGGGCCGCGAGCGCCGTCTCGACCCGGCCGCGCTCGGCGATGGTCAGGGCGACCGTGCGCTCCAGGTGCTCGACATCGGCCAGGGCCGCCAGGGCCGCGGCCTGGCTGGCGGCGGTGACATTGAAGGGCGGACGCAGGCGGTCGAGATAGCCGACCAGTTCAGCCGAGGACGCGACGCCATAGCCGACGCGCAGGCCGGCCAGGCCATAGGCCTTGGAGAAGGTCCGGGCCGACACCCAGGGACCGCCCCAGGCCTCCAGCAGGGCAAAGGTATTGAAGGCCTCGTGATACTCGCGATAGGCCTCGTCAACGAAGACCACGGTCGAGCGCGGCGTCACGGCCAGGATCTCGCCGATATCGACGCCGGTCAGGGCATTGCCGGTCGGATTGTTGGGCGTGCAGAGGACCAGAAGCTTGGGTCCCTTGGCCGCTTCGACCTTGAAGGCCTCGACATCGAGATCGAAATTGGCCAGGCGCGGCACGTCGATGATCGTCGCCTCGGCGCAGCGGCCGAAGATCTCGTAGGCCGGGAAAGTCGGGGTCGACAGCAGGATGGTTTCGCCCGGCGCGATCACGGCCCGGAACAGATAGTCGATCAGGCCCTCCGACCCCGGCGACACCACGATGCGGGCCGGATCGACGGCCAGGCTGGTGGCCAGGGCATTGCGCAGGGTCTCGGAATAGGGGTCCGGATAGATTTCCGGATGGGCCATGGCCGCCATAACGGCTTCAGCCACCTTGGGGCTAGGGCCCAGCAGGTTTTCGTTGCTGGCCAGCTTGGAAAAGTCGCTGCGCCCGGCGCGCCGACCGGCCTCGGCCAGGGTCATGCCGGACTTGTAGGGCTGAACGGTTTCCAGCGCCGCCCGGACGGGCGACGGGACGGCCGAAGCCAGGGGCTTCTGGTCGACAACCAGCATGACTACCGCTCCTCGAATGAACAGCGGTCTGAGTAGCGGAAAATCGAAGTCAGAACCTGTCGATCATGACCACGAAAACGGCCTTATGGGTCATAAAATGCCAGATACGAGCCCTGGACTGGCACGATGCGCCGGGCATCAGCCTAGTCGAGATAGTCGAGTGGCAGGGCCGTGGAGTCCTTGATGGTGTCCAGCACGAAGCTGGAGCGGATATCCTTGACCGCCGGCATCTTCAGCAGGCGCTTCATGGTGAAATCCGCATAGGCGTCGAGATTGGGCACGGCCACCTTCAGAAGGTAGTCATAGCCCCCGGTCATCACATAGCAGCCGACCACTTCAGGCTCGCGCAGGACCGCCTCGCGGAACGCCTCGGCAGCGGTTTCCGTATGCCGGTCAACCTGGACTTCCACATAGGCCAGCACGTCCAGCCTGGCCTTGCGCCGGTCCAGGAGAGCCACATAGCCGGCAATCAGGCCGCTGGCCTCCAGCTGCTTGACCCGGCGCAGGCAGGGACTGGGCGACAGGCCGACCTGCTCGGCCAGATCGACATTCGAAATCTTGCCGTCCTGCTGAAGGATCTGAAGGATCTTGCGATCAGCGCGACTAAGCTTCATGTGACCGATTTCGGTGAGAAGTTGGCAGGATATGCCAAGCCTTAGCAGATCCTCGACCGAATGGGGAGCATCAAGGCCCGAGACAGCAAAACGCCCGGGGCTTTCACCCCGGGCGCTTCAGAAGCTAGATCTGACCAGCTGGATCAGTTGGCCAGGCGACGCAGGAACGACGGGATTTCGAGATCCTCGCCTTCGTCGAGCTGCTGGGCTTCCAGCGGTTGGGCTGCCGTCCGCCCCCCAGAGGCCGTGCGGGCCTGGGGTTGTTGCGGCGGCGCAGGCTGCTGGTCGTAGCGCTGGCGACCGCCACCGAAGAGGCTCATCCAGCCGCCGGACTTGGCGGGCTGGCGATCGGCATAGTGCTGCTCGGTATAGAGCGGCGCATCATCAACGTCCTCGACCAACGGATCGACGATCCGGGTCACAGTCCGCGGGGCCGGCGTGGTGATGCGAGGCTCTGGAGCGGCCTCGGCCACGACGGGCTCCTGGAAGTAAAGATCGGCCTGGGGCGCTTCATCCACCACTTCCGGCTCGGGCTCATAGGCCGGCTCCGGTGCATAGGCAGTCGGGCGTTCGGCAGGACGGGCCTCGTAGCGCGAGGTCGGGCGGGCCGGCTCCGGCTGCGGGACGGGACGCGAGGTCTCGGCGATCAGCGGGGCGGCCGAGGTGTTGCGAGCGACCGGCTTGGGTTCGATCTGGGCGATGGAGGCCCCATCCATGCCGGTGGCGACCACCGACACGCGGATCACGCCTTCCAGCGACGGATCGAAGGCCGCGCCGAAGATGATATTGGCTTCCGGATCGACCTGGTCCGAGATGGCGTTGGCGGCCTCGTCGACTTCCAGCAGGGTCATGTCCATGCCACCGGTCACGTTGACCAGCACGGCCTTGGCACCCTTGAGCGAGACTTCGTCCAGCAGCGGATTGGCGATGGCGTTCTGGGCGGCCATCAGGGCGCGGTCTTCGCCGGTGCCCTCGCCGGTGCCCATCATCGCCTTGCCCATCTCGGTCATGACCGTGCGGACGTCGGCGAAGTCGAGGTTGATCAGGCCCGGCAGGACCATCAGGTCGGTGATGGAGCGAACGCCCGAGTGCAGGACCTGGTCGGCCATGCCGAAGGCTTCAGCAAAGGTCGTGCGCTCATTGGCGACACGGAACAGGTTCTGGTTCGGGATGACGATCAGGGTGTCGACATAGCGCTGCAGCTCACCGATGCCGGCATCGGCCAGACGCATGCGGTGACGGCCTTCGAAGTGGAAGGGCTTGGTGACGACGCCGACGGTCAGGATGCCGCGTTCGCGCGCACACTTGGCGATGATCGGGGCTGCACCGGTGCCGGTGCCGCCGCCCATGCCGGCGGTGATGAAGACCATGTGGGCACCGTCCAGATGCTCACCGATCTCGGGAAAGCTTTCCTCGGCGGCGCTCATGCCGACCTCGGGGTGCGCACCTGCGCCGAGCCCCTGGGTCACCTGAACGCCGAGCTGAATACGACGGTCGGTCTTGGCGAACTGCAGTTGCTGCGCGTCAGTATTGGCGACCACGAACTCAACACCTTCGAGGCCTGCCTCGATCATGTTGTTGACGGCATTGCCGCCCGCGCCACCGACGCCGAACACGACGATACGGGGCTTCAGTTCAGTGGTGCGCGGCGCTGAAAGAGAAATAGCCATGGAACCCTCGCGACCTTACGCCGAAATCGTCAAACAGGACCCCGGCGATTCAACCGTCGGGAACGCCTCGACGATTGGGTTAACAGAACAACCACCATCGTTAATCGGCGGTTAACTGCATAATATGAGTCGGGGACAGGTCGAGCGCTGCCTGAGCACAATTTGTCCTGGCTCGGCAGAATCTCTTGGCACGCAAAGGGTTCTGGAGACTTGATGCGACGGAACGCCGCGATTTCCTAATTCATGCCGGCCCGAGAGCTTGACCGGACTTTCGGGCCTGATGGCGCGAGTCGGTCGTCACAGATTGTCGCGCAGCCAGGCGGCGGCCTTGGCCATCGGACTGGCATTGGGGTCCATCGGACGCTTGCGCAGGGCGGCCGCAGCCAGGGCCTTGGGCGAGACCACTTCGCGCGGTCCGAAGGCCGAGCGGTGCAGCACGCCGGCCGCCGCGCAGAAGGCCGGACCCGAGGCCGCATCGGCCAGGTGCGGCACCCGGCGCGGGCGGCCCAGACGAACCGGACGATCAAAGACCCGGACGGCGACTTCGCGGACACCGGCCAGCTGGCTGGCACCGCCAGTCAGGACAATGCCGGCACCAGGTTCGACCGGGGCACCCGAAGCCCGGAGGCGCTCGCGCAGCAGTTCCAGGGTCTCTTCGACGCGGGGCTGGATGATGCCCTTCAGCAGGCTGCGCGGCGCGATGACCGGACCGGCACCCGGATCGTCACCGCGTGGCGGGGCCTCGATCATCTCGCGGTCTTCATTGGCCGAGGCGATGGCGCTGCCGTGCAGCGTCTTGATGCGCTCGGCCCCGGCGACCGAGGTCTGCAGGCCGCGGGCGATATCCTGAGTTACGTGCCCGCCGCCGACGGCGAGGCTGTCGACATGGCAGAGCGCGCCATTGTTGAACACCGCCACCGAGGTCGAACCGCCGCCCATGTCGATGCAGACGGCACCGAGGTCCATCTCGTCCTCCTCCAGGGCCGCCAGGGCCGAGGCGAAGGGAGCGGCGACCACGCCCTCGAAGGACAGGTGAGCCCGCTCGACGCAGTGGGCCAGGGTGTGGAAGACGTTTTCGTTGATCGAGACGACCAGCAGTTCCAGGCCCAGCGAGCGTCCGAACATGGCCCGCGGATCGCGAATGCCGCGCTGGCCGTCGACCGACCAGGCGATGGGCAGAAGGTGGATCGGCTTACGACCGGGAATCTTGACCTGGGCCAAGGCCGAGGCGATGGCGCGCGACAGGTCGCCGTCAGCGATGGGTCGGGCCCCGAGCGAGACCTGGGTATGGACGCGGTTGCTGGCCAGCTGGCCGCCGGCGGTGCAGACGCTGACGCCCTGAACATTGAGGCCAGCCACGGTTTCGGCCCGCTCGACGGCCTGGGCGATGGCCTGGGCCGCTTCGTCCAGATTGACGATCGCCCCGCCGCGCACGCCGCGCGACTGCACATAGCCGACGCCGGCCGTGGTCAGGGTGCGGTTGTCACGATGAATGCCGTCGGCCTTCATGATGAAGCACGTGACCTTGGAGGCCCCCAGATCGACAGCCGCGACCGCAGGCTGACGCACCAGCGTCGCCTTCAGGCCATCGCGGGCCTGTTTCCGATCTTCCAGTCGCGACATCGCTATCGGCACCCCAACACCATATCCCTACGCCCCACCGGCCACGGTCTGCCCGGGCAGAGCCGCATCGCGGGGTCTCACAGCCACCATCTCGGGATCGCGCAGATCAATGCGCGCAAACCCCAGATCCAGGATTCGTTGTCTCTGGTCCAACTGATCCAGCTGGATCAGGGCGGATTCTTCGTCGATCGCCGGTAGCTGGATCAGAGACCCATCCTTCAGGCGCAGGTCCCAGCGCCGGTCATCGACCCGGACCAGAGCCTCGAGCCGATCGCGCAGGCGCGGCCGGGCGGCGACGGCCGGCAGGATGGTGCCGGCGGCCTGGTCGGCTCCCTGCCCCACCACCAGCGGCAGTTGCGGGAAGCGTGCGGCATCGGCCTCGCTGATCACCCGGCCTTCGCCGTCAATCACGCGCATGCGGCCACCGCTCTGCCAGACGGCGAGGGCAGGACGCTCCTCGACGGCGATCACCACGGTGTCGGGCAGGAGGCGCACGACCCGGGCCTCCTTGACCCAGCCCACGGTCTCGACGCGCTGGCGGATCTCCGCCAGGTCCAGGCCCAGGGTCGGCTGATCGAGATAAAGGCCCGAGGCGCGGCGGATGTCAGCGTCGGCCTGGGTGGACGCCCCCTGGACGTGCAGGGTCTTCAGTTTGAAACCGGCCGTGGCGAACTCGCCGTCGACGCCCTGGCGGGCAGCCGTGACCAGGCGCTCGGCCCGATGGCCGGTCGCGAGCATCACAACAAGTCCAAGCCCCAGAGCCGCGCCGGCGACGCTCAAGGCGAACGCGGGCGACAAGCCCACGCCCTTGGCGGCGCGCAGTTTGGCGGCCGGCTGCGCGCCCTTGGGCGGAGCCGAACGAGCCTTATTCGGACTTGCGGGCACTTCGGCCCGAGGGCGCCTAGGCTTAGGCGGTCCCCCCCGCACTACAGCGGGCATAAGCGTCCTCCACGATCCAGTACTACAGTTGATCAAACGAAATCCCGACACGGGCGGCTTGCTCAGGAGGAAGCGAAGTCGGTGTCATGCCAGGCTGCGTATGGACCTCTAGAAGGACCAGAAGGTCGTTAATGTCGTCATAACAGGCGCCCGATCAGGTTACGCCTTGGCAACCAAGGGCTGTAAGGCCCAAAGCGCCCGTCGCCGGGGCGCAACCCCTTGCTGCAGAACGGATAGACAGGGGCTTGCTGCGGGTTTCGCAGACCCCAACGCGCCTGAAATGACCATCCTTGAAACCTGTGGATGAGCAAATAAGGTTCATCTCAAGCGGCGATGGGACCATTTGACTCACCCCCGGGGCCTCGGACCGGCCAGGCCCTCGGGGACAACCGCCTGAGAGAGGTCAGCGCGCCGCCGGCGTCGCCGGCTTCAGGGCCCGGAAGTCGATGTCGCTGTCGGCCACCAGATAGAGGAAGCTCGCCCAGGCCGCCACGTTCTGGGCCAGCTGCACCGGATCGACCTTGTTGAGGGTGTCATCGGCCGTGTGGTGGTAGTCGAAATAGCGGCTGGCATCCTGGTTGAGATTGATCACCGGCACGCCGGCGCCTTCGATACCGCTGATGTCGGCCCCGCCACCGGCTGCCGGAGCCCGATCCAGATAGATCTTCAGCGGCATCAGCACGCGGGTCGCGGTCTTGATCACCGGATGGTCCAGCGACCCGGCCGGAACCTGCAGGCTGTAGATGCGGTCCGCGCCGGTGTCGCTCTCGCCGGCCAGAACGATCTTGGACAGCCCGTCCTTGTTGGCGGCCAGATAGGCGTCGGACGAACCGCCGCTTTCTTCCGAGCCCCACATCACGACGCGGATCGTGCGCTTGGGATGCCTGGGCAGGTCACCGATCAGCTTGGCGGCGGCCGTGGTGATGGCGATGCCGGTGGCGTCGTCCAGGGCGCCCGTGCCGACGTCCCAGCTGTCGAGGTGGCCGCCGATGACGATGATTTCGTCAGGCTTTTCCGAGCCCTGGATGTCGCCCGAGATGTTCCAGGCCACGTCCTTGGGATCGAAGCTCGACTGCAGCTTCAGCTTGATGCGCAGCGGCCCCTTGGCGGACAGGCGCTCGAGCTGCTCGGCTTCCGGCACGCCGATCGCGGCGGCGGGGATGGTCACGACGCCCTCGCCATTGGCCGTGCTGCCGGTATGGGGCACCGACGAGTCCGACGTCGAGATCGAACGGATCAGCAGGGCCACGGCGCCGCGCTTGGCGGCTTCCACCGGACCGGCCCGGCGCGAGATGCCGGCCACGCCATAGCCGGCCCCGTCCTGGGCGCGGACCATCGGCTGGGTAATGACCACGATCTTGCCCTTCAGCGCGCCTTCCGGTGCGGCGATCATCTCGGCATAGGTCCTGAACAGGGCCACCTCGGCCTCGACGCCCTCCGGCGGGGTCGAGACGGTGCGTCCCAGGCCCACGGGGTTGAGGTTCATGGCATAGGGAGCCATCAGCCAGGCGCTTTCCTCGCCGCGCGTCCAGGACACCTTGGCGAACTCATCGACCTTGATGTTGGTAAAGCCGAGGGCCTTGAACTGGGCGACGCCCCAGTCCTTGGCCTTTTCCATGGCCGGCGAGCCGACCAGGCGCGGGCCGATATTGGTGGTCAGGTCCTCGGTGATGTCCCAGGCCAGGTGATCGCGCAGGGCCTTGTCGCGCAGGCCGACGGCAACGGCCTCGGGCGAGACTGGCACGGCCGCCGGCGCAGCGGGGGCGGCGGGCTTGCCGGCGAACAGGGCCTTGAGCCCCGACTTTGCCCGGGGGGCGGTCTGGGCCTGGGCCCCACCGACCAGGAGGGCAGACACGGCGGCGGCGGTCAGCAGGGTGCGGAACATGCGCAGGGAATCTCCGGAGTTTGACCTGTCATAGCATCGCGGCGGACCGGGAGAAGTCAGCAATGCGCGGCTTGATCCTCCCCCTCTGGGGGAGGTGGCCCGGAGGGGGAGCATCTTGCGGCCTAGACCCGTCCGATCCGCTTGATTTCCCAGTCCAGCTGGATGCCGGTCCTGGCCAGGACATCAGCACGCACCGTATCGCCCAGGCCTTCCAGATCGGCGGCCGTCGCCTCGCCGGTATTGATCAGGAAGTTGGAATGCAGGGGCGAGAACATCGCCCCGCCGAACGGCTTGCCGCGCCAGCCGGCCTCGTCGACCAGCTTCCATGACGAGTGGCCCGGCGGGTTCTTGAAGGTCGAGCCGCCGGTCTTGTCGCGGATCGGCTGGGTGGTCTCGCGGCGGGCGGTGATCTCGGCCATGCGGGCCTTGATCGCGGCCGGATCGTCAGGCGTGCCCTGATAGACCGCATCGAGCACGATCACCGTCTCGCCGTCCTGCAGGACGCTGTGGCGGTAGGTATAGTGCAGGTCCTCGACCGCCAGCTCGCGTACCTGACCGGCCCGGTCCATGACCCGCACCGACCGGACGACATTGACCGTCTCGGAGCCATAACAGCCGGCGTTCATGATCACCGCCCCGCCGACCGTGCCGGGGATGCCGGCATAGAATTCCAGACCGGCGATACCGGCCTCGGCCGCCTTGCGGGCCAGGATGGCGTCGGGCACGGCGCTGCCGGCCCGGATGCAGTTGTCACCCAGGGGCTCGACCCCGTTGAAGCCCTTGCCCAGGCGGATGACCACGCCCTCGACCCCGCCGTCGCGGACCAGCAGGTTGGAGCCCACCCCGATGGCCAGCACCGGCACGGCCGGATCCAGGGCCTTGAGGAAATCGGCCAGATCCTGCTCGTCGGCCGGCAGGAAGACGACATCGGCCGGACCGCCGACCCGGAACCAGGTGAACGGCGCCAGAGGCTCGTCGACCAGCAGCTTGCCGCGCACGGCGGGAAGCACAGCCTTCCAGCTCACTTCGCCAGGGCTTCCAGCTGGCCGGGCAGCGCATAGGCCCAGGTGGTGATGTCGCCGGCCCCCAGCAGGACGACGAGGTCGCCGCTGGTGGCTTCGGCGGCCACGAGGCGCGGCAGGGCGGTGGGGTTTTCCAGCGGCAGGGCCCGGCGGTGGCCGAACTTCTTGAGGCCCTCGACCAGACCGTCACGGTCGATGCCCTCGATCGGGCTTTCGCCCGCCGTATAGACGTCGGCGACGATCACGGTGTCGGCGTCGTTGAAACACGAGCTGAACTCGGTCATCAGGTCGCGCAGCCGGGTGAAGCGGTGCGGCTGGACCACGGCGATGACCTTGCCGGTCGTCACCGCGCGGGCAGCCTTCAGCACGGCGGCGATCTCGACCGGGTGGTGGCCATAGTCGTCGACCACGCGGATGCCATTGGCCACGCCGGTGGTGGTGAAGCGGCGCTTGACCCCGCCGAAGCTGGCCAGACCGGCCCGGATGGCCTCGGCATCGACGCCGAGCTCGCGGGCCACGGCCACGGCGGCGGTGGCATTGAGCACATTGTGGTGCCCGGCCATCGGCATCTTCAGGCCGTCATAGCGCACCGGCTCGCCTGCCAGAGGCGAGACGATGATGTCAAAGGTCGAGCCGTCGGGGCCCATGGCGATGTTGGAGACCCGGACCTCGGCCTGGGGATTGGTGCCATAGGTCACCAGACGCCGGTTCTCGATCCGGGCGGTCAGGGCCTGGACCTCGGGATGGTCGGTGCAGACCGCGGCAAAGCCGTAGAAGGGGATGTTCTCGACGAAGTCGCGGAAGCCCTTCTTGACGGCCTCGAAGTCGCCCCAGTGATCCAGGTGCTCGGCGTCGATATTGGTGACGATGGCCACGGTCGACTTCAGCTTCAGGAACGAGCCGTCGCTCTCGTCGGCCTCGACGACGATCCAGTCGCCCTCGCCGACCTTGGCATTGGTGCCATAGGCATTGATGATGCCGCCATTGACCACGGTCGGGTCCAGGTCGCCGGCGTCGAGCAGGGCCGCGACCATCGAGGTCGTCGTCGTCTTGCCGTGGGTGCCGCCGACGGCCACGGAAAACTGCAGGCGCATCAGCTCGGCCAGCATCTCGGCGCGCCGCACCAGCGGAAGGCGCTTGTCGCGGCCGGCGACCATCTCCGGATTGTCGGCCTTGACGGCGGTCGAATAGACGATGGCCGAGGCACCTTCGACATGGGCCGCGTCATGGCCGATGAAGATCCGCGCGCCCAGCTTTTCCAGCCGCTCGGTATTGGCACTGGCCTTGGCGTCGCTGCCCTGAACGGTGTAGCCGATGCGCAGCATGATCTCGGCAATGCCGGACATGCCAATGCCGCCTATGCCGATGAAGTGCACGGGGCCGAGTTCGAAGGGTACGGGGCGTCGACGCTGGATCATGCAAAGCCGATTAGACGATCTGGAGCGAGGGTGGAACGGCCGATCTTGCAAAATGCGTGACGGCAGGCGTCCGTGGACGAAATCCCCGTCCTTCGACAGGCTCAGGATGAGGATTTCGAATGACCGGCCGTGAGAAGCTCAAGCTTATCAATAGACCTCATCCTGAGCCTGTCGAAGGAGGAGGTCGCCCCCTCGCCGTGGCGGCCACGCTCCTGGCGGTGATCATCGCATCCCCCGCCCTGGCCCAGCCCGCCCCGCTTGAACTGCGCTTGGCCGATGTCGCCCGCTTCGCCGTCTTCGTCGACATGACCAGCGTCCAGTGGACCGGCCGCACCGCCAAGCTTCGCCTGCTGCAGGTTACCGAGGGCGGCTTCAAGGCCGGGGCCGATGAATACTGGGGCGGCTGGCGGCACGAGGTCATCGACTGCGAGGCCCGCACCATCAGCCATGCCGGCTTTGCCAGCATCCGGACCGGCGGCCGCGAAGGTCCCGTCACCGGCGACCCGCGCCCGCCCGTCGCCATCCCGGCCGGCAGCGCCGACGAAGCGGCGGCCCGGGTCGTCTGCGACGGCTGGAAGCCCTTCGCCGGCGTGGCGGTGGCGACCAGCCTCGAGCAGGCGGTGGGACTGGCAAGGCCGCTGATCGAGACGGGGGCGGAGCCTTGAGGGGAGCGGTCGCTCCGTTGTCATCCCGGACGAGCCGGCACGGCGAAGATCCGGGACCGACGCCTGAGCGCCGCGTTCCATGTCGGTCCCGGATCGGCGCGCTGCGCGCTTGTCCGGGATGACAGCGAAGATTTGAGAAGGCACAGCTTCGCGCCCTCACCGGTTTTCACCGGCGAGTTGGGGAGGCGGCGGAGCGTCCGGGCCAGGCCCGGAGGAGTGTGATTGGAGTACCGTTTCGGCCGTGGCCGGAGCGCTCCGCACGATTGTTATCCCTCTGGCCGGGGCGCGCGGGTCTGGTTCAACCCTTCACCCCACCCGGATCTTGCCCTCCTCGCGACGGACTTGAGCCCTGGGGCTGCAAGCCACGCCGATTCCGGAGGGATCCGGAGCGAACCTTCGGACGGGCGGAGGCTTGGCCTTCCTCCGATGGACAGGTTTACGTCCCCTGTCCTCTTGCACCCGCACAACCGCCCCCACCGCCCGTCAGGCCGCCAGCTGGACGCCCTCCCCTTGCGATGAAGCGAGGAGGAGTATGCGGCCGTTTTGCAGGGGGCTGCATCGTTTTTGGATCGTGACGCAGGGTGGGGCGGTTAGGGCGTTGAAGTTGTTGGGGCGGAGGGGCGGCTATCCCCGTGCGGGAACGGGGATAGACCCGCCGCACGCCCCCCCAACCCCGTCATCCCGGGGCTTGTCCCCGGGACCCATGGTTCAGTTGCCCCGCCATCGACCATCCCTTCACCGTCCGTACAGCGGACAAATGGGTCCCGGGAACAAGTCCCGGGATGACGGAGGATTGTGAGTTCTGAGTTGGGAAGCCGCCGCCCCTCGGGTGGAGCCATCCTTACATCTCACGGCGAGACGATCGCCGGTCTGACCAGGTTGCTCAAGGACGGCGCTCCGCGCCGCCGCCGCGCGGCTGGCCGCAGGCCAGTCCTTGACCAACCTGGTCAGACCGGCACGCTACAGCCTCCGGGAGATGTAAGGATCGCACCGACCTGAGAGGTCGGCCTGCGACGCTGTCCAGGAGCTTGATCGAGATGGATCGTAGCGCTCGATCTGCTGCGTGTTTCCGCTCAGAAACAAGAGCCCCCTCACAGCTCAAACACATCCATCGGCACCACCACCGGCGTCGGCTCCTGCCCCCAGGCGAACAGCACCAGGCCCCGCGCCTTGGCGGTCTCGATCAGCCAGGCCCCCGAGAGCTGGATCAGCTCATAGGTGACCTGCAGCTCATCCGTGCCGTGCGTCTCGAGGCGGGCGGTCTGGCCGTCGAGGTCGGTATCGGCCCAGCCGATGACCTCGCCGGACGCGAGAGACCGCAGGGTCATCAGGACCGAGCCCTCTTCGTCATCATGATCATTGGCGGCGGCGGCACCTTCGCGCGAGATCCGGCAAAAGGAGATCATGCGCGGCCCCAGCACCAGATCCTCGACCGCCGCTGTGGTCATGGCCGCGCCGCAAACAGCTGTGGCCAGGTGGTCATCGGCGTCCCGCTGTCCGGCAACAGGGTCAGGCCCGCCTCCTGCGCCGTGCGGATCAGCCAGTCGCCGGAAAACCACAGGCAGAGCCGCACAAGGTGGATGTCGTCGCTGCCGCGAAACGTATGGGCCCAGCGATGGCCGTCGATCTCGACCCAGAACCGGCCCGTCAGGTGGTCAAAAGGCTCGTCCTGCTCGAAGCCCTTCACGTGCGCGAAGGTGCTGATCGCTCGAGCGCCCATGCGGATGCGGACGGACGCCTCATGGGGGTCGCCGGCGGCGTCCAGATAGGGGATGAACCGGGGTCCGATCACCCTGGGCCGGTGCGGCCATTTCACATAGCTAAACGGCGGCCGCATCGCCCTGCTCCCATCCCGCAGCACAAGCCTAGCGCGATAAGAACAAAATGGCAACTCCCGCGAGCGCTAGCGCCGCGCCGTCTTCTCCACCAGATCGGCCAGGTCCTCGGCCGCATTCGGCTTGGCCACGCTGCGCGCGCCTTCGGCCATCCGCGCCAGGCGCTCGGGGTTCTTGAGCAGGGCCTTGAGGGCCCCGGCCATGGCGTCGACGGTCAGTTCGTCCTCGAAGCACACGGCCGCGCCGCCGGCCTCTTCCAGCAGCCGGGCATTGAACCGCTGGTGGTCGTCGGCGGCGATCTTCAGGGGCACCAGGATCGAGGGCCGGCCGGCGACGGCCAGTTCTGTGCAGGTCGAGGCGCCGGAGCGGCCGATCACCAGGTGCGACTGGCGCAGATAGCCGGCCATGTCGCGGAAGAAGGGCGCGACCTCGCAGTCGACCATGGCATTGCGATAGACCTTGCGGGCCTGTTCCAGGCTCTCGGCCCGGGCCTGCTGGAAGACCTTCAGGCGGCCGCGGATCTCCTCGGGCAGCTTGGCGACGGCCTCGGGGATCAGTTCCGACAGCAGGCGCGCGCCCTGGCTGCCGCCGGTGACCAGGATGCGCAGCTGCACCTCCGGCGCGAGATAGGGCACCTCATAGAGGGCGCGCACGGGGGGGCGCACGGGATTGCCGACCACATGGGCGCGGGTCTGGACGGCGGGGGTGGCCTTTTCCAGGATCGGGAAGGCGCAGGCCACTTCATTGACGCGGGGGGCCAGGAAGCGGTTGACCCGGCCCAGCACCGCATTCTGCTCGTGGATCACGGTCGGACGGCCCTGGCTCAGGGCCCCGAGCAGGGCCGGCAGGGCGGGATAGCCGCCGAAGCCGACGACGACGGCCGGGTCCAGGCGCTTGAAGGCGGCCCTGGCCTGCAGCACACCCTGGGCGACCACGAAGCCAGCCTTGAGCATGCCGATCGGATCGCCGGCCTTGGCCGTGGCGGCCGACAGGGCCAGACGCTCCTCGGCCGGGAACTTGTCGGCATAGATCGCGCCGCGATCATCGGTGGCCAGCACCACGCGCCAGCCCCGGGCGCTGAGGGCCTCGGCCAGGGCCTGGGCAGGGAACATATGGCCGCCGGTTCCTCCGGCGGCGACAACGGCAAGCTTGCTCATCTTAGTGGAACGCGCCGCCCTGCATGAAGTCGCTGGAGGGGCCATAGGCGCCGGGGCGCTTGCGCAGCAGGGCCAGGGCCAGGCCCAGAGTCAGTCCCATAGCCAGCATCGACGATCCCCCGTAGCTGATGAACGGAAGCGTCATGCCCTTGGTCGGGATCATGTTCAAGTTCACGGCGATATTGATCATCGCCTGCTGGCCCACCAGCACGAACAATCCGGCCGCCGCCACCTGCTCGAAGGTGTCGGAAAGCTTCATCGCCTTCAGCATGCCGCGCACCACCACGAAGGCGAACAGGCTGATCAGGGCCAGGGAGAAGACCAGGCCATATTCCTCGGCCGCCACCGAATAGATGAAGTCGGTGTGCAGGTCGGGCACGTGGCGCTTCATCACCCCCTCGCCCGGCCCGCGACCGAACAGGCCGCCGGCATGGATGGCCTCGGCGGCGCGGGTGATCTGGTGGGTGTCGGCCTGGTCGGGGCTGAGGAACTTCTGCACCCGGGCATGGACGTGGTCGAACAGGAAATAGGTCGAGAACAGGCCGGCCACCGCCACGCCGCCGAGGCCCATGATCCAGGAGATCGGCACCCCGGCCATCCAGAAGGCGGCCCCGAAGGCGACGGTGATCAACACGGTCTGGCCGACATCGGGCTGGATCAGCAGCAGGGCGACGGCGATGGCATAGAGCAGGAAGGCGATCGAGACCCCCGGCACCCCCTCGCCCTTCTGGCCCTCGGCAAACATCCACGAGACCAGCACGATCAGGGCCGGCTTCATGAACTCCGACGGCTGCAGGGTGAAGCCGGCGAACTGCACCCAGCGGGTCGCCCCCTTGGCGTTGTGACCGATGAACGGCAGGGCGATCATCACGGCGATGGACGCCACATAGATGAAGAAGGCCACCCGCCGCACGCCCTTTGGCGACAGCATCGAGGTGCCCAGCAGGATCACCGCCGAGGCGCTGGCGAAGACGCACATGCGCAGGGCGAAATGGAACTGGTCGTCGATGCCGATCCTCTGGGCCGCCGCCGGGCTGGAGGCAAAGGACAGCAGCACGCCCAGGGTGACCAGGATCGCCGTGGCCCCCAGCAGCCAGCGATCCGTCGTCCACCACCAGATGCCGATCGCGGTGCGGTCGGTTCTGGCAAAGGCGTGGGTGGTCTGGGTGGCCATGGCCGGAGAGTCGGCGCGCAGGGTTAATGGAACATTGCTGCCGCCCCTGTTGTCCGGGGATATGCGGCGAATGGTTGCGGGCTTTTCGCCGGTGGATGGCACGGCGGCGGCGCGCTAAGGGTGACGCCATCGCATTCTGACCGGGGACACCGATGAACACCGCCTGGATCGCCCGCCGGGGCCTGCTGCTCGGGACCGGCCTGCTGCTCGCCACACCCCTGCGCGCCCTGGCCCGGGCCCCGAAACCCCGCGTCGCCATCGAGACGAGCCTCGGCGTCATCGTGGTGGAGCTGGAAGACCAGAAGGCCCCGGTCACCAGCGCCAACTTCCTGCGCTATGTGGACAAGAAAAAGTTCGACGGCGGCAGCTTCTATCGCGCCTCACGGTCCAAGGGCGCGCCGGCCAACGGCTCGATCCAGGCCGGCCCCTCGATCCGCACCCGCCGCTTCGCGCCCATCGCCCATGAGAGCACCCGGATGACGGGGATCAGACACAAGACGGGCACCATCTCGATGGCCCGCAACGAGCCGGGCAGCGCCACGGCCGACTTCTTCATCTGCGCCAGCCCGATGGCCTATCTCGACGCCAAGCCCGGCGGCAAGGGCGACACCCAGGGCTTCGCGGCCTTCGGCACGGTGGTCAAGGGCATGGACGTGGTGAGGAAGATCCTGGCCTCCAAGTCCGACGGCGTTCCGCAGAACCCGAGCATGAAGGGCCAGATGATCAACCCGCCGGTGGCGATCGTGGGGGTCAGGCGGGTCGTCTAGTCACGCCCCGCCAACGCCATAACTCACCGTCATTCCCGCCCTTGTGGCGGGAACCCCTCTGTCCGCCGCAGGTGCAGGAGGGGCGAAGTGCGCGCGCACTTCGCTGGCGTTTCACGGTTCAGCTGAACCAGGGGTTCCCGCCACAAGGGCGGGAATGACGGTCGATAAGGTTGAGCTTCGCAAGACAGGCCCAGCGGTCAGGCCGCGCCCTGAAACCCTTGGAGGCGAGCTTGCTCTGGCTGCCGGCCTCGTCAAGGACGGCCCCTGCTGGGCCGCCGCCTCGCGGCGACGCGAGAGCGTCGTCCTTGACGAGGCCGTCAGCCAGAGCTCCAATTCCACCAAGGGTTTTAGGACGGGCTGCACCCGCGTTAGCGGGTGAGGACAAACGCCCAGCGAACTGCTACGACTGATTGAAACTCAACCTGGAATATACCCTTGAGGCCTCACCTGACCTTTTGGAAGTCATACCTCCAGTTCACCTTTAAAGGCCGCATGGCTCGTAAAAGTTACTGGTTTGGCATGATGATCTGGTCAGGGATCGGCCAGCTATTCAATGAAGTGACAGCTTGGCCATGGGTACAGATGCTTGTCGGCGTGGCACTAGTCGCGCTCGCCTTCAAGTGTAGTCTGATAGCCCGACGGCTGCAGGACTTTGGTCTAAGTGGATGGTGGCAAGCACCGTTCATCTCAGTACTAGTCGTTATCATGCTGGCGAATTCATTCTTAACTCAAGAAATGATCAATCGCCTCGGATTGACCAGTCAGGAATGGATTTTGCCGACGGCAATCGGAGGGATCGTAGCCTACTGGCTACTTGTCATCACCGTCGGTCTTGTTCCGGGTTCTAGACAGGCGAATAGATACGGAGAGAAGCCTGCCCCCGAGCCCATCTTCGGTATCTGAGCGCTCCCGCCCCAAACCCCTACCCCGCCTTGGCCCCGATCTTCCCCAGCCCTTCAACCGCCGCCCGGAACGCCTCGCCCCGGGCTTCGAAGTCGCTGAACTGGTCGAACGAGGCGCAGGCCGGCGACAGCAGGACAATCGCGTCCTCGCCACTGTCCAGTGCGTCGGAATAGGCGGCCGCCGTGGCGATCTCCAGGGAGGCGCAGTGGCGGATCGGGGCCTTGCCCTCGAGGGTCTGGCCGAAGGCCAGGGAGGCCTCGCCGATCAGATAGGCCTTGGCGACGCGCGGGAACAGGTCGGCCAGTTCGCTGATGCCGCCGGCCTTGGCCACGCCGCCGGCGATCCAGTAGAACTTGGGATAGCTGCTCATCGCCTGGCGGGCGGCGTCGGCATTGGTGGCCTTGCTGTCATTGACAAAGCGCACCCGGCCCAGCGTGCCGACCGTCTCCATGCGGTGGGCCAGGCCCGGGAAGGTCAGCAGACCCTCGACGGCATCCTGGGCCGGAATGCCGATCGCGGTTGCGGCCGCATAGGCGGCGCAGGCGTTCTGCCAGTTGTGGCGGCCCGGCAGGCTGCGGGCCCGCAGCAGGTCGGCCATCTCGGTGACCCGGTCGCCGGTGGCGTCATAGAGCACGCCCTGCAGGGCATAGACGCCCCGGCCCATGGCCTTGCCGGCGCTGATCGGCCAGATGGTGCGGCGGTTGGCGGCGGTGATCTCGGTGCAGATCTGCTGGCACCAGGGATCGTCGACCCCGATGATGGCGGTGTCGCCCTTGCCCTGGTTGAGGAAGATCCGGCGCTTGGCGGCGATATAGCCGTCCATGCCGCCGTGCCGGTCCAGATGGTCAGGCGAGATGTTGAGCAGAACCGTGGCGTCGGCCTTGAGGCTGCTGGTCAGGTCCAGCTGGTACGAGGAGAGTTCCAGCACATAGACGGCGCCGCCGTGCATGTCGTCGAGGCCCAGCACGCCGGTGCCGATATTGCCGCCGACCCGGGTGTCGCGGCCGGCCGAGGCGCAGAGGTGACCGATCAGGGCCGTGGTGGTGGACTTGCCGTTGGTGCCGGTGATGGCGATGATCTTGGGCCGCTTGTGCGGCGGGGCGGCATTGACCGTGCGGGCGAAGAGCTCGATGTCGCCGAGGATCTCGACCCCGGCGTCGCGGGCCATCTTCACCGTCCAGTGAGGCTGGGGATGGGTCAGGGGCACGCCGGGCGACAGCATCAGGGCCGCGAAATGGCTCCAGTCGGCCGAGCGCAGATCCACAACCTTGAAGCCTTCCGCCCGGGCGGCGTCCTGGCTGGCGGGGTTCTCGTCCCACAGCGCCACATGGGCGCCGCCGGCGACAAGGGCGCGTGCGGCCGTCAGGCCGGTGCGGCCCAGGCCGAACACAGCGACGGTCTTGCCCTCGAAACCACGGACGGGGATCATGACAGGTCTCCCTACCGCAGCTTCAGGGTGGCGAGGCCGATGAAGGACAGCATCATCGCCACGATCCAGAAGCGGATCACGACGGTGGATTCAGGCCAGCCCAGCTTTTCGAAATGGTGGTGGATCGGGGCCATCAGGAAGACGCGCTTGCCGGTCTTCTTGAAGTAGCCGACCTGGATGATGACGCTGAGCGCCTCGGCCACGAACAGGCCGCCGACAATGCCCAGCACCAGTTCATGCTTGGAGCAGACGGCGATCGCGCCCAGGGCGCCGCCCAGGGCCAGGGAGCCGGTGTCGCCCATGAAGATCTTGGCCGGCGGGGCATTGTACCAGAGGAAGCCCATGCCCCCGCCGATGATCGCGCCGCACAGCACGGCCAGCTCGCCGACGCCGGGCGCGAAGTGCAGGTTCAGATAGTCGGCGAACTTGTAGTTGCCGACCAGGTAGGTGATCAGGCCGAAGGTCGCGGCGGCGATCATCACCGGCACGATGGCCAGGCCGTCGAGGCCGTCGGTCAGGTTTACGGCATTGGAGAAGCCGGCGATGGTGACAGCGGCGAAGGCCACGTAGAACCAGCCGAGATTGATCACCAGGGTCTTGAAGAACGGGAAGACCAGGCTGGTCTCCATGCCGGGGGCCATCTCCGAACGCGGTGCGAACAGGATCAGCAGGACGGCGGCAATGATGGCCACGGCGAACTGGGCGATCAGCTTCTGGACGCTGGAGAGGCCGGCCGTGGTCTGCTTGGTGACCTTGGCATAGTCGTCCATGAAGCCCAGCACGCCATAGCTGCCGGTGATCAGCAGCACGACCCAGACATGGATATTGCTCAGATCGGCCCACAGAATGGCCCCGACGAACAGGCCGGCCAGGATCATGAACCCGCCCATGGTCGGGGTGCCGGCCTTTTCGGTGACGTGGCGGGCAATGCCGTCGGTACGGATCGGCTGGCCCTTGCCCTGCTTGGCCTTCATCCAGCGGATGAAGCGCGAGCCCATGGCCACGGCGACGATGTAGGCGGTGAGCATCGCCATGCCGGTCCTGAAGGTCAGGTACTTCAGCAGGTTCAGCAGCGGCACGTGCTCCTGCCCGCGCGCCAGCCATTCGTAGAGAAAATACAGCATCAGCCCCGTCCCCCGAGATCAAGCGCCGCCAGGGCCCTGGCAAGATCGCCGGCCCTGGAGCCATTCGACCCCTTCACCACCACCACGTCGCCAGGCCGGATCGAGGCCGTCAGCGCCGCTGTTAACTTTTCGGTAACCTCCGCGTAGCCGCCTCGCCGAGTCGGCGGAAGCGCCTCCCACAGTGATTTCATGTGGACGCCTGCAAGAAAGGCGAGATCGACCCCGGCGGCCTCCAGGGGCTCTGCAAGCCCGGCGTGAAACTCGGCACTGCCCTCGCCCAGTTCGAGCATATCGGTCAGGACGGCGATGCGCCGTCCCTCGACCTTGCGGGCTCCGAGGGTCTTCAGGGCCGCCTGCATCGAGACCGGATTGGCGTTGTAGCTCTCGTCGACCAGGGTGAAGGAACCCCCGTCGATCCGGACCACGGCCTCGGCCCCGCGCCCCTCGATCGGCTCGAAGGCGGCCAGGGCCTGCAGCGCGATCTCGCGCGAAACGCCCAGGGCCTCCAGCATCAGCAGCACACACAGGCTGTTGGGGCCCCAGTGGACACCGGTCTGCAGGATCGGGAAGTCGATGGCCTCGCCGCGCAGCACCATGGACACGACCGCGCCGGTCGCATGGGCCTCAAAGCCGGTCAGGCGCGCCGTGACGCCCTCGCCCGTGCCGAAGCTCCAGATCGCCGCCCCGGCCTTTTCGGCCTCGGCCTTGAGCAGGTCGAACCAGGGATTGTCGGCGTTCAGGACCGCGATGCCCTCGGGCTCAAGGCCCGCAAAGATCTCGGCCTTGGCCCGGGCGACGCCTGCCTCGCCATCGGCGAAGTTTTCCAGATGCACCGGGCCAACCGTGGTGATGGCCACGGCATGCGGACGAATGAAGCGTGACAGCGGGGTGATCTCGTCGGCGTGGTTCATGCCGACCTCGAACACGGCGCGTTCGGTGTCGCGCGGCATGCGGGCCAGGGTCAGGGGCACGCCGAGATGATTGTTGTACGACTTGACCGAGGCATGGGCCTTGCCGGCCAGACGCAGGCCGGCCTCGATGGCGCGGGTGACGCTGGTCTTGCCGACCGAACCGGTCACGGCCCCGCGACGGGTCTGGGGGGCGCGCAGCCGGGCCGCCTCGCCCAGGCGCTCCAGCCCCCGGAAGGTATCCTCGACCAGCACGGCCGGAACCGGCACCGGCCGCGAGACCAGGGCCCCGGCCGCGCCCTTGTCGGCCGTCTGGACAACGAACTCATGGCCGTCGCGGGCACCGGTCAGGGCCACGAACAGGTCGCCGGGCGAGAGGCTGCGACTGTCGATCGAGACGCCCGTGGCGACGAAGTCCCCGGCGACCCGGCCGCCGGTGGCGGCGGCGATCTCGTCTGCGGTCCAGAGAGGCTCAGACATCGGCGGCCTCCAGAGCGGCGAGGGTTTCGGTGACGTCATCGAACGGATGGTTGACCCCGGCGACCAGCTGGCCCTGCTCGTGGCCCTTGCCGGCGACCACCAGCACGTCGCCCTCGGCCATCTGCGCGGCGGCGGCACGGATGGCGGCGCGGCGATCGCCGATCTCGGTCGCGCCGAGCGCAGCCTCGAGGATGGCGGCGCGGATCGTGGCAGGATCCTCCGAACGCGGATTGTCGTCGGTGACGATGGCCACATCGGCGAGGCGCGCGGCGATCTCGCCCATCAGCGGCCGCTTACCGCGGTCGCGGTCACCGCCGGCCCCGAACACCACGATCAGCTTGCCGGTGGTGTGCGGCCGCAGGGCGTCCAGGACGGTCTCCAGTCCGTCCGGGGTGTGGGCATAGTCGACATAGGCCTCGCCGCCCCGCGCTCCGCGCCCGACCCGCTGCAGCCGCCCGGCCGCACCTTCCAGGCTCTCCAGCGCCTTGAGGACAGCGGCGGTATCTTCGCCGGTCGCGATGCACAGGCCGGCAGCGATCAGCACATTGCTGGCCTGGAAGCCCCCGGCCAGGGGCAGGTCGATGGTATAGGTCTGGCCTGCGGCCTCGACCGTCAGGATCTGGCCGTGCGGCGCCAGGGCGCGCGAGACCAGCTTCAGCCCCTGCCCGTCATCGCCGACCGAGAACACGCTCTGGCCTGAGGTCACGGCACTGGCGGCAAAGACCCCGAAGGCCTCGCTGTCACTGTTGAGCACGGCCGTGGCACCCCGCGGAAGCAGGGTGTCGAACAGGCGCAGCTTGGCCTCGCGATAGGCCTCCATCGAGCCGTGATAGTCGAGGTGATCCTGGGTGAAGTTGGTAAAGCCGGCGGCCGACAGGGTGACGCCGTCCAGCCGGCGCTGATCGACACCGTGCGACGAGGCCTCGACCGCCAGGTGGGTGACGCCGTCGGCGGCCAGACGGGCCATCATCTCGGCGACATCGGCCGCATCAGGGGTGGTGAGGCCGGGCGGGGTCAGTTGCTGGTCCGCGACGCCGGGGCCGCTGACCACCACGCCCAGGGTCCCCATGCTGGCGGCCTTGTGGCCGAGCCTGGCGAAGATCTGGCGACAGAAGCCGGCCACCGAGGTCTTGCCGTTGGTGCCGGTCACCGCGATGCAGACCGGCGGCTGGCGGCCCCAGAAGGCAGCGGAGGCCAGGGCATAGGCCCGGCGGGGATCCTCGACCTTCACGGTCGGGACCGAGAAGGTCTCCATGCCGACCGGCCCCAGGACGGCGGCCGCACCGGCGGCAATGGCCCCGGGGGCGAAGCTGGCCCCGTCGACCTTGGTCCCGGGCAGGGCCGCAAACAGGGTTCCGGGCCCGACCTTGCGACTGTCGGCCGTGACGCCGGTGATCACCGGATTTTCAGCCAGGTCGCGCTGCAGAAGGTCGGAAAGCGTCTTGGTCACAGGCCCGTCCCCGGGTTGGCAGTTGTCGAATTGGCGACGCTCACGATCTCGGCCTTGCGGCGGATTCCCACGAACGGCGCGATGCGCTCGATCACCCGGCCGGCCGCCGGGGCCGCCACCCAGCCGCCGGTCGAGAAACCGAAGGTGCGGGCATTGCCCTTGGGCTCGTCCAGCAGGATCAGCACGAAATAGCGGTCAGCCTCCAGCGGGCCCTCGGTCGGGAACACAGCCGCGAAGGACGAGACCTGACGCTGGTGGTTATAGGCCTTGAGGGCCGGGTCATATTTCTCGCCGGTGCCGGTCTTGCCGCCGACCGACAGGCCGGCCACGTCGGCCTTGCCGCCGCTGCCGCCCTCGCCCGGAATGACATTGGCGCGCATGATCCGCAGCATCTGCTGCGAGGTTTCCTCGCTGAGCACCCGCGGCCCCTCGGGGCGTACCCCCTGGGGCAGCTTGCGGATCGTCAGGGGCGGACGGGTGCCGCCGTTCAGCAGGGGTCCCATGGCCTCGGCTAGGGCCAGGGGCGTGACGTTCATGCCATGGCCGAACGAGGTCGAGGCCACCGCATCCTCGTTCCACTTGCGCGGCGTCAGGGGACGGGCCGATTCCAGCAGCTCGACCTTGGCCGGCTTGGTCAGGCCCAGATTGTTGAAATACTGGCTCAGGCGCTGGGCCCCGACCCCCACCGCCAGCTTGGCCGTACCGATATTGGACGAGTGCTTGAACACCTCGACCAGGTTCAGGATCGCCTTGGCGGCGTGATAGTCATGGATGGTGCGATAGCCCAGCTTGTAGGGCTCGCGGGCATCGAAGGTCGAGGTCGGGGTGGCCACGCCGGTGTCGAGACCGATGGCCACGGTGAAGGCCTTGAAGGTCGAGCCCATCTCATAGACCGACCCGGCCGCCCGGTTGAGCTTCTGGTCGTCGGTGGCGGTCCCGGCCTTGTTGGGATCAAAGTCGGGATAGCTGGCCAGGCCGAGGATTTCTCCGGTGTGGACATTGGTCACCAGGCCAACCGCGCCGCGCGGCTGGAACTCGATCGCGGCCTTGCGCAGCTCGTCTTCCAGGGCCGCCTGGACGCGGATGTCGATGGACAGGGCCGTGGGGCCTCCACCGCCGGCTGCCAGCCGGATCGGCTTGTCGAGGGCCCGCTCGGCCCCGGCCAGACCCCGTCCGCCGCTGTCGACAAAACCGACCAGATGGGCCGCCGTGGCCCCCAGCGGATACATGCGCCGGCCCTGTTCCTCGAAAGAGATGCCCGGCAGGCCCAGATCGAAGATGTTGGCCTTCTGCTCCGGGGTCAGGCCGCCGAGCAGGAAGGTGCGGCGGTCACCGAAGACCACCTTGTCCAGGCGCTTGGCCGGCACTTCCGGAAGGGCCTTGCCCAGGGCGCGACGGGCTTCGGCCTTGTCCCAGACCTCGCGCGGATCGACATAGAGGGCGTAGTGGGTCAGGTCGACGGCCAGCAGACGGCCATCGCGATCGACCAGGTCGCCGCGCGCGCCCTCGGTCGAGGCCAGGAAGCCATTGCCGCGGCCGACATGGGCGAACAGGGCCGAGAAGCTGGCCCCCAGACCCAGACCGACAAAGCACAGGCCGAAAAAGGCCATGACGAAGAAGATGCGGATGCGGGTGTCGTCTTCGGGCTTGGCGGCGGCACGCGAACGCTCGAAGGCATGCTCCAGCCGCCAGACGCGCTCGATCAGCCAGCGCCAGGCGCCGGGCTGAAAGCCGGAAGGTCCGAGATTGGCCAGGCTCATCGCGTCGGCCCCGCAACTGGAGGATCAGCGGGAACCGGCTCCGGCGCATCGGCCGCCAGGGCGTCCGGAGCCACGGTCGCCGGCGACAGGTCGACCGGGGCCGGCGCGGCATGATGGCGGGCCACGTCGACCAGGGCGTCTTCGGTGGTCTCGCGGGAGGCCGGAATGTGCTGCAGGCCCATGGCGATGGCCAGGGCCTCGATGCGGCGTGGCTGCTCCAGGTGAGCCACCTCGGCCTCGAGCAGACGCTTGCGGGCCTGCTCGTCCTCGATCTCGCGTTCGATGCGGGCGATCTCGTTGCGCTCGCGACCCGCGACGGTCTTGGCCAGATAGACGCCGGTGACCAGGGTCAGCAGCACACCCATGCCGACCACCTCGACCACCCGAAACCCGCGAACCCGACGATTGAACAGGCCCGCGACGCTCATGAGGCCGCGACCCAGATCGGCGCGTCCGTGCGGCGGGCGGCGCGGAGCTTGGAGGAGCGGGCGCGCGGATTGACGGCCAGCTCGGCCTCGCTGGGCGCAATGGCCTTGTTGGCGATCAGCTGGAAGCTGGACGGGGCTCCGGCTGGGGCCTGGGGCAGATGGCGCGAGCCGCCCGGCGTGCGCCCGGCCCGTTCGGCCAGGTAATTCTTGACGATGCGGTCTTCCAGGGAATGGAAGCTCACCACCGCCAGCCGGCCGCCGGGCTTGAGGATCCGCTCTGCAGCGGCAAGACCCGCCTCCAGCTCGGCCAGCTCTTCATTGACCGCGATCCGCAGTCCCTGGAACGAGCGGGTGGCCGGATGGACCTTGGCGCCCTTGCGGCCGCCGAGGGCGCGCTCGATGACATGGGCCAGGTCCAGGGTGCGCTCGAACGGGCGCTCCTCGCGCCGGCGCACGATGAAGCTGGCGATGCGCCGCGAGGCGTGCTCCTCGCCATAGACATAGAGGATGCGGGCCAATTCCACCTGGTCCAGGCCATTGACCAGATCGGCGGCAGTCGGGCCCGTATCGCTCATCCGCATGTCCAGCGGACCGTCGCGCATGAACGAAAAGCCGCGCTCGGCCTCGTCCAGCTGCATGGACGAGACGCCGATATCCAGCACCACACCGTCGACCGACTGCGGCTCGAAATGCTCGGCCATCCGCGAGAAGCGGTCCTGGATCAGGCGGAAGCGGTCGGTCGGCAGGCCTTCGGTGAAGCGCTGCACGGTCGGGTCACGGTCGAAGCCCACGACACTGGCCCCGGTGGCCAGGATGGCGCGGGTATAGCCGCCCGCCCCGAAGGTGCCATCGATGATGGTGTCGCCGGGCCCGGCCGCCAGGGCCTCGACCACTTCGTCCAGCAGGACGGAGATGTGGGGTGCCGCCTCGGTCATGCACCACCCAGGCGGGCCGTGCGCTGCTGGACCCGCAGGGCAGCCAGACCCTCGCGGGCCAGCTCGCGCTGCGCGGCGCGATGGGCCTGGAAGGCCTCCCGCGACCAGATCTGAAAACGCTCACCCATACCGACGACAGTCACCCAATCACTCAGGCCGAACATCTCGCACAGGTGATCGGGCAGCGTAATGCGACCAGCTGTATCAAATGACAGCCTGGCCATGCCGCCCAGGACACTGGTCTCCAGGGCGGTGCGGACCGGATCGCCGAACTCCAGCTCCTCGATCACGCCCAGATAGCGGTCGAACAGGGCTTTTCCGCCCCCTTCGAGGCAATCGGCCTCGATCGAGGGGAAGCAGAACACGCCGTCAAAGGGGCCCGAGATCGCCGCGCGGAAGTCCTGCGGCACAACGATGCGCCGCTTGCTGTCCACCTGCTTCTCGAACGTCGAGAGGAACACCTCGCCCAACCCCTGCAAAACCCCGCATCGGCCGCGCCTTCCCAAGGCCGCCCGATGCAACTGGGTTAACATGGGATGAATTGGGAAACAATGACACCGACGGGCATTTTGCCGCGAAAACAAAGATGTCGCACCACCTCGTGACAGGAAATCACAAGCCATCAACAGAACATACAGAGAACTGTTAAGTGTTGGGGGCCGTCAGGTCCGGGCGCGGCAAGGCCTCAGGACTCGGAAACGGTGAGGGTGTGGACGACCCGTCTCTTCCGGGGACGGAAGAGACGGACCAGACGGTCTATAAGCCGGGTTCTGTGCCACCCTCGCCCCGAAGGACGAGACTGCGACGATCATTCCTCTGGACCGCCCATTGCTGGACGGTTCTCGCGACCTACCCGAACCCTACTCAGCCAGTGACGGCCTAGTCGACGCGAGGTCGACGCGGGGTCCCTATTCGGTCTTGCTCCAGGCGGGGCTTGCCATGCCGTCCCTGTCGCCAGGTCCGCGGTGGGCTCTTACCCCACCCTTTCACCCTTCCCGCCCTCGAAAGGGAGGAGGTTTGCTTTCTGTGGCGCTATCCCTGGGATCGCTCCCGGTGGGCGTTACCCACCGCCTTGTCACCGTGGAGCCCGGACTTTCCTCGACCCTCTTGCGAGGACCGCGACCGCCCGACCGTCTGGTCCGGGAGGGTGTTTGACGGGCGACGGGGCGGAGGTCAACTTTTCATCTGGTTTACGGGGCCGAGGGTCAGGCATTCACTTCAGCCGCTCGCGCTCCAGTCGCCGCAGGCGGACGACATCCGCCTTCATCTCCCGGATCAGCCAGGTCATGAAGGCCTGGACGGTGGCATTGGCGCGATCGGCCTTGCGGCAGACGACGAAATAGGCCCCCGCATCCACCGGGGGATGCTGCAGGGGCGCGGCCAGTTGGCTGGCATTCGGCGCATCCAGCACCAGGGGCAGAAGGCCCAGAAGCACGCCACGCCCCTGGGCTGCGGCGTCGATCGCCGAGGGGACATTGTCGAAGGTCAGGGTGCGGGCCGGCTTCAGGCGCGGACAATCGACCCCCTCAAACCATTCCGGCCAGCCGGCTCGCCCGACGCTCAGGTCGATCAGGGTGGCCCGGGCCAGGTCCTGGGGCACCTGCACCGTCTCGGCCATCTGGGGCGTACACAGCGGCGTGGCCCGCAGGTCCAGCAGCTTGTGCCCGAACAGGCCGGTGGTCACGGCTGCAACATTGCGGATGGCGATATCGGCCTCGCCCTTCTCAAGATCGACCACCCGCGCATCGGTGTCGATCGACAGGGAAAGGTCGGGGTGCAGCGCTTCAAACCGCGCCAGCCGGGGCACCAGCCAGACATTGGTGAACAGGGGCAGGGCCGCGATGCGCAGCCGCGTCGAGACGGACTGCCGCCTGGCCTGGCCGAGCGCGGTGTCGATGTCGAAGAAGGCCTGCGACAGTCGCTCGCTTAGGGTCTCGCCGAGCGGTGTCAGCCGCACCTGCCGCACCTGGCGCAGAAACAGGGGCGCGCCGACCCAGTCCTCCACGGCCCGCACCTGGTGGCTGACCGCCGAGGGCGTCAGGCCCAGCGCCTGGCCGGCATCGCGGAAACTCTGCCGCTGCGCCGCCACGGCGAAGATCCGCAGGGCGGCAAAGCTGGGGGCGTCGCGCTTCATGGGTGAAATTCATTCACCTATATGGGCGGAAACTCAAGCGTCCAGACGACGATCGCCCCGCTAGTCTTCCCGTCCATAGGGAGACACCATGACCGCAAACCCATCCTCATCCCGCAGATCCGTCCTGCGGACCTTCGGCTTCTGGCTGTCCGTTCCGCTGGCGCTCCTGCAGGCGGTCAATGTGGCCCGGGCCCTGTCTGATCCGACCGGCTTTGCCATCTATTATGGCGTACCGGTCAGCGGCGCAGACGCGGTAGCCTGGGTGCAGGTCTATGCCCTGCGCACCGCCTTCGTCGCGGCGCTGGTGGCGATCTTCCTGGTCCGGCGGGATCTGCGCGCCCTGTTCTGGACGGCGGTCGCGGCCCTCATCCTGCCGCTCGGCGATGCCTGGCTGACCCACCAGACCGGGGCCGCAGCCTCGATCGTGGCGCGCCATCTGGCGATCGAGGGCTATCTGGTCCTGACCTGCGTCGCGCTGTTCATCGCCAACCGCAACGCGGCGCGCCAGCCATGACCGGGACGCTCAATCGCCTGGCCACGCGCCTGGATACGGCGGGTGCCGCCGACCGTATGGGCCGACATCGCGAAGGCTGGCCGGCCAGCGCCTCGGACGGCATACGGTTCTTCCGGTCGCCCAAGGTGCAGTACCGCTATCGCGAGGCCGGCCAGGGCCCAACGATCGTCTTCAGCGTCGATCCGCCGATGACGCTGGAAGTCTATGACGCCCTGATCGCGACCTTCGCCCAGCGCTTCCGCGTAATTGCGTTTGAACTGCCGGCAATGGGCTTCTCGGCTGCGGCCGGGGACTATCGCTTCGGGTTCCGCGAAACCCATGACGACCTGGCGATCTTCCTGCAGGCCGTGGCCGGGCCCGGCGCCATCCTGGCCTTTTCCTGCGTCGCCGGTCATGCCGCCGTCGACATTGCCGCGCGCCATCCCGAGCTCGTCTCCCGCCTGACCCTGCTGCAGGCCGGCGATGTCGCAGCCTTCAGGGTCTGGAAGGCCGCCCGCGATCCCAAGGGCATTCTGGCGACGCCGGTCCTGGGCCATGTCGCCATGCGCCGCATGGCACCGAAACGCATGCCGGACTGGTACGCGCTCTCGGTCGGCAAGACGGCCATGATCGACGAGCTCTGCCGGTGTGCCGAGCGGTCCTTCCAGCACGGCGCCCAATGGTCTCTGGCCAGCGCCTACCAGTGCTACATGGACCCCGAGGTCGAGCTGCCCTGCCCTGACCAGCCCCTGCTGTCGATCTGGGGGGCCGCCGATCGCTCCCACCCCGCCGACAATGCGCATTCCATCCAGCGCCTGCGGCCGGATGCGGCCTGCGTGACCTTTGACGACCTGGGTCACACGCCCGAGCTGGAAGATCCGCAGCGCGTCTTCGACGCCATTGTGCGCTTCTGCGAGGCGAACCCGGCCCGGCCCTGAGCCGCCCCCGGCAGGGCGCTGCGCCTCAGGCCCCAGCCTGACGCATCATCTTGGCCAGGGGGTGCTTGCCCAGCCCCCTGGCCGCGCCCAGCCGGTCGGCCTCGGACTTGTTCTGCGACAGCTTGAAGGTGCCTTCCAGCCGGTCGACGAACAGTCGCCCGCCGATGATGCCGCGCAGCATGGCCTCGAACTTTCCGGGGGCCATCTTGTGGCGGGTCCACAGGGGCTTGGGGGCCAAGCGCGCCTCTTCCTGCTCGGACAGGGTGTCGAGCTGGGCGATCAGCTCGGCCTCGTCGAGTACGGCCACCGAGCCCTCGGCCTCGACCGAGAGATAGTTCCAGGTCGGCACCTGGTCGGCGCTCTCGTACCAGTCGGGGCTGACATAGGCGTCTTCGCCGGTGGCCAGCATCACGGCCCGGAACCCCTGGACGAGGTGCGGGGCCAGGGCATTGGCGCGCGACAGATGGAAGTCGATGACCAGTTCGTCGTGCATCTGGCGCACCACGACCGGGGCCTGGGCGATCATCGGGCGGCCGCCGACGCTGGCGGCCAGGGTCACGAAGGGATGGGCGCGCAGGAAGGCGAGCAGCGGTCCCCTGTCCTCGACCCTGAACAGCCTGGCCGGATGCATCAGTCCCCGGCCCTCAGAAGCCCCACCAGCCGCGCCCGGGTCTCGCCGTCGGCGATGCCGTCAAAGCGGGTCTGCAGCCAGTGGCGCTGGAAGGCGCTCACCACGGTGGTGGTCCAGGCGTCATACTTGCCGGTCGGGGCACAGTCATAGCCCAGGCGGGTCAGGCCGGCCTGCAGCGCAAAAACGCCGGTGCCCTCCTCGCCCTCGCCCAGGGGCGCGCCGGGCGACGGGGGCGGCTCGATCCACAGGCCGTGACCGCTTTCGGCAAGGCGCTTCCAGGGGAAGAGCTCGCCCGGGTCGATCTTGCGGGCCGGGGCGATGTCGGAATGGCCGAGAATCCGCGAGTCCGGGATCATCCAGCGCGAGCGGACATCGGCCAGCAGGTTGATCACTGCGGCGATCTGGGCGTCGGGGAACGGCCGATAGCCGAACTCGTGGCCGGGATTGACGATCTCGATGCCGATCGAAGCCGAGTTGATGTCCTTGACGCCCTTCCAGAAGGCCGCCCCGGCGTGCCAGGCCCGGCGCTCCTCGGCCACCAGGCGGAAGATGCGGCCGTCTTCCTCGACACAGTAGTGCGCCGAGACCTTGGCTTCGGGATCGCGCAGGCGCTCGATCGCGGCCTCGCCGGTCTCCATGCCCGTATAGTGCAGGATCACACAGTCGGGCACGGCCTTGCGGGCGTCGAAATTGGGCGACGGGGCCTCGACGAGGAGCAGGCTCATTGGATGCGGTTCCTCATCAGCATCAATAACGGCATCACCTGGTTCTTGCGCAGGGCGATGATCAGCACGCCAAACAGGGCCAGGGCGGTGCCTATGCCCATGCGCAGGTCGAAATGGTCGTGGGTGATCAGCACGCCCAGACCGATGGTCATCAGCGGTGTCATCAGGGTCAAGGGCGCAATCAGATTGGCCTCATACTTCTGGATCAGGCCGTAATAGGCCGTGTGGCCCACCACCGAGACCACCAGGGCCGAGAACACCACCGCCGCCACGAAGGGCCAGCCGGCATTAAGGGCCGCGCCGGCCGCGCCGGGTTCGGTCAGGCCGCTCAGGGCCAGCAGCGGCCAGACCGACGAGAAGCCGACCCAGGCCTGGAACTGCAGGGGCCGCACGCCTTCCATCTGCTTCATCATCACAGCGCCCAGTGAGCCCGTGAAGGCCGCCGCCGCGATCAGCCACAGGCCGGCCGACAGTTCCAGCCCGTGCGGGCTCCACATCACCACCACTGCGCCCGACAGGGTGAGCGCAATGCCGAGGCCGCGTTTCCAGCGGATGCGCTCGCCCAGAATGATGACCGACAGGATCGTCGTGAACGGCACGCCCAGCTGGATGATCACCGAGGCCGCCGAGGGCGAGGCGGTCTTGAAGCCCATGAACAGCAGGGCGAAATTGCCTGCCCCCATCAGCAGGGCCACCAGCACCAGCCGCCACACCGGACGCGGGGCCGGCAGCAGCCAAGGCAGGGTGACCAGAGCCACCAGTCCGAACCGCACGGCCGCATAGGCCAGGGGCGGCACGCCCCAGTGAGCGACCACGATCTTCGAGATGATGTTGTTGCCCGCCCAGACCAGGCAGATCAGGATCAGGACACCGAAATCGCGCAGGGACATGCCCCGCAATACGCGCGACCTATGACCGTGCGCAATGAAAACCGACAGGGCGCAGGCGTGTCGCGGTTGACGCTGAGTCAAAACGGTCGTTTGTTGGTGAACGCTGATCAGATAACAAGGCGTCCGGGACAGCCGGACCGATGCACCAGGGACGGGACACGGCATGGCGACCGAGCACTTCGACGTACTGATTGTGGGCGCGGGCCTGTCCGGTATCGGCGCGGGCTATCACCTGCAGGCCAACTGCCCGGGCAAGACCTACGCCATTCTCGAAGGCCGCGAAGCGATCGGCGGCACTTGGGACCTGTTCCGCTATCCGGGCATCCGCTCGGACAGCGACATGTACACCCTGGGCTACTCCTTCAAGCCCTGGCGCGAGGCCAAGGCCATCGCCGACGGCCCCTCGATCCTGAACTATGTGCGTGAAACGGCGTCCGAGTACGGCATCGACAAGAAGATCCGCTACGGCCATCACGTCAAACGGGCCAGCTGGTCGTCGGAGACCGCCACCTGGACCGTCGAGGCCGAGCATCAGGGCACGAGCGTCAGCGTCAGCTGCAGCTTCCTCTATATGTGCGCCGGCTATTACGACTATGCCGCCGGCTATACGCCCGAGTTTGCCGGGGTCGAAAGCTTCGGCGGCCGGATCGTGCATCCGCAGCACTGGCCCTCGGACCTCGACTATGCCGGCAAGCAGGTGGTGGTGATCGGCAGCGGTGCCACGGCCGTCACCCTGGTGCCGGAAATGGCCAGGACCGCCAGCCACGTCACCATGCTGCAGCGCTCGCCGACCTATGTGGTCTCGCGCCCGGCCGAGGACGGCATCGCCAACTGGCTGCGGTCCAAGCTGCCGGCCATGACCGCCTATGGCATCACGCGCTGGAAGAACGTGCTAATGCAGATGCTGTTCTTCAACATCGCCCGCAACAAGCCGGAAAAGACCAAGGAGAGGCTTATTGGTCTGGTGCGCGAACATCTGGGGCCCGACTACGACGTCGCCACCCACTTCACGCCCCGCTACAATCCCTGGGACCAGCGCCTGTGCCTGGTGCCCGACGCCGACCTGTTCGACGCCCTCAAGGGCGGCAAGGCCTCGGTGGTCACCGACCATATCGAGACCTTCACCCCGACCGGCCTGAAACTGAAGTCCGGCAAGACCCTCGACGCCGATGTGGTGGTCACCGCCACGGGCCTGCAGATGCAGCTGCTCAGCGGCATGGAACTGGTGGTTGACGGCAAGGTCGCCGACCTTTCGCAGTCGATGAGCTACAAGGGCATGATGTTCAGCGACGTGCCGAACCTGGCCTCCGCCTTCGGCTATACCAACGCCTCCTGGACCCTGAAGGCCGACCTGACCAGCGAGTATGTCTGCAAGCTGATCAACCACATGGCCCGCAATGGTCTGGACACCTGCGTGGCCCGCCAGGACGAGGCCGGCATGGACGTCGAACCCTGGCTGGACTTCTCGTCAGGCTACGTCCAGCGGGCCATGGCCAAGTTCCCCAAGCAGGGCGTCAAGAAGCCCTGGAAGGCCTATCAGAACTATGCCCTCGACCTGATGGCCCTGAAGATGGGCCGGGTCGATGACGGGGCGATGCGGTTTGAGAAGAAGAAGGCGAAGGAAGCGGCTTAGAGTCTCTCCGTTCCCGCTCTCCCCGGCGAAAGCCGGGGCCCAGATCGAGCCCTGCGCGGTGTCGAAAGGGCTTGGGCAATAGGCGCGTCATCCCCAAACGCTCAGGCTGAATCTGGGCCCCGGCTTTCGCCGGGGAGAGCGGATTTTGAGTGTGGCTACACAGCCTCCACCTTGTCCGCCTTCCCCTCGCCCAACACGACGACGAAGCTGCCGAGAAGGATCAGCAAGCCGCCGGCGAAGAGGGCCAGGGTCAGGTGGTCGCCGAACAGCATCACCCCGATCACCGCGCCCATCAGCGGCTCGATATTGATGAAGACCCCGGCAGTGGCGGCTCCGACCCGGGCGGAGCCATATTGCCAGGCTGCCGTGGCCAGCAGGGTCGCCACCACCCCCTGGCCGATGATGCAGGACCAGGCCACGGGGCTGAGGTCCAGCTTGGGCGGACCGTGCATCAGCCAGGCGACCGGCAGGATGGCGGCTGTGGCCACGATCATGGTCACCGCCGGTATGGCCAGGGGGGCCTGGACCTTGGGCGCGCGGCGCATGACGATCAGCCAGGCCAGGAAGACGAACAGCGAGGCGACCGATAGCGCCACCCCCAGCGGCGAGCCGGCACCGTCGGGCTTGCCGGCGATCAGGGACGCGCCGAGCGTCGCGGCGACCACCCCCGCCCACGAGGCACGGCTGACCCGCTCCCCGAAAAAGCGGGCGCTGACCGCGATCAGGGCCGGCATGGCCCCGACCAGAAGCGCCGCCAGGGTCACGCTGACATGGGCCAGGCCTTCGAACTGCACCATGAAGGCCAGGCCATAGAGCCCGCCGGCCAGCAGCACGACGGGCGAGCGGAACAGGGCCCGCGCCTCGGCCGTCCACAGGGCGAAGGGGGCCGCCGCCACGGCGGCGACGGCGAACCGCAGCAGCACCATGTGGGCGGCGTCGGTTTCGCGCAGGACCAGCTTGCCCAGCGGAAAGCCCAGCCCCCAGGAAAGCCCGGCCAGGACCAGGGCGAGAATGGCAAAGCGGTTCATGGCCGCTTCCTGCCGCATTCGGCGGAGCTTGGCGAGGGCCGAGACCACTTGTTCCGCTTTCCGTGGATGTGGCGAAACATCATTCCGCGCTCGGGGAAAAATTCCCCGCAAACAAGGAAAAATGTGCCCCTCCGAACTACCTAGGATCGCGTCATGACCCAAGACATGACCTATGCGCGCTACCTGGCGCTGGACCAACTGCTCGCAGCCCAGCAGCCGCGGAGCGACCGTCATGACGAGATGCTTTTCATCGTCATCCACCAGGTTAAAGAGCTGTGGCTCAAGGAGATCATCCACGAGGTGCTCCTGGCCAAGCAGCTGATCGCGGACGGCGATGTCGAGCCCGCCTACAAGGCCCTGGCCCGGGTGTCGCGGATCCAGACGGTGATGACCCTGTCCTGGGACGTTCTGGCGACGATGACCCCGGCCGACTATCTGAGCTTCCGCAACGACCTGGGCTCAAGCTCGGGCTTCCAGTCGCATCAGTTCCGCACCCTGGAATACCTGCTGGGCCTGAAGGACCAGAGCTTCCTGAAGTTCCACGCCGAGGGCTCTGACGGCCTGGCGCAACTCGAAGCGGCCCTGAATGCGCCCAGCCTCTATGATGTGGCCATCGCCCAGCTGGCCAAGGCCGGCCTGGCCGTGCCGGATGCGGTACTGAATCGCGACTTTGCCGAGACCTACGCCCCTTCGCCCGAGGTGGAGGCGGCCTGGCTGGAGGTCTATCGTGACACCCAGCGCTATTGGGAGCTGTATCAACTGGCCGAGAAGCTGGTCGACCTGGACGACGCCCTGGTCACCTGGCGCCACAAGCACGTCCTGACCGTCGAGCGGATCATAGGCGGCCGGCCGGGCACGGGGGGCACGGACGGCATCGGCTATCTGGCCAGCACCCTGCGCCGCCGCGCCTTCCCCGAGCTGTGGTCGCTGAGAACCAAGCTGTGAAAGGCGCGCGCAAGGACCTTTTCTCGCGGGCCCTGTCCGCGCCCATGGCTTCGGACGGGGGCCGGCTGCACATGGCCGCCCACAGTCATCACCTGTGGCCAGACGTCACCCTGGCTGCCCAGATCGAGGCCTGGGAGGACGCCGCCGGCCTGGCCGACCACAAGTGGGACAAGGCGCTGGGCGAGGTCTATCCGGCCGCGCAAGCCCTGGTCGCACGCGAGCTCGCCCTGCCCTCGCCCGACAGCGTCGTCTTCGCGCCCAATACTCACGCCCTGCTGACCGTGCTTCTGTCAGCGATCGACAGGCGGCCCGTCCGGGTGCTGTCGACCGACGGCGAATTCCACTCGTTCCGCCGCCAGGCCCAGCGCTGGGTCGAGGCCGGCGAAATCACGCTGACCCTGGTGGAGGCCGATGGGCCGGACTTCGCGGAACGCTTCCTGGCGACCGCACGCGCGGGCGATTTCGACCTGATCTTCGTCAGCCACGTGTTCTTCAAGAGCGGCTATGTCTTCGATCGCGTCTGGGACCTGGCCGATCTGGCCCGGCCCGAGGGGCCGTGGGTGGTGGTCGACGGCTATCACGGCTACCGGGCCGTACCGACCGACCTGTCGGGCGTGGCCGACCGGATCTTCTATGTCGCCGGCGGCTACAAATACGCCATGGCGGGCGAAGGCGCGGCCTTCCTGCACGCCCCGCCCGGCTTTGGTCCGCGCCCGGCCCTGACCGGCTGGTACGCCGAGTTCGGCGACCTCGAAGGCCCGCCCGGCGGGGTGGGCTATGCGCGCGACGCCAGCCGATTCCTGGGTGCGACCTTTGATCCGTCGGGTCTCTACCGCTTCGTGGCAGCGGGGCAGATGCTGGAAGCCGAAGCCCTGACCACGGCCGCCGTGGCCGAACATGTGGCGGGCCTTCAGCGGAGCCTGCTGACCCGGATCGCCGCCGGCACAGCCGGACCTCTGAAGGACGCCGTCATCGTGAACCCGCCCGGGAACGGGCCGCAGGCCCGCTTCCTGGCCCTGCGCCATCCTGACGCCCAGACCTGGAAAACAGCCCTCGCGGCCCGGGGCGTGGTGGTTGACGTTCGCGACGACGTGCTGCGCATCGGCCTGTCGATCTATCACGACGAGGCCGACCTGGACGCCTTCTGCGCGGCCTGTGGGGACCTGGCCTAGGCCCTCTGATCAGACGCACCGCCAGGGCCCGGCGGGGGCCGACAAGGTCAGTGCGGCATCCGCAGGACCGGGTCGTTATTGGCCGCCTGGGGGTTGATGATGGTGTTGTGGCCATGGATCAGCAGCCAGCGTCCCTCCCGCTGCACCGCCGTCAGGCTGAGGCGGTCATGGGCCTCGGGCATCCTGTTGCCGTCCGGCGTGGTGTAGGCGTCCTGGATCATGGTCACCACCGCCAGGGCCACGCCCGGCGCTACGGCCCGTGCCTCGATCGAGACCAGGGTCTGCTTGCAGTCCTTGAAGATGGTCGACAGGAACAGCCGGTGGGCGAAGGCCACCTGATCGCGGCCGCGCCAGTGCATGCCCACGACATTGACCCAGCTGGCGTCGGGCCAGAAGTGATCGGCATAGGCGTCGGCGTCCGTGGCGTTCCAGGCCGCCAGCAGCGACTTCACCAGGGCCTCGATCTCCGCCACCCCGTCTCCGGCCGCCTGGGCCGTGCCGGCCAATCCCGTCATCGCCAATCCCCCCATCGTCAGCAAGGCGCGTCGTTCGATCATCCGTCCAGCTCCAGCCATGCTCGATGGCGGGCAGACTAGGCGGTCGCGTTTCGGCCCGATTGTAGATTTCCGACACCCGGCAGAACGGTTTCCAGAGCCGGGGCCATGGTCGCCAGCAGACGCTCGGGCGTGTCGCCGGCCAGGGCCCTGAACTCGTGGATCATGTGGGCCTGATCGACATAGCCCGCCGCCTGGGCCACCGCCGCCCAGCTCGGTTCGGCCCCTTCAGCCTTCAGGCGCAGGGCCTCGCGGAACCGCAGGACCCGGGCATAGCGCTTGGGCGAGACCCCAACCGCCCGGGTGAACCGCCGCTCGAACTGGCGCTCGCCCAGGTCCACGGCCTCGGCCAGGTCTGCCACACGGACGCTGCCGTGCAGGGCCGTCATGCGGCGCGCCGCCCAGGCAATGGGGTCGGCCGTCAGAGGGATCGCCCTGCCGCCCAGCCAGGCCTCGGCAATGGCCGCCCGGGCCGCGAGATCCGGTGCCGCCTCCAGCTGTTCGGCGATCAGGGCGATCTCCGAACCCAGGACATCCCGGCCGTCATGGGCCCTGTCGGTGAGCGAGGCCGCAGCCTGACCAAACAGACTGGAAAAGCCGGTCGGCGTGAACTGGATCGTGAATAGGTTGAGGTCCCCGCCGAGCAGCACATCGACCCGGCGATAGGTCTGCAGCCCGACCAGAACGATGTCTGGCGCGGCCTCTACCGCCCCGGACGCGATGTCACGCACCCGATAGCGGTCGGCGAGATAGAATTCGAGGAACTGCTCGGTCCGTGCTGGCAGCGGGCGCAGCACCACCGTGGCGTCCAGTCTGCGGCTGCGCTCCTCGAACGCCTTCACATAGGGGGCGAGAAGCCGGGAAGGACGAATGCGCCGGACTGGAAACATCGCCCTTCCCTGCCCTCAGATCTCGTCGTCGAAGCCGGCGTCATCCTCGACCGGCTTGCTCGCTGCCGGCGGACCGGCCTTGCGCTTGACGAAGCGCAGGGCCGAATGGGTCTTGGAGAAGCTGCAGACCTTGGTGTCGACCAGACCCTGACCGCGCGCGGCGGCCAGGATCTCGGTGTCCTTCAGCGGCGCGCCCTTGCCCTTCTGGGCCACGATCCAGATCGCGCCCTTGGGACCCAGCCCGCCGATCAGGTCTTCCAGCTGATCGAAATCGGCCAGGTCCTCGACGCCGAGGAACAGCAGGTCGATGTCCTCCTCGGCCTCGACGGGCTCGACCCGGGTGGAGAGCTCTTCCAGGAACTCTTCATCCTCAAGCGCCAGCACCACGACCGTCTGGCCGGGCTTGACGCCCAGCTTGTCCAGCCGCCCCGGCGGGTTGAGGATGGCGTGCAGCCACTTGTCGGCTTCGCCCGGCTCCAGCTCGAACCGGGTGCCGTCGTTCAGGACGAGGTCATTGCCCTCGACCTTGATGTAGCGCAGGGCGTGGCCCTGATAGATGCCGCGATGGGCTCCGCGGAAGATCAGCTTGGGAAACTCCCACAGGAGCTTGCCCTCGCAGTCCCCGTCCGACAGATGGCCCCAGACGCCCCGCGCTTCCTTGCCCATGACCTCAGGCGCCCTTGAACACCGGCGCGCGCTTTTCGAGGATCGCGTCGACGCCTTCCATGTGGTCCTCGGTGTGGTGGGCGATGGCCTGGGCGGCCGCGCTCATCTCCATCAGGGTGTCGTAGCTGGCGGTCGTGCCGTGCTTGAGCAGGCTCTTGGCCATGCGCAGGGCGTGCGGCGGCTGGGCCGCAATCCGCGTGGCCAGGGCCAGGGCTTCATCCATGAGGGTGTCGGCCGGCACGGCCTTGCTGATCAGGCCCCATTCGGCGGCCTTGGCCGCGTCGATGACGTCGCCGGTGAACAGCAGCTCGGCGGCTCGGCTCATGCCGATGGTGCGCGGCATCAGCCAGGCCCCGCCGTCGCCGGGAATCAGGCCCAGTTTCAGGAAGGTGACGCCGAACTTGGCGGTGTCGGCCCCGATGCGGATGTCGGTCATGCAGGCCACGTCGCAGCCCAGGCCGATGGCCGCGCCATTAACGGCGGCGATCGAGGGAACCTCCAGGCCATAGATGGCGCGGACGATGCGGTGGATGTTCTTGCGATAGCCGTCGCGGACCTTGACGCCATTGCCGCCGAACGCGCCCTCGCGGGCCTTCATCGCCTTGACGTCGCCGCCGGCCGAGAAGGCCCGGCCCGCGCCGGTCAGAATCACGCAGCGGATATCCTGGTCATCATTGATCGCCTCGCAGGCGGCCGCCACCTGGTCGCCGTCGCCGGGCGCCCCCAGGGCGTTCATGGCCTCGGGACGGTTCAGGGTGAGGATGGCGATGTGACCGCGCTTTTCGGTCAGGATCAGGGGGGCGTCTTGAGACATGACTGGGCGATTCCTGCGCTGAACTGGGCCGCAAGCATGACGGCAGCGACGGACAATCGCCATCTCCCGCCGTCCTGCTTCGGACTTTTCACCTGCATAGCGCGGATCGCCCCACCGCGTCGCCTACCCAGACTGGGGAACCAGCCCGCAGAATCTGGGACAGGGCCACTGATTGAGGCAATAATTCGTCAGATCACGAAAATGAGACTGGCGCGCAAGCTTGGCCGGGCGTTGAAGTTAGGACGGGACGTTAATGAAGGCGGCGGCAAATGACCGTGCACATGAAAGCCCGACATGCCCTGATCATCGAGGACGAGATTTTGATCGCCTTCGAGATGGAAGCCCTGCTGGCTGAACAGGGCTTTACCAGCTTCGACATCGCCGAAAGCCCGCAGGACGCCCTGAAGAAGGCCATGGCTCGGCGTCCGGACCTGATCACAGCGGATTATCGCATCGTCGGCGGCACCGGGGTCGAGGCGGTCGAAGCCATCCAGCAACAGCTAGGCGATATCCCGGTCGTCTATGTCACCGGCAATGCCGAACTGGTGCGAGGCCGCGAGCCGCCCGTGGTCGGCAAGCCGATCTCGCCGCGCCACCTCGCCGAGGCTTGCGCGCGAGTCTTTACCGCCTGACGCTTTCGCCGGGCGCGCCGGACCTCTAGGCTCAGCCCCGGATGCAGGAGGGCACCATGAGCGTGATCGACAGCCTCGAGGCGCTGGACGCGCTCTATGACACCCCGCCCGTCAGCGCGGCCCTGGTCAAGGTGTCAACGACCATTACCCCACACTATCGGACCCTGATCGAGGCCTCGCCCTTTGTCGCCCTGGCGACACTCGGCCCCGAGGGCCTGGATTGCAGTCCGCGCGGCGACAGGCCGGGCTTTGTGCGCGTCGCTGATCCACAGACCCTGATCCTGCCTGACCGTCGCGGCAACAACCGCCTCGACAGCCTGCGCAATGTGGTGCGGGATCCCCGGGTCGCCCTGCTGTTCCTGATCCCGGGCTCGGGCACGACCTTCCGGGTCAATGGCCAGGCGGTGATCAGTGCTGACCCCGCCCTGCTGGCCAGTTTCGCCGTCGACGGCCAGGCCCCGCGCAGTGCCATGGTGATCACCGTGCAGGAGGCCTATTTCCAGTGTGCCCGGGCCATCGTGCGGTCCGGGCTGTGGAAGGCCGAAAGCCAGGTCGATCCGGCCACCCTGCCCTCACCGGGGGCCATGCTGGCGGCAGTCACGGCCGGTGAGGTCGGGGGCGAGGCCTATGACCGCGGCTGGCCAGAGCGGGCTGCAAAGACCCTGTGGTAAATGATTGAGCCTTGGTCTCGTCAGGTGCTGGACGGCTCAGCCCCGGGATCTTCGGACCGCGTCCACTGCTCGATCTTGCTGAGCAGCTCCCCGGCATTGATCGGCTTGCCGACATGGTCGTTCATTCCGGCGCAGAGGCATTCGTCCACATGCTGCGGGAGTACGTTGGCACTCAGGGCAAGGATCGGCGTCCGGCTGTTCAGTTTCGATCGGGCCCGAATGATCTTTGTCGCCGACAACCCGTTCATGCGGGGCATCTGGAGATCCATCAGGATCAGGTCGAAGGGCTCGCGATCAGCGGTATCGATCGCAGCCTGACCATCTTCGGCCTCCGTCAGCCTCAGCTGAAATGGCTCCAGCATCGCTGCGATCAGTTCGCGGTTCACAGCCACATCGTCGACGACCAGAATCCGGATCGCCTCGACATCATGGTTCTGCGCAACATCGGCGGTGCTGTCCTGGCCGGAGATGTCGACCGGGGCATGCACCGTAAACCGGAAGGTCGAACCCACACCTTCCTCGCTCTCGACCCGGATTTCCCCGCCCATGACCTCGACAAGGCCGCGCGAAATAGCCAGGCCCAGGCCAACCCCGCCAAACTGACGGGTGTGCGAACCATCGATCTGGGTAAAGCGTTCAAAGAGTCGCCCGCACTGTCCCGGTGGAATTCCGATTCCGGTATCGACCACTGAAACGTGGAGGCTCTGGTCTGACAGATCATAGCCGAGCCGAATCGTAATCCCGCCCTGGCGCGTAAACTTGATCGCGTTGGCCAGCAGGTTGGTAATCACTTGCCCGAGGCGCCCCCGGTCGGCCAGCACCGCAGCGGGAAGCGGCTCCTCGACCTCGAGGGACAGGGCCAAACCCTTGGCTGCCGCCTTGTCCCGGAACTGGTCGAGAATCTGGCTCGCCAGATCCATCGGATCGGTCGACTGGCGCTGCAGTTCAACCTCACCGGCCTCCACCCGGGAAAAGTCCAGGACACTGTTGACGATCCCCAGCAGAGCCTCGCCAGAACTGGCGATCCGCTGGGCATAGAGTTGCGCCTTTTCAGGGAGTTCCAACATCTTGGCCAGCAGGTCGCCAAAACCGATAACGGCCGTTAGCGGCGTCCTGATCTCGTGGCTCATATTCGCCAGAAATTCGGCTTTGGCCTGCACGGCCGCTTCGGCCTCGGCGGTCTTGCGCCGCAACTCGTCCTCGATCGCCCGACGTTCGGTCACGTCGCGCAGGACCGACATCATCCCGGCCGGACGGCCATCCGGTTCGCGAAGGATTGTTGGATTGCTCTGTACCCAGCCCATGGACCCATCTGCCCGACGGTATTGAAACTCGTTATCACGCCCCGTTGGCAACGGCTTTTCGTTCTCGGTAAACTTGGGCGTACGGAATTCCTTGTCGACAACGATACGGTCATTCAGGTGTTTTCCGATCCACTTGTCCGGATCGAGACCCGTAAGACGTTTTATTGATGGAGATACATATTCAATTATTCCATCAATATTGTTCTTTATAACGATGTCCCCGATGTTTTCGGCCAGCAACCGATAGAGCGCCTCACTTTCGCGGCGAGCCGCACTGGCGGCGACATACTCCGACCGATCCTCAGCCTCGACCAGCAGGTGCTGGGTTGAACCTTCAAAATCGCGAACCAAAGACACACTCACGCGCACCGGCACATAGGAGCCATTGGTGTGACGGTAACGGCGGTCCACTTGGTAGCTGCGGATCTCTCCGCTCCGGAGCCGGGCCACGCCCTCCTCCGCCACGCCAACTTCGTCAGGGTGCATAAGGCGTTCGAATCGGGTCTGGATCAGGTCAGCCTCAGCCAGGCCGACCATCGTACAGAGGGCCGGATTGACCTTGAGGCAGCGCAAGTCCAGATCGAGAAGCGCCTTGCCGGAGACCGCCTGCTGAAACGCGGCTTCCACCAGTTCGGCCTGTTCCCGCGTGGTGCGCTCCAGCTCCCGCCTCTGGGTGACGTCATGAAGCGTCAATACAACACCGGAGATCTGGCCCCCGCTGTCGCGGACCACGCCCGGTCTGGCCTCAAGCCAGATCGCCTGACCGCTGGCGTCGAGGCAGCGGAACGCATGAAGCCCGGTGTCGTCCTCAACCTGGCCCGCAATCAATCCATCGAACCAGCCCAGCACCCCATGTCGATCCTCCGGGTGAAGGAAGGTCCCTAATCGTTGCCCGACCAGATCTTTTGACCGAAAACCCCACCGCTGGATGGACGGCGACGCGAACTCGATTCCGCCACTGCCACCAACCCACAAAACCGGATCCTGGCTGTTCTCGACAATCAGCCGGTGCCGGGCTTCGCTGGCGCGGAGTTGAGCGTCAGAGAGCTGGAGATGCGTGACGTCCTGCACGGTGCCGTAGAGGACGGCGATCGAGCCGTCAGCCTCGCGCTGGCCAGCGCCCCTGAGCGCCAGCAGCCTCGCGGCTCCATCAGGACCGTCCATGGCGAACTGATGCTCAAGAGCGTGGCCATGCTGATGGGCCCGTTGCAGGGCTAGGACCAGAGCGGGTCGCTCTTGGGGAGCGCAGCCGTTCAGAAAAGCGTCCAGAGTCTCTTCGGGCGGGACCGATGGCCGCCCCAGAATGTGAAGGGCCTCTTGCGACCAGTGGAATTGCCCGGCCTGCACGTCATAGGCCCACGCCCCGACCGGCGTCAGCCTGCCGGCCTGAGTGAACCAGCGCTCGGGCTCATCCAAACTCATTAAATCCTCGCTTGAGGGGGGAGCCTACAGGCCAAAGACTTCAAGCTACTGATTGCACCGGCGAGCAAGCCTCTTGTCACCGTTAGGCCTCAGACTGGGGCCGTTCGAGGCTTTAGGGAACACGCAAACTGGCAGGCGGCTCATGGTTTGTAGATGGACCTAGCATCTGCATTTTGACACGACTCCAAGTATCCACACGCATGAATTGAGACCTACACATTAGTCAAGGTCGCAACGCACTCTACTTTCCAGCCCGGCAGAACCTAAAAGCATCGCCCCACGCCTGCATCCAGGGCCATTCGAACCTCACCCATTTTCGTCAGACCAAGGATCAGTCGCCCAAACACTCGCGATACGCCGGGCCCGAGGCTCAGGGTTTCCTTGCACCGATGGACAGAGCCTCCCCCTTCAGCGGCGGCGTATGCACCGGCTGTCGTCGCGCCTGGGTAGCCTGTTCGAACGCATAGCCGATCCCCAGGATCTTGCCCTCGTCGAAGGCGCGGCCGATGAACGACAGGCCGACGGGCAGTTGATCAGTGGTGAAACCGGCCGGGACAACCAGTTCGGGGAAGCCCGACAGGCTGGCGAGATTGGTGCCGCTGGAGGCCCCGCCGCCGGGCGTCGCCGCTCGCGTCCCACCGGTGCGGCTGATCAGTTCGGGACGCTCCGCCAGAGGCGGATAGATGATGGCGTCGAGCCTGTTGGCCGTGAATACGCCGTCGAGGGCGGCGACAACCAGCGGCAGGGCCTGGTCGCGGACAGCGGTATAGGCAGGGTCGGTCAGGGCGACGGAGGCCTGCTCCCGCCGCAGCAGCGACCACCGCGTCGCATTGGGTCCAGCCCCATCCGGGCGGGGGGCCGGCAGGCGATAGGACCGCTCGATCATCTCGTCCAGGGTCCTGGGATAGCCGGGCTTGAGGGTCGCCAGATAGGCCTGCAGCTGGACCGGGAACTCTGACATCCGAACCGCAGAATAGAACTCGCCCTTGGACTCGATCAGCCATCTGGGCAGGCGGACATCGACGATCGTCGCGCCAGCCGCCTTCATCACGGCGATGGAGGCCTCCATCACCCAGTCAAACTCCGCATCCTGGCCCATGAAGTCGCGCGCCACGCCGATCCGCACGCCCTTCAGGGCGTCGGCCTTCAGATAGGGTGTGTAGTCCGTCTGGGCCCTGCCCTGGCTCTTCGCCGTTGCCGGGTCGGCCGGATCCACACCGGCGAGCAGGCCCAGGGCGACCGCGACGTCCGAGACATTGCGCGCCAGGGGACCGGCGGTATCGAAACTGAGCGACAGGGGAATAATACCGTCACGGCTCAGCAACCCGTGGGTGGGTCGCAGCCCAACGATGCCGTTGGCCGCCGCCGGCCAGCGCACTGAGCCCCCCGTATCGGTACCCAGCCCCAGCGGCGCATAGCCTGCCGCTATGGCCGCCCCCGTGCCCCCGGACGATCCCAGGGGCGAGCGCAGCAGATCATGCGGGTTGCGGGTCTGGCCGCCCAGCGAGCTATAGGCTCCGCCCGAGGCGAATTCGGACAGATTGACCTTGGCCAGGATCACGGCCCCCGCCTCGCGCAGCTTTTTGACCAGAAAGGCATCATCCGGCGGAATCGAACCCTCCAGAAAGATCGAGCCGCCCGTGGTGGCGAGGTCTGCGGTGTCGAAATTGTCCTTCAGCACCACCGGAATGCCATGCAGGGGCGAGCGACGGCCCTTGGCCTTCAGCTCTGCATCCAGGGCGCGCGCCTCGGCCAGGGCGCGGGGATTGCGGGTGATCACCGCATTGATCTGCGGGCCCTTGTCGTCATAGGCGTCCATGCGGGCCAGGCTGAGCCGGACCAGCCGCTCGCTGGTCAGCTGCCCCGCGTCCATCGCTGCCCGCAGCTGGGCGATCGTCGCCTTATCCAGATCGACAGTCTGGGCCTGGCAGGAAGCCGCCACGGTCCAGGACAGCGCCAGGGCGCAAAGCAGGTGTTTGATCATCAGGGGTCCCCAGGACGGCGGGGTCAGTGCACCCGACTCCTTGAGCCAGGTAAAGGGCGGCCGGGAGATGGCGGCGGCCGAGCCCTGGTCTGCCCATCAGGCATGCAGCCCCTCAAACGAATGACGGCCCCGGGGTTTCCCCCGGGGCCGTCTTGAAACACAGAGGCCTTGAGGCCGATCAGTCGTCGCGGTGCACGCGTTCGCGGCGCTCGTGACGCTCCTGGGCTTCCAGGCTCAGGGTCGCCGTAGGGCGAGCCTCAAGCCGGGCCAGGCCGATCGGTTCGCCGGTTTCCTCGCAATAGCCATAGGAGCCGTCCTCGACGCGGCGCAGGGCCTGGTCGATCTTGGAGATCAGCTTCCGTTGACGGTCACGGGTGCGCAGTTCCAGCGCCCGGTCGGTTTCCGAAGACGCGCGATCGGCCAGATCGGCGTGATTTTCGGTTTCTTTCTGGAGATGGGCCACCGTCTCGCGGGATTCGCGGAGGATCTCGTCCTTCCAGTCCAGCAGCTTTTGCTTGAAGTACTCAAGCTGCCGCGCATTCATAAACTCTTCGCCCTCGGAAGGCCGATAGTTGCTTTTACCAACTAGAACAGTGGCCGTTTGCATTAACGCCTCACGCCCCAATGAACTCCGCCCTGAACAGGCCGGGTGCTTATACCAAAAGAATAGCCGTGTTCAATGAACCTCGCGTGAGTGGCGCGTTCAGTTCCGGAAAACTCGCCTCGTTCGCGCCAGACGTGCCCGACTGGCGTTGCAGATTCAGGCGAACCGGCCAGGGGCAAGACCTTGAATTCGCAGGAGGCATGAACCCGGCCATCGTCCGTGGTCGTCGCCCGTTGCATCAGGCACGCCGGGCCTGTTCCAGCTTGGCTTTTTCGACCGCTGCCCGGGTCTCGATCTCGTTGAGCACGCCCTCGAGCCGGGGATCATCGGTCGAATCGCGCTGCTCGCGGATGGCGCGGGTCAGTCGGTCGAGCGTGGCGGCGGACACATCGCCATCAAGCAAGGCGAGCTTCACCTCGCCCAGGATGTCCAGAATGCCGTCGGCCCGCCGGACCGCCCGCTTGCGGCGCTCCAGGGGATCGCCCATGGCCTGCAGGGCCAGAAGCGCGTCGAGCGAGCCTAACCCGGCCACACCGCCCGCCTGGACAACGCCGGCCGCGCTGCTGGCGGCCCCGACCGAGGGCAGCGAAAAGCTGGCACCGCTGCCCGAAGCTTTGGCCCGCGATGCGCCGCTCGCGCCCACGCCCCCCGTGCTCGAAACCTTCATGGCGACCGCAACTCCACAGCACCCGGGACGAGTCAGAAGTCCCTTCGTCGCACCATAGTCGGTCCGGCCGCTTGAAGTATGGTTAATGCCGGGCAGAATCTGCCGAAGGGCACCTAGGGGCCTGCGGCAAAACGCACAAAGCCTTACGACTCAAGCCTTTGAGATTGGCCCGCTTTTGGCATGGGAGCGGGTGGGGACATCTCCCCACGTCAGGATAGCCATGTCGCGTTCACGTTTGCGCACCGTTTTCTTGCTCGCCGCCACCGCCTTTGCCCTGGCGGCCGGGCCGTCGTTCGCCAAGTCACGGATCAAGGACATCGTCTCGTTCGAAGGCGTGCGTGACAACCAGCTGATCGGCTATGGCATTGTGGTCGGGCTGAACGGCTCGGGCGACAGCCTGCGCAATGCGCCCATGACCAAGCAGAGCCTTGAGGCCATGCTCGAGCGCCAGGGCGTCAATGTTCGCAACGCCAATCTGAACACCAAGAACGTCGCCTCGGTGATGGTCACCGCCAATCTGCCGGCCTTCGCCGCGCCCGGCGCGAAGATGGATGTCAGCGTCTCCACCCTGGGCGACGCCAAGAGCCTGCTGGGCGGCACCCTTCTGGTCACCAGCCTGCAGGGCGCGGACGGCCAGACCTATGCTGTGGCCCAGGGCAGCGTCCAGACCGGCTCGGTCTCGGCGGGCGGGGCCTCCGGCAGCTCGATCAGCAAGGGCGTGCCCACCGCCGGCCGGATCGCCGCCGGCGGCATCATCGAAAAGGAAACCGGCTTCCAGATGGTGAACATGGAAGAGTTGCGCATGACCCTGCGCAACCCCGACTTCACCACCTCGCGCCGAATCTCCGACGTCATCAACGGCCGCTTCCCCTACAGCGCCCAGGCCCAGAACCCGACCATCGTCGCCGTGCGGCCTCCGGCCAACATGGACATGATCAGCTTCATCACTGCGATCGAGAACCTTGAGGTCGAGCCCGACGGCCCGGCCAAGGTGATCATCGACGAAGTGGCCGGCGTCATCGTCATGGGCGACGACGTGCGGATCAGCCAGGTGGCCATCGCCCAGGGCAATCTGACCATCTCGGTGCAGGAAAGCCCGGCGGTCAGCCAGCCCGCCCCGTTCAGCCAGGGCCAGACCGCCGTGGTCCCGCAATCAACGGTCAGTGTCGAAGAGGAAAAGGGCAAGCAGTTGCTCACCCTGAACGCCGGAGCCTCGCTGAAGAGCCTGGTCGGCGGTCTCAACGCCCTGGGCGTCACCCCGCGCGACATGATCTCGATCCTGCAGGCGGTGAAGGCCGCCGGCGCGCTGCAAGCTGATATCGAGGTGATGTGATGAGCCCCCTCACCGCCATCGCCTCACCGATCGACACCATCGCCCCGCCGCCGTCGGCCGCAGAGCTGGCCAAGCGCGGCAAGATCCAGGAAACGGCCCAGACCTTCGAGGCCTCGTTCCTGTCGGTGATGATGCAGTCGATGTTTGCCGGCGTGAAAACCTCCGAGCCCTTCGGCGGCGGACAGGCCGAGGAAATGTTCAAGTCGCTGCTCACCGAGTCCATGGCCAAGGAAGTCTCCAAGGCCGGCGGCATCGGTCTGGCCAGCACCGTCCAGCGTGAAATGCTCAAGCTTCAAGGGTTGAAAGACTAGTCATGGCCCTCGCCGCCACCGATCCCAACGACCGTGTCGACCAACTGGTCCTGCTGACCGAACGCCTGACCGACCTGATCGCCAAGGAGGCCACGGCCTTCGAAGCCCGCCGGCCCCAGGACGCGGCGCAGTATGTCGAGGAGACGGCCAAGCTGGCCAATCTCTACCGGCACGAGTCGGCGCGGGTGCGCGCCAATATCGCCCTGATCTCCGGTGCGGATGCAGGACTTCGCCAGCGCCTGGTGCGCGCCACCGAAGCCTTCGACGCTGTCCTGGCCCGTCAGGCCCGGGCCCTGAACGCGGCTCGAACCGTCACCGAAGGTCTGGTCAAGGCCGTGGCCGAGGAAATCGCCAACCAGCGGGCCCCGGCGGCGGGCTATGGTGCCGGCGCGCGGATGAACAATCCGGTCTCCAGCGGCACCGCCATCACCCTGAACAAGAAGGCCTAGCGGGTCTATCGCCGCAAGGATCGGGTGGAGAACCGGCAGGGCGGCGGGGCATCAGGGGGAGGTCATTCCCCCCCCATGGAACCGCCCCATGCCCTTCACGATTTCCGGCCTGCCGGTCGAAGACTTCCGCCCCCTGTTCGATCTCGACACCGAAGCCCTCGCGGCACGGGGCATCCTGCGACGGGTCGCCACCGCCAAGCCGGGCTTTCCCTGCCGCATCGGCCTGCGCGATGCCGAGCCCGGCGAGACCATCCTGCTGCTGAACTACGAACATCAGCCGGCCGACACGCCCTATCGATCGGCCTATGCCATCTATGTCAGCCAGTCCGCCTCAGAGACCTGGAGCGGCCGCGACACCCTCCCATCGGCCATGCGCGGCCGTCCGATCGCCCTGCGGGCCTTCAGCGCTGACGGCCTGCTCCTGAGCGCCGAAGTGGCCATGGGCGATGGCCTGGAAACCGCGATCACGCGTCAGCTGGCGACAGCCGGCGCGGCCTATGTCCATGCCCACAATGCCGGCCACGGCTGCTTCGTGGCCCGCATCGACCCCGCTCCATCGGCAGCCTGAGGCAGGGGCCGCCCTAAGCCTTGATCAGGCCTTCGGCGATCAGGCTTCTGGCCGTGTCGAGGATCATCTCGCGGTTCGACCTCGGCTTCCAGCCGAGCTCGTCCTTGGCCCTCTGCGCCGAGACCGGCCTCTGCTTGCCTAGCTCGAACAGCCTCTCGCGGATGACCGGATCAAAAATGGCGGTCAGGCGGACAAGGCCGTCGGCCAGTTTCATCTTCGGGACCCGGGCACCGGCCCCGGGCAGATCGCGACGCAGGACCTCGGCGATCTCGGCCATCCAGCTGAAGTCGCCCGCCCCGATATAGCGCCGGCCCGCAGCATGCGGGGCCGCCAGGGCCCGCACATGCAGGTCGGCGATGTCGCGGACATCGACCAGCGGCCAGCCAAAGCGCGGCAGGCCGGGGACGGAGCCGTCCAGCAGCTTCTTGACGATGTCGATCGAGGCCGAGAAGTCACGGCCGAGCACCGGCCCAAGGACGGCGCCCGGACAGATGGTGACCAGTTCCAGCGCGCCCCCTTCGGCCTCGAGCCAGGCCCAGGCGGCCCGCTCGGCGATCATCTTCGACCGCTCATAGGCCGAGGAGTCGCTGCGGTCGGTGGGATCTGACCAGTCGGCCTCGGTGAAGGGCTCGGTCCGCCCGCCAAAGCCATAGCAGACGGCTGCGGTAGACGAGGTCATCACCACGCGCTTGACCCCCGCGTCGCGCGACGCCTTGAGCACCCGAAGGGCCCCGTCGCGGGCGGGGCGGATCAGTTCGTCATCATCCTTGGGATTGGCCGAGGGCAAGGGCGAGGCAACATGCAGCACGCCGACGCAGCCTTCAGCCGCCTCGCGCCAGCCGCCGTCGGCATTGAGGTCGGCGGCAAACACGCTGAGCCGGTTCCCGTGCGGGCTCAGCTTGGCGATGCTCGCCCGGACCTCGGCTTCCCGCGCGAGATTGCGAACCGTCGTCCGGACCGTCCAGCCCTCATTCAAAAGCTGGCCAATGCAGAAGCCCGCGATATAGCCAGACCCTCCGGTTACCAGCACCACGCCCTTGTCGGTCATCACAGCACCCCTTGTGTCGAGAGCCAATCCGATCATATTGGACAAATTATGTCTATAGTGTCTGACAACAACGTAAGACGTATTCTCGATGCGGCCCTGACCCTGTTCGGACGTCACAGCTTCAAGCGCACCAGCATGGCCGACATCGCCCGCGAGGCCGGCGTGGCGCGGGCGACCCTCTATCTGCGTTTCGCCGACAAGCGGGCCGTGTTCGAAGCCCTGGCCGATGCGGTAATCGATGACGCCCTGGCCGGGGCCGAGGCCGCCTGGCGCGACGACCTCACCTTCGCCGAAAACCTGGAAGCGACCATCCTGGCCAAGGATCTGCGCTTCTTCCGCCTGATGCGGGCAACGCCGCACGGGGCCGAGTTGTTCGACCTGGATGCCGAACTGGCCAGGGCCGCCGCAACCCGGCTCGATGCCGGATTCAGCGCCATACTGGTTCAGCGCGCCGAAGCGGCGGCGAAAGAAGGAGCCCGGATCGACGCCTTCGGCGGACCGGGGGCCTTTGCCAGCTTCCTCTCCGTCACCGCCGCCGGCGTGAAGTATGAAACCCGCACCGAGGCGGACTATCTGGCGGCCATCCGGCTTCTGGTCCGGGTTACGGCCCTGGCGGCCGGCAAACCTTCCCCCATGGAAGACACCCCGTGATCATCGTTGAAGGCTGGGTCCGGATGGCCGCAGCCGACCCTCAGCCGTCATCCCGCTTGCCGCCGCGCGCCACGATCTGCAGCGCCCCGTCCGGCAGAGGCTTCTGAAGCGCCGAAGCCTCAGGCCAAGGCGCGTTCAGCCAGGTCTCGCGTTCGGCTTCGGTGGTCAGGATAACCGGCATGGCCTTGGGGTGGATGGCCCCGACCTCGGCATTGGGCTCGGTGGTCAGGAAGCCGAACAGGTCGGTCGTCACCTCGCCCTCCTTGAGCTTTCGGACACTGGTCCACGAGGTCCAGATCCCGGCAAACACCGCCAGGGGACGATCCTCCGCCAGGGCAAACCAGATGTCGCCGCCCTCGGCCTTGTTGAACTCGCTGAAACTGGTGAAGGGCACCAGGCAGCGATGCTCCGTCCCCAGCCACCGCCGCCAGTGCGGACTCTTGGTGTTGCGGATATTGGTCACACCCGGATCGGTCTTCTTGCCCTCGAGGGCAAACTGCGGCGAGGGCATGCCCCAACGGGCCTGGACCAGCTCGCGTTCACCTTCGGCGGACTGCCGCACGATCGGGGCGGCATAGTCGGGAAAAATGCCCGGCAGCTCCGCCTGATTGACCTTCTGCAACAGGACCCGGGTCAGGGCGACGATCTCGGTCTGGGTGCGCCGCATGGCGTAGAGGTTGCACATCGTTCCAGAGACCTTTCGCCTGGTGAAATCCGCAGGCAAGCCGCTACAGGCCCATGGGCCTGATCCTGCCCCCCCCAAACAGAAGCGCCCGCACGGCCTTGTGCAAGCCTCACCTTTGGACCCACGAAGACGAAGCCAGAGATCACCGCCCCAGGGTGATCTCGCGCTCGATCCCGATGGCGGTCAGAAAATCGGCGTCATGGCTGACCACCAGCAGGGCCCCGTCAAAGCTCATCAGGGCCGCCTCAACCGCCTCGATCGAGGCGATGTCCAGGTGGTTCGTCGGCTCGTCGAGGATCAGCAACTGCGGCGGCACCTCGGCGGACAGGACGCAGGCCAGGGCCGCGCGCAGGCGCTCGCCGCCACTGAGGGTTCCGACACGCTGGTGGGCCCCAGCATTGCGAAACAGGAACCGGGCCAGGGCGGCATGGCCTTCATTGGCCGAAGCGCGCGAATTCAGTCGCCGGAAGTTCTCGAGGATCGTCTGACCGTCATCCAGAACGGCGGCCCGCTGATCCAGCACGGCCATCGGGACGCCGCGGCGGATCGCGCCGCGCGAAGGCTCCAGATCACCGGCCGCCAGCCGGATCAGGGTGGTCTTGCCGGTACCATTGCTGCCCGGGATCGCCACACGCTCCGGTCCGACGATCTGGAAGGACAGGCCGGATATCAGTGGAGGTCCGCCCGGCCAGCCAAAGGCAACCGCCTCGAACGCCAGCACCGGCTTTCCCGGTGACAACTGGGTGGATGGCAGGTCGAAGGACAGGGTCCTGTGGCGTTCGACCCGGGCTACAGCCTCTGATCTCGCCTCGGCGGCCTCGGCGGCCAGGCGCTGGGCCAGGCGCCCCTCGCGCGCACCCGACAGCTCCGCCCGCTCGGCCATGGCCCCGAGGACGATCTTCGGCGCGCCGCCCTTGGCGGCGGATCGTTTGCCGGCGGCATCGCGTCGCGCCTTGCGTTCGCGGGCGGCCTGGGCGTCCCGGGCCACGCGGTGAGCCTCCTGATCCGCCCGGTCCAGGTCGCGCGAGGCCGCAGCGGCCTCCTCGTCCCGCCGTTCGACATAGAGGTCGTATCCACCGCCATAGGTGCGCGCGCCGAGGGACGACAGCTCGACGATCCGGTCGAGGCCGCGCAGCAGGGCCCGGTCGTGGCTGACCACCACCACCCCGCCCTTCCAGCGATCAATGACCCTGATCACACCCTCGCGGGCGGCGGCATCGAGATTGTTGGTCGGTTCATCCAGAAGCAGAACGTCTGGCCGGGCCAGCAGAAGCCGGGCCAGGGCCGCCCGCGTGGCCTGGCCACCCGACAGGGACAGGGCCGGACGCTCTGGGTCCAGATCCGGCAGCCCGGCTTCGGCCAGGGCCTGGGCGATGCGGCCCGGCAGGTCCCAGTCGGCATCCGACAGGTCGGCGTCATCCGCCTGACCGGCTTCAATCCGGGCCAGCCGGTCCCAGTCCGGACCCACGCCCAGCAGGTCCACGAGCCGATCGTCGGACGAGCGCGCCGGGCTCTGGTCGAGCCGGGCCAGGCTGCCGGTGCGGGTTACGGTGCCGGCCGCCGGGGCGCGGTCCCCTGCCATGATGTCCAGCAGGGTCGACTTGCCGACGCCATTGCGGCCGACGAGGCCGATGCGCTCGACACCGACGGCGAGATCAAGGTTTTCGAAAAGAGGGCGGCCGTCAGGCGTGACGGCGGCGACGGAATCCAGCGTGATGAAGGCAGACATGACGATCCAGGGTCAGGGAAACGGGACGGACGAAGCGGTCTTCCGTTGCTCTGATCATGGGAGTCTCCTTCAGGGGATCTGGCCGGGCTCTTTAAGGCGACCGGCGGCCTTGGGCAAGCCGAAGCCGCCCGGGTCGCTGGCGAGCCTAGTTCGGCGCGATGGTATTGAACACGTAGATCAGAGACCCGACGCCGCCGATGAACACCATGAAATCAACAAAGACTGAGCGGGGCTTGCCAGTCTGAAGGTTCCCGCTGGCGTCGCGGATCGCCTGCTTGCCCTTTTCCTGTTTGTCAGCCTTGGCGGGCTTGGCAGCCTTGCTCATGTCGCGCTCCGTTTGAGCGCATTGAACCGTACACTGTTGAAGATCACGCTTTCAAAGGCGGTTAAGGCCCGGAAACCACGCCCCTCATGGCGCCAGCCTGCTGACACCTTCTGGCAGCAGGCTGGCACAGGACGACCTCCGGGCGTTTGTTCCCACCTTGTTCTTGTGTTAACTGCCGGCCCCGAGCCCTACATATAGCCGCTGCGCGGCACCCTCATGCCAGCCCCTGCGTTCCGGAACACATGGCCGAACAACTGAACTTCATCCGCGTCCGCGGTGCCCGCGAACACAATCTGAAGAATGTCAGCGTCGATATTCCGCGGGGCGAACTGGTGGTGCTGACCGGCCTGTCGGGTTCGGGCAAGAGCTCGCTCGCCTTCGACACCATCTATGCCGAGGGCCAGCGGCGCTATGTCGAGAGCCTGTCGGCCTATGCCCGCCAGTTCCTGGAACTGATGAGCAAGCCCGATGTCGACCTGATCGAGGGCCTGTCACCCGCCATTTCGATCGAGCAGAAAACGACCTCGCGCAATCCGCGTTCGACGGTCGGTACGGTCACCGAGATCCACGACTATATGCGCCTGCTCTGGGCGCGGGTCGGCACGCCCTATTCGCCGGCTACCGGCTTGCCGATCGAGAGCCAGACCATCAGCCAGATGGTCGACAAGATCACCGCCCTTCCCGAAGGCACGCGTCTCTATCTGCTGGCCCCGGTGGTCCGCGACCGCAAGGGCGAGTATCGCAAGGAAATCGCCGAGTGGCAGAAGGCCGGCTTCCAGCGTCTGAAGATCGACGGCCAGTACTATCCGATCGAGGACGCCCCGGCCCTCGACAAGAAGTTCAAGCACGACATCGACGTGGTCGTGGACCGCATCGTCACCAAGCCGGACATGGAGCAGCGCCTCGCCGACTCCATCGAACAGGCCCTGCGTCTGGCCGACGGTCTGGCCGTGGCCGAATGGGCGACGATCGACGAGGGCGAAAAAGAGCCCAAGCGGCTGCTGTTCTCGGAACGCTTCGCCTGCCCGGTCAGCGGCTTCACCATCGCCGAGATCGAGCCGCGGCTGTTCTCGTTCAACAATCCGGCGGGGGCCTGCCCGGCCTGCGACGGCCTGGGCGCCAAGCTGGCCTTCGACGCCGACATGGTGATCCCCGACAAGGACAAGAGCCTGCACAAGGGGGCCGTCGCGCCCTGGGCCAAGGGGCCTTCGCCGCTCTATACCCAGACCCTGCAGGCCCTGGCCCGCCACTATGGCTTCTCGATGGACGAAGCCTGGCACAAGCTGCCCGCCAGCGCCCGCGACGTGGTCCTGTTCGGCTCCAAGGGTCAGAAGATCAAGTTCGTCTATGACGACAACGCCCGCAAATACGAGGTCGACAAGCCCTTCGAGGGCGTCCTGCCAAACCTCGAACGCCGCTGGCGCGAGACCGACAGCAGCTGGGTCCGCGAAGAGCTGGGTCGCTACCAGTCCGATACGCCCTGCGAGGTCTGCCACGGCAAGCGCCTAAAGCCCGAAGCCCTGGCGGTGAAGATCGCCGGCATGGATATCGCCCAGGTCTCCCAGCTGGCCATCCGTCCGGCCAAGGACTGGTTTGCCGGCCTGGAGACCCAGTTCAGCGACAAGCAGATGGAGATCGCGCGGCGGATCCTGAAGGAGATCAATGATCGCCTGCGGTTCCTGGTCGATGTCGGCCTGGACTATCTGAACCTGTCGCGCGGCTCGGGCACCCTGTCGGGCGGCGAGAGCCAGCGCATCCGTCTGGCCAGCCAGATCGGCTCGGGCCTCACGGGGGTCCTCTATGTGCTGGACGAGCCGTCGATCGGCCTGCACCAGCGCGACAATACCCGCCTTCTGCAGTCGCTGCAGGGCCTGCGCGACCTGGGCAATTCGGTGCTGGTCGTCGAGCATGACGAAGAGGCCATTCTCACCGCCGACTATGTCATCGACATGGGTCCGGCCGCAGGCGTGCATGGCGGCGAGATCGTGGCCCAGGGCAAGCCGGCCGACATCATGGCCAACCCCGCCAGCGTCACCGGCCAGTACCTGACCGGGACGCGCGAGATCGAGGTCCCGGAAGACCGCCGGCCGATCAGCAAGAAAAAGATGCTGCGGGTCGTCGGCGCCACCGGCAACAACCTCAAGGGCGTGACCGGCGAGATCCCGGTCGGCACCTTTACCTGCATCACCGGCGTATCCGGCGGCGGCAAGTCGACCTTCACGATCGAGACCCTCTACAAGGCCGCCGCCCGGCGTCTGAACAATGCCAGCGACGCCCCGGCCCCGCACGAGCGCATCGAGGGCCTGGAGAACTTCGACAAGGTCATCGACATCGACCAGAGCCCGATCGGCCGCACCCCGCGTTCGAACCCGGCCACCTATACCGGGGCCTTCGGGCCGATCCGCGACTGGTTCGCCCAACTGCCGGAGAGCAAGGCGCGGGGCTATGGCCCCGGCCGCTTCAGCTTCAACGTCAAGGGCGGCCGCTGCGAGGCCTGCCAGGGCGACGGCCTGATCAAGATCGAGATGCACTTCCTGCCCGACGTCTACGTCACCTGCGATATCTGCAAGGGCAAACGCTACAACCGCGAGACCCTCGACATCCTGTTCAAGGGCAAGACCATCGCCGACGTGCTGGACATGACGGTCGAAGAGGCCGCCGACTTCTTCAAGGCTGTGCCGCCGATCCGCGACAAGATGGAGACGCTGAAGCGGGTGGGCCTGACCTACATCAAGGTCGGCCAGCAGGCCACGACCCTGTCAGGCGGCGAGGCCCAGCGGGTCAAGCTGTCCAAGGAGCTCTCCAAGCGCGCCACCGGCCGCACGCTCTACATCCTCGACGAGCCGACCACCGGCCTGCACTTCGAGGACACCAAGAAGCTGCTGGAAGTGCTCCACGAGCTGGTCGACCAGGGCAATACCGTGGTCGTCATCGAGCACAATCTCGACGTGGTAAAGACCGCTGACTGGCTGCTGGACTTCGGCCCCGAAGGCGGCGACGGCGGCGGCGAGATCGTCGCGGTGGGCTCGCCCCAGGACGTGGCCAGGGTCGAGGCCTCCTGGACCGGACGCTATCTGAAGGACGTGCTGGACCGCCACGAAGAGCGTCGCAAGGCGCGGGTGGCGGCGCTGAAGACGAGCAAGAAGAGCGCCTGATCCTGATGATCGCTTCTCTGGAGCGATCATCAGAAGCCCTGCCCTCCCCGGCTGTCGCCGGGGGGAGCGGGGTGGCTAGACGCTCGTCGCCACCGGCTCCACGCCCCCCGCCTTGAGGATCCGGTAGATTTCCGGAGCCGGCGAGAAGACGATCAGCGAGGTCAGCACCGAGATCACGCCCGCAAACAGGGCCCGGGTGATGCCGATCGGGGTAAAGAAGGTCTCCAGCGAGCTCATGTCCGGCTCGAACAGACCGCCAAGACCGGTAATGCCCCCCGAGGCGATCACCCCGATGGCGGCGACGATGGTCATGACCAGCAGATAGACGATCACGGCCATCACGACCGCCAGGAGATAGGCCCCGAGCAGGGCTCCGACATGGCCCTTGGTCATCGCCCAGGACGCCCGGATGGCGATCCGGCCGGTATCAAAGGTCAGGGTCGAGGCGAAGGACAGCCGGACGGCGACAAAGATCATCAGGAGGGCCACGCCGACAAAGCTGACCAGGCCCGTCAGTCCGGCAATGGGACCGCCTCCGGCGGCCACCCCGACCCCGATCAGGACCGCCGAGATCAGGATGCCCAGGATATAGACCGCCAGGAAGATCAGGTTGACCAGGATCAGCGTGCCGGCCTGGCGCAGTTCGTCCGCGCCGAACCGCAGAAAGGCCGAGCGGCTGTCATCAGGGCGCAGCACGATGCGATTCACCGCCGCCAGGGTCACTGCATAGAGCGCCAGGCTGTAGAGCACGGAGAACACCATCAGCGGGGCCAGGCCGCCCATGATCCGCAGCATCTCCTCCGGTGCGACCGAGTTGTCAGCGCTGAGCGCCATGAACTCGTTCAGCTGCGGACCGGCCAGCTGGATCGTCAGGGTGCTGGTCATCAGGGACAGCACCGTCATCAGCACGGCCCACACCGCCACAGTGCGCGGGTGCTCCCTCACGAGCCGGAAGCCGACAAAGGCGGCGTCGGAGGCGGAGAACTTGGACATGGTACCCTCGGCAGAACGGGATGGTTCGCGCCTAGGCGTAACAAGGTTCGCGGCGCTTCAACAGAGCCAGGGCACCGAATTCGACCCTGAAGCGAATGCGGGTTGCTCCGTACGGCGCGGCAACTCTAACATCTGTTTGAATGGCGGCCGTCAGCGCCGCACACCCGGGAGGTCTCTATGAAGCTCTATGGCGAAGCCAACCCCGCGCCCAATCCCCGCCGGGTGCGGATCTTCCTGGCCGAGAAGGGCATCGACCTGCCGGAGATCCGGATCGGCATGCGCCAGGGCGGCCACAAGTCACCCGAGCACAAGGCCCGCAACAGCCTGGGACAGGTTCCGACCCTCGAACTCGATGACGGCACCATGATCAGCGAGAGCGTCGCGATCTGCCGCTATCTCGAAGCCCTGCATCCGCAGCCGCCGCTGTTTGGAACCACCGCCCTGGAGCAGGCCCAGATCGATATGTGGGTGCGGCGCATCGAATTCCAGCTGCTGATCCCGGTCGGCATGTTCTGGCGTCACGCCCATCCGCTCACGGCCGCCCTGCTGACGCAGAACAAGGACTTCGGCGAGTCCAACCGCGAAACCGTGGCCAGGGCCATGAAGTGGCTGGATCGCGAACTCGCCGACGGCCGTGCCTTCATCGCCGGAGAGACCTATTCCATCGCCGACATCGTGGCCCAGACCACGCTCGACTTCGCCAGCTTCATCGGCCTGGAGGTGCCGGAGGGCACGCCGCATCTGGGCGCTTGGCGCGAGCGCGTGGGATCGCGACCCAGCGCTGCTGCCTGAAATTTTCCGCTCTTCCCGGCGAAAGCCGGGGAGAGCGGAGTATGGGTGAAGCCTAGGCCTTGGCTGCCATCAGCTGGCGAAGGGCCGCGGCCGGCGCAGAGGTGACGAGGACGGCCTGAAGGGTCAGGAACACCGGGGCCAGCAGCAGATTGGCCAGCAGGGCCAGGATCAGGCGCGGATGGCTGGCTGCAGCGCCGCCGGCGATCGGGTCTTCCAGCCCGCCGGCGATCAGGGCCCCGACCAGGCTGGAGACCGTGGCCCCCAGGATCGACATCAGCACGCAGAGCACGATGACCACGGCAATGGTGGCCAGCAGCCGCCAGAACTGGCCATGGGTGACCAGCCAGGCGGCGCGCGGATCGATATGGCCGCTCAGAAAGGCATGCGGGGCCAGCAGGGACAGTCGTACCGCCACCCAGGTGGACAGGCCGATCACCGTCAGTCCGCCGAGAAAGGTGAACCAGCCGCCGATCGGCGTTTCCGCCAGCAGCGCCGTCCCGAGGGCCAGGACCCCGCCCGGAATGATGGTCACCATCAGGGCCGCAGCCCAGGTGATCACCGACACGCCCAGCAGGCGCAGCTCCTCGCGACCCAGGCGGAGATAGGCAAAGCGCCGATCCTCGGGATGCAGCACCGATCGCATGATCGCCGCCGACAGGATCGCGCCGAGCACCAGGGCCAGCAGGATCAGCAGGACCATGACGCCGCCGAGGCGCGAAACGAAGTCGAGGATCTCGCGCGGGTCGGCCGATGACGGCCGCAGAGCCAGGTTCATGCGATCCTGCTCGCTGAGGACGATCTTGGCCAGCAGGCCCAGCAAGGGCAGCATGACCAGCGAGAATCCGGCCCAGGCCAGCACCACGACCGGATGCCGACGCATGGTTCGCACACCCTCCAGGGCAGCATTGATCGGCGAAAGGGCGGTCATCTAGACTTCCTGCAGGGGGGCCGCGGGCTGGCGCTGGCGGTACACATGGACGAGCGCGCTGGTCCAGACCGGCGCCAGATAGACATAGCCGAAGATCGCGCAGAAGGCGGCAAGCCCGCCGTCAAGGCCCGGTCCGGTCCAGCGTCCGAGCAGGTTGAGCACCGCCATCAGGCCGGCGATCGGTGCCGCCAGCACCAGGCCGGCGACAAAAACCTGCAGGCTGGCACCGCGCGTCAGGGGAAAGGCGCTCAGCACCCGCACGCCCGACTGATCCACCGAGGCCGCCGCCGCCAGGGACAGGCGCAGGCCCAGCCAGATCAGCAGGCCAAGGCCCACCAGTGGTGCCGCCCCGGCCACCAGGGTTCCCGGTCCCGATCCGGCCAGGGCGTCCTGCCAGGCCTGGGATGAGGTGGCATCGAAACCCGGCGCATTGGCCCGCGCCACGCCCAGGGCTATGGCCCCGACCACAAGCAGGAGGACGGTCGCCACCACGAACAGGAAGACCCCGACCAGGGCCTGAACGCCGAGCAAGCGCCACTCGTCCTGTCCCCAGCGCAGGCCGGCCAGTCCCGAAGCCCGGCCAAAGGCGTTGCGGTAGAGTGCGCCACAGGCCAGGGCCACGGCGGCGATCTCGCCCAGCAGGGCGACAAGGCCAAGGCCCGGCGGCAACTGGCGACTCACGACGCTGAGCACAACGGCGACCAGCAAGGCCCCCCAGCAGGCGCGGACCGACGGCCCGAGCCCTGCGACCCCCGCCCGAACGGTCGCCCCGATCGCGACCGATCCATCCGTCATGGCACGCCCTTTCGAACCGCTCCGCCCGAGTCGCGCGGAGCCGTCTGTTTACGACGCGTCGCGCCAGGTTGCGACGCGTGCCGGCGATCAGGATGCGATTTTGCGATCTAAGTGGCGCCGGCGCCGCGTCAGGTCCCCGGCTGGCGGGTCAGGTCCCGATAGGCTGCGGCCCAGGGCGCGCAGACGATGGCGAACAGTCCCGGCCCGATCACCGACCAGACCAGGCCGATCACGGCCAGCCAGGGCCAGGTCGAGCGCAGAAGATCCAGCGGCGGCCGGGCGAGGAAGGCCTGCACGGCCTGGGGATCCGACAGCCAGACCGGCGGACCGCCCGCCATAAAGAGCGCGCTCAGCACCACACCGGCGAGGATCAGTTCGAGAACCAACAGGATCAGCAGGCTCAGCACCGCCACGCCCAGCAGGCGCCAGGTCGAGCCGCGCGTCAGGGCCCAGGATTCAAACAGCCGGAACTGGCGGTCCGCGAAGGTCATGGGCGCGGCCAGCGAAAGCCGCAGCGCCAGCCAGATCAGTAGCAGGACGGCCACAAAGGCCAGACCAAAGCCCGTCAGCACGCCGGCCGCCGCGCCCTGACCCTGCGGCCCGCTGCTCAGGCCGACGACCAGGGCCGGCACCAGCACGCCGATGGAGGCGAGCACCGCCACGATATAGGCCAGGACACTCACCACCAGGAACAGCAGGGCGAGCCACAGCTCCTGGGGCCCCAGTCGCAGAAAGGCACCGCGCGACTGAGCCGGCTCAAGCACTGCGCGGAAGATGGCCGAGCAGATCAGGGCCTTGATGAAGGTGCCCCACAGCCAGCCGCCGACCTGGATCAGCATCAGGCCGGACTGCAACTGCATCATCTGGCTGATCGAGTCCGGATCGAGCTCCCCCGACTGGGTCTGCATCAGGGCGGCGATCGTCTTCATGAGCTCGGGGCCCATGAGGGGGATCAGGGCCAGAACCGGGGCCAGGGACAGGATCAGCATGACCACGCCCCAGATCAAAACTGCTCCAGGCTGCCGGGCAATGACGCCAAACCCTGCCAATGCCGAACCCGTCACCGAGATCTTGGCCATCTGTAGTTCCCCCCTGTCCGCCGCACGCGCCATACGTGGGTTTTCATGAGAGCCTACACCCAGGTTTCACTTGGCGACAGCCGGAGGTATGAGGTCGCCCATGAGCACTCAGACCTCCCCCCTAAAGCCGGTTCACGTCATCGGCGGCGGCCTCGCCGGTTCCGAAGCGGCCTGGCAGATCGCCAGCGCGGGCGTGCCCGTGGTCCTGCACGAAATGCGGCGCGATGAGCCGTCGGGCCCTGTCCGCACCGAGGCCCACCACACCGACGGCCTGGCCGAGATGGTCTGCTCTAACTCGTTCCGCTCCGATGACTGGCAGTTCAACGCTGTCGGCCTGCTGCATGCCGAGATGCGCAGGCTGGACTCCCTGATCCTGTCGGCCGCCGACCAGCATCAGGTTCCCGCCGGTGGGGCCCTGGCCGTCGACCGCGACGGCTTCTCGGCCGAGGTCACCCGTCGCCTTCAAGCCCACCCCCTGGTCACGATCCAGCGCGAGGAAATTGCCGGCCTGCCGCCGGAGGACTGGGACAATGTCGTGGTCGCCACCGGCCCCCTGACCTCGCCGGCCCTGGCCGACGCCATCCTCGACCTGTCCGGAGAGGGGCAGCTGTCCTTCTTCGACGCCATCGCCCCGATCATCCATCTCGACTCGATCGACATGGACGTCGCCTGGCGCCAGTCGCGCTATGACAAGGAAGGTCCCGGCGGCGACGCCGCCGCCTATATCAACCTGCCCATGAACAAGGCCGAATATGAGGCCTTCGTCGATGCCCTGATCGCCGGCCCCAAGGCCGAGTTCAAGGACTGGGAGCATGTGCCCTATTTCGACGGCTGCCTGCCGATCGAGGTCATGGCCGAGCGCGGTCGCGAGACCCTGCGCCATGGCCCGATGAAGCCTGTCGGCCTGACCAATCCGCGCGATCCCCTGGTCAAGTCCTACGCCATTGTCCAGCTACGCCAGGACAATGCCCTGGGCACCCTGTGGAACATGGTCGGCTTCCAGACCAAGCTGAAGCACGGGGCACAGGCCGAGGTCTTCCGGATGATCCCGGGCCTGAAAGATGCCCAGTTCGCGCGCCTGGGCGGCCTGCACCGCAACACCTTCATCAACAGTCCGCGCCTGCTGGACCGGTCCCTGCGGATGAAGCTGGCCCCGCGCCTGCGCTTCGCCGGCCAGATGACCGGGGTCGAGGGCTATGTCGAAAGCGCCGCCACGGGCCTGCTGGCCGGACGCTTCGCCGCCGCGGATCGTCTGGGCCAGACCCTGGAGGCCCCGCCGGCCACCACCGCCCTCGGGGCCCTGGTCGAGCATGTGACCGGCGGCCATATCCCGGGCGAGATTGAGGGAGGCAAGACCAGCTTCCAGCCGATGAATATCAACTATGGCCTTCTGCCGCCCATGGAGGCACCGAAGACCGGCGAAGACGGTGTGAAGATCCCGCTCAAGGAGCGCGGTCGGGCCAAGAAGCGTCTGATGAGCCTGCGGGCCCTGGCCGATCTCGACGCCTGGCGGCAGGCCTGATCCTGCCCTCCGGGCCTCGGCGGTTCAGGCGGCGTCCTCGCCGGCCCTGGGCCTGGCGAGCCCCGAGGGCGAGGGCGACGGGAACAGGCCAAACCCCTTCAGCAGCATTTTCAGGGCCTCCCAGTGAATGCCGGCCAGGATGCCCAGCACCTGCAACGGATGACTGACCAGGGCGAGCAGCAGGGTCTTGTCCGTCAGGGCGACCCGCCGGCCGTCAAAGCTGGCCGACAGCATCAGGCCGTCGGCGTCGAAGACGTCGATGCCGACATGGGTGGTCTCGGCCGGCACCGCGATCTCGAAGACGTAGCGCAGGTCCATCGGCATGAACGGCGAGACGTGGAAGATCTTGTCACTGGCCTGACGTACCCAGCCGCCGCGCTCGCCATGCACCGGCAGGACATAGTCGTGCCTCTGGCCAAAGGTGTTGCGCACCGCATGGACGATGGCCACCAGCCGACCCTGGGCGTCGCGGCAGAAATAGACGCTGAGCGGATTGAAGCCGTGGCCCAGAACCCGCGGCATGCACAACAGGGACACGCGCGCGTCCGGCAGATCGATGCCGCGCTCGGCCAGCCTGGCCAGCACACTCGCCTTCACGCCGATACCCGGCTCGTCAGCATGATCGTCGGCATGGAAGGACATCAGATTGAAGCGTGCCAGCGAGAACAGCTTCAACCGCCGGTCCAGGGCCTCGAGATCATCAAGGTCCAGCAGCAGCATGAAGATCCCATAGCTCAGCCGGTGACGCCGGGGCCGAACCCGCTCGTGCTTCACTTGACCGACATAGAGCCTGGTCTGGGTCATGCCGCCAGGTCTCGCTCGGCCTCTCCGGTCGTGGAGTCGACATGGATGCGGCCTGAGGGCTCCCGGACAGTCCAGGGGCGCGCATCGCCCCCCAGCTGCTCGGCCACGGCCAGGCCGGCCTGCAGGCCATCCTCATGGAAGCCGGACCCGAAATAGGCGCCGCAGAACCAGACCCGGTCACGCCCCTGCAGCGACCAGAGCCGGCGCTGGGCCAGCATGGCCGGGCCATCGAACAGCGGGTGCTCATAGACCTGGTCGTGCAGGACGACATCCTCACGCGGCGTATGTTCGGGATTCAGGGACAGGAAGAAGGGGTCCGTAACGCCCAGGGGCTGCAGCTGGTTCATCCAGTAGGTTACCCCGCCCGCGCCCAGGCCCGCCCGGCGTCCGACATGGTTCCAGCTGGCCCAGGCAGCCTTGCGACGCGGCATCAGGCCGGCATCGCGGTGCAGGACGGCGCGGTTGCGGCTGTAGCGGAAGGCGCCCAGCACTTCGGTCTCGTCCGCGGTCGGGGCGTCCAGCATGGCCAGGGCCTGGTCGGCATGGGCCCCGATCACCACCTGGTCGAAGCGGCGGGTGTCGCCGGTCTCGTCCTGCACCGCCACTTGATCGCCCCCCCGCACGATCCTGCGCACGGGACGCCCCAGCAGGATCTGGCCCTGAAAGGCTCCGGCCAGGCGCGCAACATAGGCCTGGCTTCCGCCCACGACCGTCCGCCAGATGGGCCGCTTGTCGATCGGCAGCATCAGCCCGTGATTGTCGAAGAAGCGCAGCAGGGCCGAGGCCGGAAACTCGCGGATGTCGGTCATCGAGGCCGACCAGATGGCGGCCGCCTGGGGCAGAAGGTGATCCTCCGCAAAGGCGCGGCCAAAGCCCTGCTGGCGCAGATAGTCGTCCAGCCGGCAGGATCCGTCCTTCTCCAGTGCCGCGAGGTCGCGCACGCCGTTCCTGTAGAAGCGGGTGACGTCCAGCAGCATCTTCAGATAGCGCGGGTTCAGAGCGTTGCGCTTCTGGGCCAGCAGATTGTTGCTGCTGTACTCCAGCGCGCCCTGATCCAGGGACACGCCAAACGACATGTCGCTGTCGACGGTGGGCACGTCCAGATGGTCGAACAGCGCCGTCAGGTTGGGATAGTTGGGCTCGTTATAGACGATGAAGCCGGTATCCACCGCGACATCGCCGACCGTCACCGTATTGGCGTGGCCGCCCAGCCGGCTGTCGGCCTCGTACAGGGTCACGTCGTGGCGCTTGGACAGCAGCCAGGCGGAGGACAGGCCGGAGATACCGGAACCGATCACGGCAATCTTCAGGCGCGGGGTCGAAGGGGGCGCGGACAAATGAAGGATCCCTGGAACGGACTTGACGGCTTGGTGCTCCAGTTACGGAGCCGGGGAAGATTTGGACGCGGACGCATCCGGCGAAGCGGGTTTCCCGTAGCTCAGCCAGGTTGTTTCCGCGCGAGGACCCCGCATGAGCCTGGTCAAGGCCGCCATCCATGCCTTTGAGGACACGCCCGTGCCGGACGTGATCTCCCGGGCCGCGATCCAGTTCCTGGTCGGCGACGCCCGCCGCCGGCTGGCCAAGGCCCCCGCCGACGCCGCCACCGCCTTTGCCGCGACCATGGACCAGCATCCGATCGCCACCCACACCGACGCGGCCAATGCCCAGCACTATGAGCTGCCGGCCGCGTTCTTCGAGGTCGTGCTGGGTCCGAACCTGAAATACTCCAGCGGGCTGTATCCGGACCTGAAGGGTGACCTGGCCGCGGGCGAGACCAACGCCCTGCTGGAAACCGAGGCCCATGCCGATCTGCAGGACGGTCAGGCGGTGCTGGAGCTGGGCTGCGGCTGGGGATCGCTGTCCCTCTGGATGGCCCGCCGCTTCCCCCGCTCGCAGATCACCTCCGTCTCCAATTCCGCCTCGCAGCGCGCCTTTATCGAGGCCCGCGCCGCCGCCCTGGGTCTTGGCAACCTGACGGTGATCACCGCCGACATGAACGACTTCACCACTGAGCAGCGCTTCGACCGCGTGGTGTCGGTGGAGATGTTCGAGCACATGTCCAACTGGCGCGCCCTGCTGACCCGGGTGAACGGCTGGCTGAAGCCGGATGGCCTGCTGTTCCTGCACATCTTCACGCACCGGAACGCGCCCTACCGCTTTGATGTCGACGATCCGGCCGACTGGATCGCCCAGTACTTCTTCACCGGCGGCGTCATGCCCAGCCATGATCTGCCCGGCCAGTTTCCGGACCTGTTCACGATCGAGCAGGACTGGCGGTGGAGCGGCGCGCACTATGCCCGTACCGCCGATCAGTGGCTGGAGAACTTCGACGCCAACCGCGCGCGCATCGATCCAGTGCTCGAACGCGTTTATGGACAGCACGCCACCGTCTGGCGTCGGCGCTGGCGCTTGTTCTTTCTGGCAACCTCAGGCCTGTTTGGTCATCGGGGCGGCGAAGAATGGGGCGTTAGCCACTACCGATTGCGGCCAGTGAGCCAGGGGCACTGAGATGAAGCGCTACGTTTACGGATACCTCGCCACCGGCGCCGCCTTTCTGGTGCTGGACATGATCTGGCTGACCCTGTCGGCCTCGCGGCTCTATCGCCCCGTGATCGGCGAGATCATGGCCGACACGGTCAACCTGCCGGCCGCCGTGGCCTTCTATCTGATCTATCTGACCGGCGTTTTCGTGCTGGCCATCCTGCCGGCTGCCGAGAACAACAGCTGGAAGCGGCTGCTGGTCCATGCCGCCGTGTTCGGCTTCTGCGCCTATGCCACCTATGACCTGACCAACCAGGCGACCCTCAAGGTTTGGTCCACGACCATCACCCTGATCGACCTGAGCTGGGGGACATTTGTCACCACCGTCGCCGCCTCGGTCGGCTTCCTGGCCCTGCGCGCGACACGCTGACCTCGACAACGATTGCGCGCGTTCCGGTGCCATGCCACCGTCGTGCGACATAGGACCGCAGGAACGACCGATCGATGGATGCCGATACCAGTAGAGCCTTGCTTTCCCGGGCCATCGCCCGCGTCACCAATCGTGATTCCGACGCCCTGAAGTACGTCTACCGCCACACCTCGGCGAAACTGTTTGGCGTCTGCCTCCGTATCTTGAACGACCGCGAGGAGGCGGAAGACGTGCTGCAGGATGTGTATCTTTCCGTCTGGAACAAGGCCGACCGCTTTGATCCCGAAAAGGCCAGCCCGATCACCTGGCTGGTGTCGATGGCCCGCAACCGCTCGATCGACAAGCTGCGGGCCCGCGGCGGCCGGGTGATGGCGGGCGTCGAGGAAGCCGAAGCCCTGCCCGATACAGCCCCCCTCGCCTCGACCCTGGTCGAGACCGACGAAGACCGCCTGCGCCTCAACGGCTGTCTGGACCAGTTGGACCCCAAGCATGCCGGCGCCGTCCGCACCGCCTTCTTCGAAGGCGTCACCTATGATGCCCTGGCCCAGATGATCGGCGTTCCCCTGGGCACGATGAAAAGCTGGATCCGGCGCAGCCTGATCAGCCTTCGCGCGTGTCTCGAAGCATGACCGACACCCCCGTCACCGAACTCGAAGACGAACGCCCCCTGGCCGGCGAATATGTCCTGGGCGTGCTCGATGCCGAGGAACGGGCCGAGGCCCGGCGCAAGATCGCCGCCGAGCCCGCCTTCGCCCGCGCCGTGCAATGGTGGGAAGCCCGCCTGAGCCCGCTCTCGGCCGATATCCAGGCGGTGGAACCGTCCGCCGGCCTGTGGCCCCGGATCGCCAGCCTGGTCGGCGAACGCAGCAAGCCGCCCCTCTGGAACAATGTCAGTGTCTGGCGTGGCGTCTCGGTCGGGGCCCTGGCCTTGGCAGCGGCCAGCGTCGCGGCCCTGATCATGACCCCGCGCACAGCCCCCGTTCCGGCCATAGCGCCCGCCACCCCGGCGGCGGCCGAGGTCGCCCTGATCAATGATCCGGCCTCGAACCAGCCGGCCCTGATCGCCACCCTCGACCATGCGACCGACAAGCTGATCCTGACGCCGGTGGCGATGGACATGCCCGAGGGCCGGGCGCCGGAACTGTGGATCATCCCCGAGGGCCAGAAGGCCATCTCCCTGGGCATGATCCCGACCGACGCTCCGATCCAGATCGCCCTGCCCGCCGGCCTGCGCGGCGGTGGGACCTATACGGCGACCCTGGCGGTGACTGACGAACCCCCCGGCGGTGCCCCGACCGGCGTGGCCACCGGCTCGGTCCGCGCGATCGGCAAGTTCGTCAAGGCCTAGGCCCCGCTAAGTAAGTGGTTTATGACTTATTCGCAGGCACCGGCCGCAAGGTCTGGTGCCTGTCGAGGCATTGCCGGGCCATGCAGCCCTGCGCCTGCCCTGGGCCGCGCGGCTGACCCCAGCCTGCGCTACCAAGGTCGCCACGGCAAGCGGGGCTGTGGAGCGGAGTCAAACCGGCGTGACGGGGGCGTTTGACATGGGCGGCAGGGCCAAGGCGCGTTGCGACCTGCTGGGCGTCCCGCCCTATAGCGAGGTCGACGGCCAGCTGACGCGCCGCTTTCTGAGCCCCGCCCATGACGCCGCCCTCGACACCCTCAGCCTGTGGATCACTGAAGCCGGCATGACGGTGCGCCGCGACGCCGCCGGCAATCTGATCGGCCGCTATGAGGGTGCCAGTCCCGACGCTCCGGCCCTGCTGATCGGCTCGCACATCGACAGCGTCCGCAACGGCGGACGCTATGATGGGCCGCTGGGGATCCTGCTGGGGGTAGACCTGATCGAGGCCCTGCACGATGCCGGCCGCCGCCTGCCCTTCGCCCTCGAGGTCATCGCGTTCGGCGACGAGGAGGGCTCGCGCTTCGCCGCCTCGATGAGCTGCAGCCGTGCCGTGGCCGGCACGCTGGATCCGGCCGCCGTGCTGGGCATGATCGACGCCGAGGGGGTGACCCTGGCGCAGGCCTTCACCGCCTTCGGACTCGACCCGGCCCGGATCACCGAGGCGGCCCGCAAGCCGTCGGACGTCATCGCCTTTCTGGAAGCCCATATCGAGCAGGGCCCGGTTCTGGAGGCCGAGGGCCTGGCCCTGGGTGTCGTCACCGCCATCGCGGCCCAGAAGCGGCTGATGGTACGGATCTCCGGCATGGCCGGTCATGCCGGCACCACGCCCATGCCTCTGCGCAAGGACCCCGGCCCCGCCGCCGCCGAGTGCATCCTGGCCCTGGAGCGGATCTGTCGGGCCGGGACCGACAACCTGGTCGGCACGGTCGGCCGCATGACTGCCCTGCCCGGCGCCTTCAACGTCATTCCCGGCGCCGTCGAATTCTCGATGGACATCCGCGCCGAGACCTCGGCGACCCGCGACGCGGCGGTCGAGGCCATCACCACCGAGATCCACACCATCGCCGCGCGGCGGGGCCTGACGGCCACTGTCACCCTGATGCAGGCCCTGGACGAGAGTCCCTGCGATCCGGATCTCACGGCCCTGCTGGAATCGGCCGTCGGCGACCTCGGCCTGCCCGTCCGCCGCCTGCCCAGCGGGGCGGGCCACGACGCCATGGTGATGGCCGACCTCTGCCCCACCGCCATGCTGTTCATCCGCTGCGAGGGCGGGATCAGCCACAATCCGGCCGAGTCCGTCACCGAGGCCGATTGTGCCCTGGCGGCGCAGGCGATGCTGGCGTTCGTGGAGAGGCTGGCGGACCGAGATCCACGCCCTTCGACAGGCTCAGGGTGAGGATCTCGAATGCCCTGCCTCAAGGACCTGTCCGTAGCCCTCATCCTGAGCCCGTCGAAGGGCGAGGGCCGCCCGAGAACGAAGACGACATGACCGACACTTTCAAAGACCTCGACCACCCGCCCCGCCTGCTGATGGGCCCCGGCCCGATCAATGTGCATCCGCGCGTGCTGCGCGCCATGTCCGTCCAGTTGCTGGGCCAGTTCGACCCGGAATTCACCGGCTATATGAACGAGACCATGGCCCTGTACCGCCAGGTCTTCCAGACGCAGAACCGCTGGACCTTCCTGGTCGACGGCACTTCGCGCGCCGGGATCGAGGCGGCCCTGGTCTCGGTGCTGGCCCCGGGCGACGACGTGGTGGTGGTCAATGCCGGCCGCTTTGGTCTTCTGCTGTCCGAGATCGCCGAGCGCTGCGACGCCAGGGTCACCCTGGTCGAGGGCGAATGGGGCAAGGTCATCGATCCTCAGGCCGTCGAAGACGCCGTGGCGCGGGTCAAGCCGCGCCTGGTGGCCTGCGTGCACGGCGACACCTCGACCACCATGGCCCAGCCGATCGAGGCCATCGGCGAGATCTGCCGCCGGCATGACGCCCTGCTCTATGTCGACGCCACCGCCACCCTGGCCGGCATGCCGTGTCCGGTGGACCAGTGGCAGGCCGACATCGTCACCGCCGGCCTGCAGAAGTGCCTGGGCGGTCCGTCGGGCTCGGCCCCGATCACGATCAGCGACCGTGCCGCCGAGCACATCGCCGGCCGCAAGCATGTCGAGCGTGGCATCGCCACGGCGGGCGCGGTCAGCGGCGCGGGCCGCCGCATCGCCTCCAACTATTTCGACCTGGCGATGATCATGGACTACTGGTCCGACAAGCGCCTGAACCACCACACCGAGGCGGCCAGCATGCTCTACGCCGCCCGCGAATGCGCCCGCGTCGCGCTGGAGGAGGGCCTGGACGCCCGCTTCGCCCGCCACGCCTCGGCCGGCGCCGCCGTGGTCGCCGGGGTCGAGGCGATGGGTTTGAGCGTCTACGGCGACCCGGCCCACAAGATGACCAACGTCACCGGCATCTGGATCCCGGCCGGCATCGACGGCGACCGCGTGCGGGCCCGCATGCGCACCGAATTCGAGATCGAGATCGGCACGGCGTTCGGCCCGCTGACCGGCAAGATCTGGCGGATCGGGGCGATGGGGGTCAATGCCCGCAAACACGCGGTGCTGACCACCCTGGCAGCCCTGGAGGCGGTGCTGCGGTGGGAGGGCTTCTCGGCGACGCCGGGGGCTGGAGTCGATGCGGCGGCGAAGGTGTATTCGTGATGGATAGGGCAAGGTTCATCTTCCCCCTCCGGGGGAGGAGCGCCGAAGGCGCGGAGGGGGCCAGTCGTGGCGACCACTCGCCCCCACCTGACCGCTGCGCGGTCGTCCGCCCCCGTAGGGGGCAGATGAAATCACGATGACCTACCCCCGCGACCTCATCGGCTACGGCGCCACCCCGCCCCACGCCCAATGGCCTAGCGGCGCCCGGATCGCCGTTCAGTTCGTCCTCAACTACGAGGAAGGCGCCGAGCGCTCGATCCTGCATGGCGACCCCGCCTCCGAGTTCTTCCTGTCGGAAATGGTCGGGGCCCAGCCCATCGAGGGCATGCGCAACATGTCGATGGAGAGCCTCTACGAATACGGCTCGCGGGCCGGGTTCTGGCGCATCCGCCGGCTGTTCGACGAGCTGGGCCTGCCGCTGACCGTGTTCGGCGTCGCCCAGGCGATGGAGCGCCATCCCGACGCGGTCGAGGCGATGATGGAGTCCGGCTGGGAAATCGCCAGCCACGGCTATCGCTGGATCGACTACCAGCATTTCACGCCCGACAAGGAACTGGAGCACATCGGCAAGGCCATCGAGATCCAGACCCGCCTGACCGGCGAGCGACCGCTGGGCTGGTATCAGGGCCGCACCAGCCCCAACACCGCGCGGCTGATCGCCCAGGACGGCGGCTTCGTCTATGACGCCGACAGCTATGCCGACGACCTGCCCTACTACGACGCCCAGCACGGCCGCCCGCAGCTGATCGTGCCCTACACGCTGGAAGCCAACGACATGCGCTTCACGGCGGCCCAGGGCTTCAACACCGGCGAGCACTTTTTCACCTATCTGCGCGACGCCTTCGACGCCCTCTATGTCGAGGGCGAGACCGCGCCGAAGATGATGAGCATCGGCCTGCACTGCCGCGTGGTCGGCAAGCCCGGACGGATCCTGGGTCTCCGGCGCTTCCTCGAGCATGTGATGGCCCACGACAAGGTCTGGGTGGCCCGGCGGATCGATATCGCCCGGCACTGGCTGAATACGCATCCGTATGAGGTGGCCTCCAAATGAGCGCTTCCAATATTCCCCCGTCATCCCGCGCCTCGTGCGCGGGACCCATTTGTCTGTCGCAGGTGCGGGGAAGATCACGCTCTCACGTGGAAGCTGAACCATGGGTCCCGCGCACGAGGCGCGGGATGACGGGATTTGGGGAGCTCACAGCATGAGCTCAGCCCCTCCCCTTTCGTTGAATCTGCTCAACAGCATGAATCGGACCGGCTTCACCACCGCCTTGGGCTTTGCGTTCGAGCTCTCGCCCTGGGTGGTTGAGCGCGCCTGGGACGAACGGCCTTTCGAGAGCCTGGAGGGCATGCATGCCGGCATGATGGCCGTGCTGGACGCCGCCTCCACCGCCGACAAGCTGGCCCTGATCCGCGCTCACCCGGAGCTGGCCGGCAAGGCCGCGGTCGCCAAGGCGCTGACCGCCGAAAGCCATGCCGAACAGGCCAGCGCCGGCCTGGACCGCCTGACTCCGGAGGAGTTCGAGCGCTTCCACACCCTGAACGCCGCCTATGCCGCCCGTTTCGGCTTTCCGTTCATCATCGCCGTCCGGCTGAACGACAAGACCTCGATCCTGGCCGCCATGCAGGCACGGCTTGCGAATGATCAGGACCAGGAAATCGCCGAAGCGATCACCCAGATCGGCCATATCTCCAGACTCCGCCTGACCGACGCGGTGAGGTCCTGATGGACTATGATTTCGCTGCCTGGGCCAGCCTGTGCCTGCGCTGGCTGCATGTGATCGCCGGTGTCGCCTGGATCGGGGCGTCTTTCTATTTCGTCTGGCTGGACAATAATCTGCGCGACCCTGTCCCGGCCAAGGCCGGGGTGAAGGGCGAGCTGTGGGCCGTGCACGGCGGCGGCTTCTACCATTCGCAGAAGTACATGACGGCCCCGCCGCACATGCCCGACCACCTGCACTGGTTCAAATGGGAGGCCTACACCACCTGGCTGTCGGGCTTCGCCCTGCTGATCGTGCTCTACTATGTCGGGGCCCCGGTCTATCTGATCGACACGGCCAAACACGCCTTCAACCCGGGTGCCGCCATCGCCACCGGCCTGGCCTTCATCTTCGGCGGGCTGCTGGTCTATGAGGCCCTGTGCCGCTCGCCCCTGGGCAACCGTCCGCGCCTGTTTGGAATCGCCTGGTTCCTGTCCCTGACGGCGGCGACCTGGGCCCTGACCCAGATCTTCACCGACCGCGGGGCCTTCATCCATGTGGGCGCGATCATCGGCACCTGCATGGTCGGAAATGTCTTCCTGATCATCATCCCCAACCAGCGCCGGATCGTCGCCGACATGCTGGCCGGCCGCCCGGTTGATCCGCGCCTGGGGGCGATGGGCAAGCAGCGCTCGGTGCACAACACCCACATGACCCTGCCGGTCATCTTCATCATGATCAGCAACCACTATCCCGCCGTGACAGGCCATCCCCTGGCCTGGCTGCTGCTGGCCCTGATCAGTGCCGGCGGGGTGTCGATCCGCTACTTCTTCATCCTGAAACACTCGGGCCAGATCCGGCACGAGTACCTGTTCTACGGGGCCATGCTGATCTTCGCCGTCAGCGTGATCGCCAGCGGCAAGCCAAAGGCAGAGGCCGCGGCGATGTCGCCCGTGCCGTTCGCGACCGCCGAGGCCATTGTTCAGAAGCACTGCACGACCTGCCACGCCGCAACGCCCACCCACAAGGGCTTCCCCGCCCCGCCCAGCGGCGCCGTGTTCGACACCCCCGAACACATCCGGACCTATGCGTCGAAAATTCACGAACGTGCGGTAGCCACAAACAGCATGCCGCTCGGCAACGAGACCGGCATGACTGACGTCGAGCGTGCCCAGCTGGGCGCCTGGATCAAGCAGGGAGCCAAGATTCAGTGACCGAAGCCGCCGTGCTCGACACGCCTGACCTCGTGGAAAGCCTTCGCGTCCCGCGCAAGCGCGATGCCGAGCGCACCCGCAAGGCCATCCTCGCCGCGGCCCTCAAGGAGTTCTCCCAGGCCGGCTTTGCCGGGGCCCGGATCGAGCGGATCGTCAAGGCGGCCAAGTGCAATATCCGCATGCTCTACCACTATTTCGGCGACAAGAAGGGCCTGTACCTGGCCGTTCTCGAGGCCGCCTATGTCGACCTGCGGGCCCGCGAGGCCGAGCTGAAGATCGACTTCGACAAGCCCCTCGACGGCCTGCTGGCGCTGCAGCGCTTCACCTTCAACTACTTCGAGAAGAACCCGAAGTTCGAGGGCCTGCTGCGCAATGAAAACCTGATGCACGGCAAGTTCGCGGCCCAGTCGCGGGTCGTCACCGAGACCGCCTTTCCGCTGCGCCGGACCATCGAGCGTCTGATCGACAGTGGCCAGAAACAGGGCCTGTTCCGCCCCGATCTCGACCCCGTCCAGATCTATGTGACCATCGCCGCCATGAGCCGCTTCCACCTCGCCAACGGCTATTCCCTGTCGGCCACCCTGGACACCGACATGAGCACCGCCGAGTGGCGAAAGGCCCGGCTGGCCCATGCCCTGGCCGTGCTCGAGGGCTATCTGACGGCGGGACAGCGCTAGGAACGGAAAGATGCTCCCCCTTTGGGGGAGCTGTCGCATAGCGACTGAGGGGGCCTTTTGGAGCTTGGCCGAGCAAGCCCCCTCCGGCCCTCCGGGCCGCCTCCCCCGAAAGGGGAGGATCTTTTGCCCTACTTCGCCGCCGCCGCCAGCGGCGGGCCGCTGAACTCGGTTTCGATGGCCACAGCCACCTGATCGCCCACGCCCATGGTCGTGCCGGGCGCGGGCACGCCATAGGCGATGCCGAAGTCCGAACGCTTGAAGGTGCCCGTGGCCGAGAAGCCGATGCGGGCGTTCGGATCCATCGGGTGACCGGCATAGCCACCGTTGAATTTCGCCTCCAACACCACCGGCCTGGTGACGCCGTTCAGGGCAAAGTCGCCGGTTATCTTGGCCGTGTCAGCGCCGGTCACCTCGACCTTGGTCGATCTGAAGGTGATGGCCGGATGCTGCCTGGCGTTCAGCCATTGGGGGCCGAGCAGTTCGTCCTTGAACCCGGCCGGCGGCGTCGGCAGCGTCAGGGAGCGCGGATCGATCGTGGCCTCCAGCGTGCTGGTCTCGGGCCTGGCCGGATCAAAGGTCAGCTTGGCATCGAACTCGCCAAAGCTGGCCGTGTAGTTCGAAAACCCCAGATGGCTGAGCTTGAACACAAGGCTCGCATGGCTCTTGTCCAGCGTGTAGGCCCCGGCCGGGACACTGACCGGCGCGGGCTTGGCCACGGCTGGCACCGCGGCCTTGTCATTGGCCGGCTTGGGCGAACAGGCAGCGAAGGCCAGGAAGAGCGCAAGGGCTATCGACTTTTTCATGCGGGAACCTCTTCGGACAGGGCCGGCACCCTGGATCGACATCCATCTTGCCTTATGGGGCATCGGGCCCGATGGACGTCCACAGGGCCGGATCAGAAAAGCACACCCTTCTCCAGCATGCCATGCACGCCCTTCTCGCCATTCACCGTCTGGGTGACGCGGAAGTCCACGGCCAGGGAGCAGAACTGGTAGGCCTGGACGCTGGTCAGGGCCGAGCGGGCGGTGATGAAGTCGATCATGCCGCGCAGGGCCTGTTTCATCGCCAGGTCGAGATCCTCGTGGAAGCCCATGACGATGTAGTGGGTCGGGGTCTCGGCGCGCGGCCAGATCGCCACGCCCAGATCGGCCGCCTTGTGCAGCACGAAGGTGAAGGTCCCGGTCAGGCCCATCTCCAGCGCATTGACGCAGACCTCGCCATCGCCCTGGCGGCCATGGCCGTCGCCGACCGAGAAGTTGGCGCCCGGAACCCAGACCGGCAGGAACAGGGTCGCGCCGGCCCCCAGCTCCTTGTTGTCCATATTGCCGCCGTGCTCGCGCGGCTCGCGGCTGGACAGGCGGCCATAGCGGGCCGGCGGGGCCACGCCCATGGTGCCGAAAAACGGCTTCAGCGGCAGGGTCGGCCCCCAGTCGGGCTTGCAGGTCCCCGTCGCGCGATCGACCGCGATATGGCTGACATAGCGTTCGGAGAAGTCCTCCGGCAGGGTCCCGGCCAGGGGGCGGACGGCGCAATAGCCCCAGTCGTTGTTGGGCTCCACCGCCTCGATCCGCACCTCCAGGGTGTCGCCCGGCTCGGCCCCGGCGATGGCCACCGGGCCGGTCAGGATGTGGGGCCCGATCCGCTCGGGCCTGGCGTCGTGGATGGCCTGCAGGGCCGGCGGAATGCTCAGGCCGCTGCCCGGTGCCGGCATTACCTCGACACCGCCGGACACGCACTCAAAGGTGACGCTGTCGCCCGAAGCAATGGTCAGGACCGGGTCGAAGGCCGCATCGAACATGCCAAAGCGGATGGTCTCGGGGGTGGAAGCAAGCCGGTGGTGCATTAAGTAAGCCCTTTATTACACCCGGCAATCTCGCACCGGAATGTGATCGGGTGCCAAGGCCTGGGTGTCGGCTTGCGGACCATGGGGGGCGCAGTGCCTGTCTGGCAGGCGATGGCTGGCCGAACTGTCTTGCGCGTGGGCGTCCCGGCGCACCGGGGCGTGGGCTTGCGGCAAGACTAGCGTCGGCGCGCGCCGCCGGTATATGAAGAATTTTCTTACTTGGGAGAGCGCCCCTCCATGGCGATCGATGTGGCGCTCAATGCCTTTCTGAACCTCAGGGACGACGAGGTCGCCGCCTTTGCCCTGACCCGGGCGGCGGAGCTGGACCTGACCCTGCCGGAGCCGACGCTACAGGCCATCGGCGAGAACCTGTCCCTGCTGCGCCTGCAGGCCGCGGTCTTCGTCACCGCTCTGGCCGAGGCCGGCGACGATGCCCCCGAGACCTTCACGCCATGACCTTTGCCAGCCTCGTCGAGATCGCCGGCCAGGTCCGCAGCGGTCGCCGCACGGCCCGCGCCGTGACCGAGGCGACCCTGGCCGGCATTGACCAAAGCCAGGCTGCGATCAATGCCTTTACGGCGGTGCTCACCGACCGGGCCCTCGCCCGGGCGGACAGGATTGACGCCGCCCTCGCCGCCGGCGATCCGGTTGGGCCCATGGCCGGGGTGCCCTTCGCGGTAAAGAACCTGTTCGACATCGAGGGTCTGCCGACCCTGGCCGGCTCGAAGATCCGTCGCCAGGCCGCTCCGCCAACCCATGACGCCACCCTGGTCCAGCGCCTGGAAGCGGCCGGGGCCATACTGGTCGGCGCGCTGAACATGGACGAGTTCGCCTATGGCTTCGTCACCGAGAACGCCCATGACGGCCCGACCCGCAATCCCCATGACCTGACCCGGATTGCCGGCGGATCATCAGGTGGTTCGGCGGCAGCCGTGGCGGCGGGCCTGGTGCCCCTGACCCTGGGCTCGGACACCAATGGCTCGGTCCGCATCCCCGCCAGCCTATGCGGGGTGTTTGGCCTCAAGCCCACCTATGGCCGGCTGTCGCGCCAGGGCGTCTTCCCGTTCGTCGAGAGCCTGGACCATGCCGGTGCCTTCGCCCGCTCGGTCGAGGATCTGGCCCTGGCCTATGACCTGATGCAGGGGCCCGACGTGGAAGGTGACGCAATCTGCACGCGCGCCGCCGAGCCGGTGTCGGACAGAATCACGGCCCTGGCCGACGGCCCCTTGCGGGTCGGGATACTGGGCGGCTGGTTTGCCCAAGGGGCCTTTCCCGAGGTGCTGGAAACACTCGACATCGTCGCCAAGGCGCTGGACGCCCGGGATCGCGTGATCCTGCCGGGGGCCCAGGCAGCCCGGGCGGCCGCCTTCTGCCTGACCCCGGTCGAGGCTGCGCACCTGCACCTGGCCGACCTGCGCTCTGCGGCGATGGACTTTGATCCGGCGGTCCGTGACCGGCTCCTGGCTGGGGCCCTGCTGCCGGCCAGCCTCGCGGACGCCGCCCGCCGCTATCGCACCCTCTTCCGCGACGAGGTCCGCCGCGCCTTCGCGCAGTTTGACATTCTGCTGGCCCCGTCCTCGGTGTGCCCGGCGCCGCCGATCGGCCAGACCGAGATGGAGATGGGCGGCCAGAGGGTATCGGTGCGCAAGAACCTCGGCGTCTTTACCCAGCCGATCAGCTATGCCGGCCTGCCGGTGCTGGCCGCACCGGTCAACCGTCCGGGCCAGCTGCCGATCGGCGTCCAGATCATCGCACCGGCCTGGCGCGAGGATCTGGCCCTGGCTGCGGGTCTGCGCCTGCAACGCCTGGGCGTCGTGGCCGCCCATCCGCCGGGAGACCTGCCGTGATCCTCAACGATCCTGTGGCCCTGGCGGCCGTGACAGCGGCGGTCGACGCCTATGAGACCGCGCTGATGGGCAATGACCTCGAAGCCCTCGACGGGGCCTTCTGGAATTCGCCGCACACGGTCCGGCTGGGGGTCGCTGAAAACCTCTATGGCTTTGAAGCCATTGCCGCTTTCCGCAAGGGGCGCGCCGGCGGTTCTCCCTTGCGGACCCGGCTCCGCACCGAGATCACCACCTTCGGGTCCGACCTCGCCATCGCCCATGTCGAGTTCCGGCGCGAGGGGGCCGAGAGCATCGGCCGCCAAAGCCAGACCTGGATCCGCACCGCCGAGGGCTGGAAGATCGCCTCCGCCCACGTCTCCATCCTGCAGGCCGGGGCCGACCAGCGCCTCGCCTCCCTGCCCGAAAACCGCTAGAGCCTGCCCATGACGCACAAGATCATTTTCGACACTGATCCCGGCATCGACGATGCCATGGCCCTGCTGTTCATCGAGGCCAGCCCAGACCTCGACCTGCTGGCCATCACCACGATCTACGGCAATGCCGACATCGAGACCACGACCCGCAACGCGCTCTATCTGAAGCAGCGTTTCGGCCTGACGGCACCGATCTACAAGGGCACCGAAAAGCCGCTGACCCGCCCCCGCAACCCCTCGCCCACCTTCGTGCACGGCGAGAACGGTCTGGGCGACGTGGAGCTGACAGGTCTTGTTCCGGCCCAGCCTGAAGCCAAGCCGGCCCATCAGGCCATCATCGACATCGCGCGACAGTATCCCGGCGAAGTGACCCTGGTCGCTGTCGGCCCCCTGACCAACCTGGCCCTGGCCCTGCAGGCCGACCCTGAGGTCACCCGGCTGCTGAAGGCCGTGGTGATCATGGGCGGGGCGTTCGGCCTGGCCGGCAAGCCCGGCAATGTCACGCCGGTCGCCGAAGCCAATATCTGGAACGATCCCGAGGCCGCCGACCAGGTCTTCACCGCCCCCTGGCCCCTGACCGCAGTCAGCCTGGACGTCACGACCCAGGTGGTAATGTCGCCGACCTATATGGATGCCCTGGAGGCGTCAGCCGGCCCGGCGGGCCAGTTCCTGAACGCCATCTCCAAGCCCTATGCCGCCTTCTATGGCGAGCGAGACGGAGTGGTCGGCTGTTGCGTGCACGACGCGGCGGCGGCGGCCTATGTGATCGATCCGTCGCTGTTTTCGGTACGGCGCGGCTCGGTGCGCGTGGTCACCGAGGGCATCGCCCTCGGCCAGACCTGCCAGAAGGCCGAAGGCGAACTGTTCGGGCCGTCAGCCTGGGACGACCTGCCGATCCAGGCCGTCACCGTGGCGGTGGACGAGGCTGGGCTGCTGAAGCTCTATGCCGAGACGATGCGGGCCTAACCTCGGCCAGTGCCGCAAGCCCCCTCCTGACCTGCGAAGCGGCCCGTAGGGGGCAAGTCATGAGGATAGGCCTTCCCGCCCCTACCGTCGATGCTGCTCGACGCCGGCCAGATAGGTTCGCTCCACCACCCGGTCATCGCCGAGCACGGTCAGGGCGAACAACCGGTTCTCAAGGCTGCGGTCGCCCGCGAGACGCCGCGCCAGCAGCGGGGTAGCCGCAAGGTCCAGCACCAGGAAGTCGGCCTCCTTGCCCGGTGCCAGATTGCCGATCCGGTCGCCCAGATCCAGGGCCCGCGCCCCACCTAGGGTCGCCAGATAAAGGGCATGGAACGGATCCAGGGCCGAGCCGCGCAACTGGCCGACCTTGTAGGCCTCGCCCAGGGTGTGGAGGATCGAGAAAGAGGTGCCGGCCCCGACATCGGTGCCGATCCCGACCTTGACCCCATGGGCGCAGGCGGTCTCCAGCGGAAACAGGCCCGAGCCGAGAAACAGGTTCGAGGTCGGACAGAAGGCCACCGCCCCGCCGCTGTCCGCCAGTCTCTGAAACGCCTCACCCTGCAGGTGGACGCAGTGGGCGAAGACCGAGCGCGGGCCCAGCAGGCCGAAGCGGTCATAGACATCAAGATAGTCCGCGGCCTCGGGAAACAGGGCCGCCGTCTCCGCGATCTCGCGCGGGTTTTCGGAGAGATGGGTCTGCATCCAGACCCCCGGATGGGCGGCGAGAACCTCGCCGGCCATGGTCAGCTGGGCCTCACTGCAGCTGATGGCGAAGCGCGGCGTGACCGCATAGCCAAGCCGTCCCTTGCCGTGCCAGTCGGCGATCAGGCTTTCCATGTCGGCGCGGCTGGACTCGACCGTGTCGGTCAGGCCCTCGGGCGCATGGCGATCCATCAGGGACTTGCCGGCGATCAGCCGCATGTCGCGGGCCTGGGCCACCCGGAACAGGGCCTCCACCGAACCCTTGTGGACCGAGCCGAACACCAGGGCCGTGGTCGTGCCGTTGCGCAGCAGTTCGCGCACGAAGAACTCGGCCGTTTCGGCGGCGTGGGCCGGATCTGCGAAGGCGGCCTCGGCCGGAAAGGTGTGCTGTTCCAGCCAGTCCAGCAGCTGGGCCCCATGGGCTGCGATGATGTCGACCTGCGGGAAATGGATATGGGTGTCGATGAAGCCAGGCGTAATCAGCTTGCCGCTCAAGTCCTCGACCGGCGTATCGCCGAGCAGGTCGCGCAGGGCGTCATGGTCACCGCAGGCCACCACATGGCCGTCCTCGACCAGCAGCAGGCCGTCGGCATGGAAGGCGACCGCCTCGTCACTGGTCGTCGGATCGCCCAGCAGATGCAGGATCGACGCCCTAAACGCTTGCACGGGGCAGGTCCTCGTCATTGGAAACGCGGGCCGCCTCCAGGCGCATCAGCAGGTCGGCGGCCACCGAAACCGCGATCACCTCCGGGGCCTTGCTCTTCAGGTGCGGCAGGCCGATCGGACAGGTCAGACGGGTCAGCGCGGCGTCCGAAAAGCCGTCCGCACGCAAGCGGTTGAGGAACCGGGCGCGCTTGGTCCGTGAGCCGATCAGGCCCAGATAGGCAAAGCCGCCGCCCGCCAGTCCGGCCGAGGCCAGGGCATAGTCCAGGCTATGGTCATGGGTCATGATCAGGCCAAAGGCCTGTCCGCCGGCCGTCCGGGCAGCCTCCGCCATGCCGTCCGGATCCAGCCGCGTGACCCCCGCATGGTCGGCAGCCTCGGGCCGGCTGTCGAACCAGGAGAGACGGAACGGCAGGGGCGCGAAGGCCAGGGCGACGGCCTGTCCGACATGGCCGGCCCCGAACAGCAACAACGGCGGTCGCGGGGCTTCGTTGCGCTCGACAAGCTGGTCGCCGACGTCGGGCCGCACGCCCCGGGCCGAGGCCTGCCCGCCCGCGAAGCTGACGATCGGCCCCTCGGAAACCGAGCCAATCGCAACGATGGTCTTGACCAGCAGACCGGGATCAAAGCGCGTTCGAAGCTCGAACGGCTGGGCTGCATCCATGCGGCGGGCGGCGTCGGTCAGCCAGTCGCGACTGGCCGCCTCGACCCGCTCGATCAGCAGCCGCACGCGCCCGCCGCAGCACTGGGCCAGCAGCGGACCCAGCGGATAGTCCTGGATCGCGAAGCTGGCCTGGGATTCGCTCAGCATCCTGCGGGCCTGGGTGGCCGCCTGGTGTTCCAGATTGCCGCCACCGATCGTGCCGGACTGGCCGCCCTGCCAGACGACCATCTTGGTGCCCGCCTCACGCGGGGCCGAGCCCTCGGTGGCCAGGACGGTGACCAGGGCCGCGGCGTCATTGTCATCGATCCGCGCCAGGGCGGCGCGTGCCCAGTTAGCCATGGGCTGCCGCCCGCCGCTTCACATCCTCGACCGCCATCAGGATGGCTTCGGGCGTCGCCGGGGCGTCCAGGCGCGGCATGACCCTGTGGTCCGCCACGCTGGCCACCGCTCGGGTAATGGCCGAAAACACCGAGATCGCCAGCATCAGGGGCGGCTCGCCCACGGCCTTGGAGCGGTGGACGGTGGCCTCGACATTGCGGCCGGCCGCCCACAGCCGGATGTCCATCTGGGCCGGTCGGTCGCCGATCGTCGGAATCTTGTAGGTCGAGGGCGCGTGGGTTCGCAGCCGCCCTTCACGATCAAACACCAGCTCCTCGGTAGTCAGCCAGCCCATGCCCTGAATGAAGCCGCCCTCGATCTGGCCCAGGTCGAGAGCCGGGTTCAGCGACTGGCCGACATCATGAAGGATGTCGACCCGCGTCACCTTCATCTCGCCGCTCAGGGTATCGATGATCACTTCGCTGCAGGCCGCGCCATAGGCGAAGTAGTAGAAGGGGCGGCCGCTATGGGTGGCGCGGTCATAGTGAATCTTGGGCGTGGCGTAGAAGCCGGTGGAGGACAGCGAGACCCGCGCCAGATAGGCCTGGCGGCAAAGGTCTTCGAACGGGATCAGCGCATCGCCGGCCTTGAGCCCTTGCCGGGTAAAGGCAACCTCGGCCTCGGCGCAGGCCCATTTTTTCGCGGCGAACTCAACCAGGCGGGCCTTGATCGTATTGGCAGCATCGAGCGCCGCCATGCCGTTCAGGTCCGTCCCCGAAGAGGCCGCCGTGGCCGAGGTATTGGGCACCTTGTCGGTCACGGTCGAGGTCGAGCGGACCCGCGCGATATCGACCTGGAAAGCCTCGGCGACGATCTGGGCCACCTTGGTGAACAGCCCCTGGCCCATTTCAGTGCCGCCATGGTTCAGCAGGATCGAACCGTCGGCATAGAGATGGATCAGGGCCCCGGCCTGGTTCAGATGAGTGGTCGTGAACGAGATGCCGAACTTGACCGGCGTCAGGGCCAGGCCCTTTTTGAGGATCGGGCTGGCGGCATTGAATGCGTCGATCTGGCGCTGGCGGGCCTCGTAGTCGCAGGACGCTGCCAGTTCGGCCAACAGCTGAGGCGCGACATTGTCCTCAACGGTCTGGTGATAGGGCGTCAGGTCACGGCCGGGCTCGCCATAGAGATTGCGGCGGCGCACCTCCAGCGGATCAAGACCCGTGGCCTGGGCCACCGCGTCCATGACCCGCTCGATGGCGATCATGCCCTGCGGACCGCCAAACCCCCGAAAGGCCGTATTGGAGACGGTGTGGGTGCGGAACCGGTGCGACACGATCTCGACCGCCGGCAGGAAATAGCAGTTGTCGGCATGGAACATGGCCCGGTCGTTGATGGCCATCGACAGGTCGGTGGTCGCACCGCAACGCGAGGCCAGGTCCAGGGCAATCCCGCTCAGGACGCCGTCATCGCCGAAGCCGACATCATAGGCGATCTCGAAATCATGCCGCTTGCCGGTCATGATCATGTCTTCATCACGGTCGGGACGGCACTTGGCCGCACGGCCGGTCTTCACGGCCACCAGGGCGGCCGCTGCAGCAAAGAGCGAGGCCTGGGTCTCCTTGCCGCCGAATCCGCCGCCCATCCGGCGCACCTCGACCGTTACGGCGCTTTGCGGCAGATCCAGCACGCGAGCCACCAGATGCTGCACTTCGCTGGGATGCTGGGTGGATGACCAGACGTGGACCTCGCCGGTCTCTCCCGGGGTTGCCAGGGCGATCTGCCCCTCGAGATAGAAGTGGTCCTGGCCACCGATAACGAACCGGCCCTGCAACCGGCGGGGCGAGGCCGTCAGGACGGCGGCCGCATCACCGCGCGCCATGCGCTGGCTGTTTTCCAGGGTCAGGCCTGTCGTTCGCGCGGCGGCGATATCGATCGCGGCCGGCAGATCCTCATAGGTCACCACAGCCCGGGCGGCGGCCGCGCGGGCGGCGGCCAGCGAGGTCGCGGCCACGGCGAACAGGCTCTGGCCGACATAGGTCACGGTGTCGGTGGCGAACAGCTTGTCGTCGTGGATCACCGGGCTGACATCATTCTCGCCGGGAATTTCGTCCGCGGTCAGGACCAGCACCACGCCCGGCGCGGACCTCACGGCCGACAGGTCCATCGCGGTGATCCGGGCATGGGCCCTGGCGCTCAGTCCGATATGGACATGCAGCATGCCGGCCGGCTCGGCCAGGTCATCGATATAGATGGCCGTGCCGGCGACATGACGCACGGCGCTGTCATGCGGCAGCGAGGCGTGGACACCCTGAAAGGGTTTGATCGGCGCGGATGCAGAGGCGTCAGCCATGGGCGCTCTCCGGCTCGACACGGGTGACGAGGTCCGGCGAGCTGGTCTCGATGAAGACCTTGCGCAGCATGTTCCTGGCCGCCAGCGACCGATAGGCCGCCGAGGCCCGCATGTCGCTGAGCGGCGCATAGTCGCCATCGAGGGCAGCCATGGCGGCCTCGATCGTGGCCTCGGACCACGGCTGGCCGATCAGGGCCGCCTCGCAGCCGCTCGCCCGCCGGGGCGTGCCGGCCATGCCACCGAAGGCGATCCGGGCCGAGGTCACGACACCGCCGTCCATCCTCAGGGCAAAGGCACCGCAGACCGCCGAAATGTCCTGGTCGAACCGCTTGGAGAGCTTGAAAACCTTGAAGACCAGCTCGGGCGCGGGCGTCGGCACGATCACCGCCTCGACAAACTCGCCGGGCCGTCTGTCCTGCTGGCCATAATCGAGGAAGAAGGCCTCCAGCGGGATCTGCCGCCGCTCACCGCCCTGGTTCAGCACCAGGGTCGCGCCAGCCGCGATCAGGGCTGGCGGCATGTCGCCGATCGGCGAACCGTTGGCGATGTTGCCGCCGAGGGTGCCGCTGTTGCGCACCTGGGTCGATCCGAGCCGTCGCATCATCGCGCCCAGCTCCGGATAGAGCCCCCCCAGCGTCGCCATGGCATCAACATAGCGGACGCCCGCCCCGATCCAGACACCGCTCTCGCGAGGCTCGATCCGCTTCAGCTCGGCGACCTGGCCGATGTCGATCAGGGTCTTCAACGGCCGGCGAAGCTTGGTGACCCACAGGCCTACATCGGTGGCACCGGCGATGATCGTTGCGTCGGGATGAGCGACGAAGGCTGCCGCCAACTGGTCCAGCGAGCGCGGTGCCAGCCAGCGCCGGGTCACGCCCTGGACAGGATCGTCGTACGACAGGTCCAGCAGGGTCCCGTCGCCCACGGCGGACAGATCGACCACCGGCGCGGCCTCCGCTTCGACCGCCCTGGCGACCTCGAGGATCGGACCATAGCCGGTGCAGCGGCACAGGTTACCTGCCAGCACCTCGGCCGATGGCGCGTTGGTGCCCTTGGCCGACACCGCCTTGGCGTAGAGCGACATGACGATACCCGGCGTGCAGAAGCCGCACTGTGAGCCGTGCTGGTCCACCATAGCCTGTTGCACGGGATGCAGCCCGCCGTCCTTCGCCAGGCCCTCGACCGTCACCAGTGCCTTGCCGTGCAGCATGGGCAGGAACTGGATGCAGCTGTTGACCGCGCGCCAGCTGACCGTCTCGCCGTCCGGCTCGCCGACTAGGACCGTGCAGGAGCCACAGTCGCCTTCCGCGCAGCCTTCCTTGCTGCCGGTCCGCCGCAGATCGCCGCGCAGGTGCTCCAGCACGGTGCGGGTCGGATCCACATCCCGGACCACCTGGACCTGGCCGTTCAGGAGAAAGCGGATCGTCGCCTGACTCTCGGGCTCGCCCATCAGCTGCCCCGATAGGTCGAATAGCCATAGGGCGAGACCAGCAGGGGCACATGCCAGTGCTGGTCGGTGTTCGAAACGGCGAAATCGATCACGACCACGTCGAGGAAGGGCGGGGTCGTCACCGCTGCGCCTGTCGCGGCGAAATGGGCACCGATGGAAAACTCGAGGCGATAGCCGCCGACCGTCAGGTCTTCGAACGCGATGAGGCGCGCCCGACCGTCCTGGTCCGTGCGGACCTCGGCCAGAGGCATGGGCACCTCGCCCTGGCGGCGCGACACCCGGACCAGAACCCCGGCCGCCGGGCGGCCGGACGCCTGGTCGAGGATATGGGTCGTCAGTCCGGTCATGCCCTGCCCTCTCTTGCGCGCTGCCGATGCTCGGCCCGCCCGCGCGCCCTGTCCAGAGCTTCAGGGCGGAACCGGACAAGCCCGGCCCGGCCGCTGAGGAACCATGCGGTCAGTGCTCGCCAGAGAGGCATTATATAATAGATTTATTACTTACCAGAGCCCGCGTTCAAACCGTTGAAAGTTACCGCTATTGCAGAAAACCGCCCCATCTCGCGCATAGGGTTGGCAATGCCGGCGCAACCCCGGTAGCAAGACCCGGACGGCCCGCAAACAAGACGGGTCGCGCCCAGATGCTCCGCGCAGACGCCAAGAGGAACACGATGGACGAGGATTTCCGCAAAGCCGCTCTGGACTATCACCGTCTGCCGCGGCCCGGAAAACTGGCGATCGAAGCCACCAAGCGCATGGCCACCCAGCGCGACCTCGGCCTGGCCTATTCCCCCGGCGTCGCCGCACCCTGCGAAGCGATCGCGGCTGATCCCGACAAGGCCCGTGACTATACGGCCCGCGGCAATCTGGTGGCGGTCATCTCCAACGGCACGGCCGTCCTCGGCCTGGGCAATATCGGTCCCCTCGCCTCCAAGCCGGTCATGGAAGGCAAGGCCGTCCTGTTCAAGAAGTTCGCCGGCATCGACGTCTTCGACATCGAGGTCGACGCGGAAGATCCCGACAAGTTCATCGAAGTGGTCGCGGCTCTGGAGCCCACCTTCGGCGGCATCAATCTGGAGGACATCAAGGCCCCGGAATGCTTCATCATCGAGCGCAAGCTGCGCGAGCGGATGAAGATCCCGGTCTTTCATGACGACCAGCACGGTACCGCCATCGTCTGCGCCGCCGCCGTTCGCAATGCCCTGCTCGTCCAGGGCAAGGCCCTGAAGGACGTCAAGCTGGTGACGTCAGGCGCCGGGGCTGCGGCCCTGGCCTGTGTCGATCTTCTGGTCTCGATGGGACTGCCCGTCGAGAACGTGACCCTGACGGACATCAAGGGCGTGGTGCATGCGGGCCGTGATCCCGACATGCTCGACAACATGGCCCGTTATGCCCGCCATACCGACGCCCGCACCCTGTCAGAAGTGCTGGCCGGGGCCGACATCTTCCTGGGCCTGTCCGCCCCGCGCGTCTTCAAGCCCGAATGGCTGCCGCTGCTGGCCCCCAATCCCCTGATCCTGGCCATGGCCAATCCCGAGCCGGAGATCCTGCCGGAACTGGTCGTCGCCGCCCGCCCTGACGCGATCATGGCCACCGGCCGCAGCGACTATCCCAACCAGGTCAATAATGTCCTGTGTTTCCCCTTCATCTTCCGGGGTGCCCTGGATGTCGGGGCCTCGGAAATCAATGAGGCCATGAAGGTCGCGGCCGTCGAGGCCATAGCCGAGCTGGCCCGGGCCGCGGCCTCCGAAGTCGTGGCCAGTGCCTATGGCGGTATCGCGCCGATGTTCGGGCCGCAGTACATCATTCCCAAGCCTTTCGACCCGCGCCTGATCCTGCAGATCGCCCCGGCCGTCGCTCGGGCCGCCATGGACTCCGGGGTCGCCACCCGTCCGATCGCCGATTTCGACCTCTACCGGCAGGAACTGGAGCTGTTCGTCTATCGCTCCGGCCAGCTGATGCGACCGGTCTTCGAGCGGGCCCGCAAGGCGACCAAGGCTTCGACCATTCGGGTGGCCTATGCCGAGGCCGAGGATGAGCGCGTGCTGCGCGCTGTCCAGACCGTTCTGGACGAAGGCCTGGCCCAGCCGGTGCTGATCGGTCGTCGTGAGGCGATCATCGCCAAGGCCACCGACATGGGCCTGCGCCTCGATTTCGACAATCGCGTCGAGATTCTCGATCCTGCCGCCGACACGGCGCTGTTTGCGCCGCTGGTCGATCGCTATCAGGGCCTGGTCAGCCGTCGCGGCATCCCGCCCCTGGCCGCCGAGCGCCGGGTGACCAATCGCAGGACCGTGTCGGCCTCGATGCTGCTGCAGGCCGGCCATGTAGACGCTGCCCTGGTCGGCGGCTCGGGCGACTGGTGGCAGCACATGACCTATGTCCTGCCGATCATTCCCAAGCAGGAAAATGTCGACCGGATCTATGCCCTCTCGGCCCTGATTCTCGACAGGGGCACGCTGTTCTTCTGCGACACCCACGTCAATGTTGATCCGACCGCCGAGCAGGTGGCCGAAATGACCCTGCTGGCGGCGGAATCGGTTCGGCGTTTCGGCCTGACCCCCAAGGCCGCCCTGCTGTCCCACTCCAGCTTCGGGGCAAGCAACTCACCGACCGCCCGCAAGATGCGCGATGCCCTGGCCATTGTCCGGGAGCAGGCGCCCGAGCTCGAAGTCGATGGCGAAATGCATGCCGATGCCGCCCTCTCCCAGGCCCTGCGGGATCGCCTGGTGCATGACAGTGCGCTCAAGGGCTCTGCCAATCTCCTGGTCATGCCGACCCTGGATGCCGCCAATATTGCCCTGACCCTGCTCAGCGCGGCGACCGAAGGCCTGCTGGTCGGTCCGGTCCTGCTCGGCATGAGCCGTCCGCTGCACGTGCTGACGCCGAGCGTGACGGCCCGGGGCATCGTCAATATCACGGCCCTGGCGGTCAATCAGGCCGCGGCCGAGCGCGCCGCGAACGGTTAGGGCGCAGTCTGAACCGCCTGACACGGGTGATGGGGCGATGCGGTCCTGGCATCTCGACCCAGCCCGGGTGCAGAACGGGCCTGATGACGCCATCAGGGCGGAAAGCCGGCAGGCGTTCAGACGAAAAAAGGCCCCGACGTCAGCCACCAGCACCCTTGCGGATGTCAGTGGCCAACGCCGGGGCCCTTGTTCGGAGAGAGCTTGAGGCAGAACGCGCCGTGCGCAGCCTGCCGGGCTCGATGTCCTTAGAGGATCCGGAGATTACCGGCCGAGGTCTTGCCCGAGCGGCGGTCCTGCTCCAATTCGTAGCCGACCTGCTGACCTTCGTTCAGGCCGCGCAGACCAGCACGCTCGACAGCCGAAATGTGCACGAACACATCGCCACCGCCGTTGTCGGGCTGGATGAAGCCGAAGCCCTTGGTGGTGTTGAACCACTTCACGACGCCTGTGCCGGCTTCGCCGCCACCGCCGCCGCCGCCACCACCGTAGCCGCCACCGCGGGGGGCATCATAGCCACCGCGCGGCGAGTCGAAGCCGCGAGCGGCCGGGCGACGCGGAGCCGCCGGGGCCGCGCCCTGGCCGGTGACGCGCAGGTTGCCGGCCGAGGTCTTGCCCGAGCGGCGATCTTCTTCGAGTTCATAGGCGACCTGGTCGCCTTCGTTCAGGCCAGCCAGGCCCGAGCGTTCAACCGCGGCGATGTGGACGAACACGTCCTGGCCGCCGTCCTCGGGCTGAATGAAGCCAAAGCCCTTGGCCGGGTTGAACCACTTAACGACACCGTTCGCCATCTTATCCTCAAAAACCTCTTTCGTGGGCCAGTTGCCGACCCGCGCCTTCCATAGCATCTCATGACGCAAATCAAAGGATCGCGCCATGGGATTTGAACGGAGATTCTCGAAGAACGATGCGGTAAATGCAGAAATTTTCGCTTCCGGCGCGATCTGCAACCGGAAACACAGCTTCAGCTTGGGTCGATGATGACCCAACTCGAGCTAGAGACAAGCCCAAATGAGCGATCTTGGGTGCGGGGACAGGATTTGAACCTGTGACCTTCAGGTTATGAGCCTGACGAGCTACCGGGCTGCTCCACCCCGCGGCGAAGAGGGTAGTGATTTGATCGCAAGGTAGGGATTTGGACTTTGATTGACTTGAAGTGCATCCTTTTAGCGGACCTGGCGGCGACCTACTCTCCCGCGCCTTGAGACGAAGTACCATTGGCCCAGGGGGACTTAACGACCGAGTTCGGAATGGGATCGGGTGGGGAACCCCCGGCATAGCCACCAGGTCAGCAAAAAGGATGCATGCAGTGCTCGTAGTTTTGAGCACTGGTTATATCAAGTTGAAGAAGACATCGAATGTTTAGCTACAAAGAGCGTTTGCATAGGTTTGGCTGAAGAACGATCAAGCCTATCGAGCTATTAGTACCAGTAAGCTACACGCCTCACAGCGCTTCCACACCTGGCCTATCAACGTGGTGGTCTTCCACGGCTCTCAGCGAGACCTTGTTTTGAGGTTAGTTTCCCGCTTAGATGCTTTCAGCGGTTATCTAGTCCACACTTAGCTACCCTGCTGCACAGCTGGCGCCATGACAGGTCCACCAGAGGTGTGTCCATCCCGGTCCTCTCGTACTAGGGACAGATCCTCTCAAGTCTCGTACACCCACGGCAGATAGGGACCAAACTGTCTCACGACGTTCTGAACCCAGCTCACGTACCACTTTAATCGGCGAACAGCCGAACCCTTGGGACCTGCTCCAGCCCCAGGATGTGATGAGCCGACATCGAGGTGCCAAACTTTGCCGTCGATATGGACTCTTGGGCAAAATCAGCCTGTTATCCCTAGAGTACCTTTTATTCGTTGAGCGATGGCCCTTCCACGCAGGACCACCGGATCACTATGGCCGACTTTCGTCTCTGCTCGACTTGTCAGTCTCGCAGTCAGGCGGGCTTATGCCATTGCACTCGACGACCGATTTCCGACCGGTCTGAGCCCACCATCGCGCGCCTCCGTTACACTTTGGGAGGCGACCGCCCCAGTCAAACTGCCCGCCACGCCATGTCCCGGACCCGGATAACGGGCCGCGGTTAGACGTCAACAACAATAAGGGTGGTATTTCAAGGATGGCTCCACTCGAACTGGCGCCCAAGTTTCATAGCCTCCCACCTATCCTACACATGTTGTTGCTAACGCCAAGGCGAAGCTGCAGTAAAGGTTCATAGGGTCTTTCCGTCTGACCGCGGGAACCCCGCATCTTCACGGGGAATTCAATTTCGCTGAGCCTATGCTGGAGACAGTGGGGAAGTCGTTACGCCATTCGTGCAGGTCGGAACTTACCCGACAAGGAATTTCGCTACCTTAGGACCGTTATAGTTACGGCCGCCGTTTACCTGGGCTTCAGTTCGCTGCTTGCACAACTCCCTTTAACCTTCAGGCACCGGGCAGGCGTCAGACCCTATACGTCGCCTTACGGCTTCGCAGAGCCCTGTGTTTTTGATAAACAGTCGCTACCCCCTGGCCTGTGCCACTCTTATCTGGTTGCCCAAATAAGAGTCACGCTTATCCCGAAGTTACGCGTGCAATTTGCCGAGTTCCTTCAGCATAGTTCTCTCAAGCGCCTTGGTATACTCTACCTGCCCACCTGTGTCGGTTTCGGGTACGGTCTCCGTTGGAGTTATTTCCAGGGACCTGTTCACTGCCCAGAGCAATCCAATAAGCCTAGACAATTTACCAGATCCGTCACTTCCAACTGGTTCAGGAATATTCACCTGATTCCCATCGACTACGCCTTTCGGCCTCGCCTTAGGGGCCGACTAACCCTGCGCAGATTAGCTTTACGCAGGAACCCTTGGGCTTTCGGCGAGAGTGTCTCTCACACTCTTTATCGCTACTCATGTCAGCATTCTCACTTCCGATACCTCCAGCAAGGCTCACGCCTCACCTTCACCGGCTTACGGAACGCTCCGCTACCGCGTGCTTACGCACACCCATACCTTCGGCGTCTGGCTTGAGCCCCGTTACATTTTCCGCGCAGGTTCGCTTGACCAGTGAGCTGTTACGCTTTCTTTAAATGATGGCTGCTTCTAAGCCAACATCCTGGTTGTCAAAGCAAACCCACATCGTTTCCCACTTAGCCAGAACTTGGGGGCCTTAGATGATGGTTAGGGTTGTTTCCCTTTTCACGACGGACGTTAGCACCCGCCGTGTGTCTCCCGGATAGTTCTCTTGGGTATTCGGAGTTTGATTAGAATTGGTAGAGATCGCTCCCCCCGCATCCATTCAGTGCTCTACCCCCCAAGGAATACGTCCGAGGCACTACCTAAATAGTTTTCGCGGAGAACCAGCTATGTCCAGGTTTGATTGGCCTTTCACCCCTATCCACAAGTCATCCGAGAATTTTTCAACATTCACCGGTTCGGTCCTCCAGTAAGTGTTACCTTACCTTCAACCTGCTCATGGATAGATCACCTGGTTTCGGGTCGTCATGCGACGTACTTATTCGCCCTATTCAGACTCGCTTTCGCTGCGCCTACACCTAACGGCTTAAGCTTGCACGGCACATGAAGTCGCTGACCCATTATACAAAAGGTACGCCGTCACCACGCGCGGTGGCTCCGACTGCTTGTAGGCTTCCGATTTCAGGATCTGTTTCACTCCCCTTGTCGGGGTGCTTTTCACCTTTCCCTCACGGTACTTGTTCACTATCGGTCATTGAGGAGTACTTAGGCTTGGAGGGTGGTCCCCCCATGTTCAGACAGGATTTCACGTGTCCCGCCCTACTCGAGTCTGTCGCTATTTGACGCTTACGGGGCTATCACCCACTATGGCCGACCTTTCCAAGTCGTTCAGCTTTATGTCACGACAGCACTGGCCTGGTCCCGGTTCGCTCGCCACTACTACGGGAGTCTCGGTTGATGTCCTTTCCTCCGGGTACTGAGATGTTTCAGTTCCCCGGGTTTGCT